>JAZUGM010000234.1:0-2014 GCA_045641205.1 Thermoguttaceae bacterium
GAAGTCGCCGGAATCGACTCCTTTGAAAACGGCGATTTTTCGAACGTTCTCGGACCCGACGCGAAACACGTCGGCACGCTGACGGAACCTCGCGAATTCAATTTGATGTTCAAAACGATCGTCGGCGCGCTCGGAGGCGAAGAAGACGCCGCGTTTTTGCGTCCCGAAACGGCGCAAGGCATCTTTGTCAATTTCAAAAACGTCGTCGACAGCGCGCGCATTCGCGTGCCCTTTGGCGTCGGTCAAATCGGCAAGAGCTTCCGCAACGAAATCACGCCCCGAAACTTCACGTTCCGCAGTCGCGAATTCGAACAAATGGAAATCGAATTTTTCTGCCATCCGTCCGAATCGGAACAATGGTATCGTTTCTGGCGCGACCGTCGGTTCCAGTGGTACGTCGACATGGGACTCGCCGGCGAACGACTGCGAATGCGCGAACACGAAAAAGCCGAATTGGCGCACTATTCGGTCGGAACCGCCGATATTGAATACGCGTTTCCGTTCCTGCCCGAAGGGGAGTTTGGCGAATTGGAAGGCGTCGCGCACCGCGGCGATTTCGACTTGCGCTCTCATTCTGAAGGCAAACTTGTCCGCGAAGGCGATTCGCTCGTCTTGGAAAAAGACGCGAACGGCGCTCCTAAGTGGCGCGGCTCGGGCAAGGATATGTCGTACTACGACGACTTGCGCAAAGAGCGCTTTATTCCGCACGTCATCGAGCCTAGTTCCGGCGCCGACCGCGCGACGCTCGCGTTCTTGTGCGAATCGTACAAAGTCGACAAAGCTCCGACGTCCGAGGCGGGCAAAGAAGAAGAGCGCGTTTACTTGAAATTGCATCCTCGTCTCGCGCCTATCAAAGCGGCGGTTTTCCCGCTCGTCAAGAAGGACGGCATGCCGGAGATCGCGTCGGAAATTTACGGCGAATTGAAAAAACGTATGGCGGTTCAGTACGACGAAAAGGGCGCCGTCGGACGTCGTTATCGTCGCCAAGATGAAATCGGCACGCCTTTCTGCATTACGGTCGACGGTCAAACGTTGCAAGACGGCACGGTCACGTTGCGTAACCGCGACACGTTGGAACAGACTCGCGTTAAGAAAGACGAGCTTGTCGCCGAATTGGAAGGACGTATTAACGGCTGAACGTTCGACGAATCGGCGCGTTAATCGAACGGCGTCGACGCGTTTTCGAGTCGCTCGAAGCGCGTCGTCTTTCAAAATCAAAGCGTAGTAGGGAGAAAACGACGTGAAAAGCAATATGTCTCGATCTAGTTCGCAAGCTCCTCGTCGCGCGCAAATGTTGGGCGTCGGACTCGACAATACCGACGGCGACAAGCGCTTGACGCGCGGAAAGAATTTCACGCTTGTCGGCGGCAGCGAAGAGACGCACGCCGTAATGCAAGAGACGGCGGTTAAAGTCAACGAGACGTTGAACCGCAAAGGCAAGACGCTCGACGAGACTTCGCCGCAAGAGTTTCGCGATATTTTGTTCGACGTCGTCGATAAGATACGTCGTTAATCGTTGGATCGATATGTTTTATTCGTCGCGTCGTCGCGTCTTGACTAGACGTTCAAGTCCGACGTCGTTTCGTTATTATTAAGGGAATTGTCGAATGTCTTGGTTTTGCGAAAAGGGCGCTCTTTCTAAAGAGCAAGTGTTAGAAGCGGCGCGTCGCGCGGCGGAAGAAGCGCGAGAAAGAATTTGCCGCGATCCGAAACGCGTCTTGTTGTTGCCGCCCGACATTACGCGCGCGCATAGCGGCGCCGGAATGATTACGGAAGAATTGTACAAAATTTTCTCGCCGAGCGCCGACGTCTACGTTATTCCGACGTTGGGACAGCATCTTCCGCACACCCCGGAGCAAAATCGGTGGATGTTCGGTTCCGTGCCCGAGGAAAAGATTCTCAAGCACGACTGGCGCAACGGCGCGACGTTGATCGGCGAAGTGCCCGCCTCTTACGTCAAGGAAGTTTCGAAGGGCAAAGCCGATTGGGCGATTCCGATCGCGCTTAATTCGAC
>JAZUGM010000235.1:0-3076 GCA_045641205.1 Thermoguttaceae bacterium
AACCGACGTCAAGGACGTGTTCTCCCTTTTGCAACTGTTCGGCCAAACGTATCGAATCGACCAAATCTCGAGAAACGAATTTGTCGAAGGTCGTGTGGCGCGTAAGATTCAAGCGTTCGTTCCACAGCCAAAGCAAGTCGCAATACGTCTTCAAAAGCTCGACTTTTTTTCGAGAAAGTTCGATTCCATATTTTTCAAGAGCTTCTTCAAGGGAACTCGACCCGAGTTGTTCTTGCGCGCCTTCTTCTTGCAAGTCGTCGGGGACGGGGAAGGGAACGGGCGCTTCGGATTCCACGTCGGGCGTCGGCGCGTCGTTCGCTTCTATCGCCGAAGACGCGTCGACGACGGGATTGTTCGAAACGAGTTCGCCTTCGGGCGTTAACGAATCGGACTGGGAAGGATCGTTGATATTTTCTAACATTCGTCGTTACTTTTCTATCGTATTGGTTAAAAAACGACGCGAACGCAATAGGGCTCCGTCGGCTTCGATCTCTTCAATTTTAATATTAATTCTGTTTTTGTCTCTACCCCCTCTTGCGTTGAAACGAGAAAGACGAGGTTTTTATCATTTTTTTCTTCAGACGCGCCATAGGAACAAAAGGGAGAAAGACGCGTCTTCTTCTGCGGAAAACAACAATTTTGTTTACAGAGAGGGCGTCGCTCGCTGAATTTTATGCGTTTCTCAAGAATTTGCCGTTTTTTTTAAGAAAAAAGGAACTTTTTTCGTTACGGCGGGATAGCAACGTTTATAATTGGGTGTTTTGTTTAAATCGAGTCGGCGTCTTTCGTCTAAGTTCGGGACGCTTGGCGCGATTCGAAAGCCGTTCCCTTTTTACAACGCTCGTCGCCGCTAATCTCTTCTCTCATAAAAGACCAAACGCGACGCCTTCAATGAAGCAGTAGACGTATGAACCTTAAAAAAACGCTTAATTTTCTTTTCGCTAACGCGCGTAGTCGCTCTAATTCACGCGTTTGGATCGTTCGGAATAGATCTCCCAAAAAACGTCGACTTCGATTCGAATCTCTTGAAAATCGCGAAATGCTTTCCGCGACGTCTTGGATCGACGACGCTTTGATTCCCAAGACGGAGATTTTGCCCGCTTATGAACGCTCGACTGAACTCGAAGCGATCGCGTCTCAAAACAACGAACTTTCCGACGCGATCGACGCCTTACTTCTTGCGGAAGGTCAAAATCCTGAGACGCCGACGGAAGACTTTATTTTTGGGTTAAGTAGTATTCCAACTTCGACTTATACTATTTATTTGGATTTTACCGGGCACGTTGATTCACACGGAACCTATTGGCAACAGTACGGAGGTTACGGCGAGATTGTCACGCCGGCGTATGATTTCGATTCTAACGTAGATTCCTTTTCTAACGAAGAACTCAAGTCAATTTATGAAATTTGGCTTCGCGTATCGGAAGACTTTGCGCCCTTTAACGTCAACGTTACGACGGTCGAACCGTCTCTTGACGCGCTAATTAAAAGCGACAAGAACGACGAGTCGTATGGAATTCGCGTTTGCATCGGCGGCGACGGCTCTTGGGTTGCGAACCTTTGCGGGGGAATCGCTTACGTCGGCAGTTTCGAAGCGAACAGCGACACGCCCGCGTATATTTTCGCAGGAGGTTTGAACGCGACAAAATATGTCGCCGAGGCGATTTCGCACGAAGTCGGTCATTCTTTGGGACTGAGCCACGACGGCGATAAGAACAACGAGTATTATTACGGAACCGACGACTGGTGCGCGATTATGGGGGCTGGTTACTATTGTTCGCTGACGCAGTGGAGCAAGGGCGAATACGTCGATGCGAACAACTCCGAGGACGACCTTGCAATCATTACGTCGCGAAACGGCTTTGATTATCGTTCCGACGACGTCGGCGACACGATAACGGAGGCAACTTCGATTTCTGTCGATTCGACTGGAATTTGCGCAAGCGGCGTTATCGAACGGAATACCGACGTCGACTTTTTTAAGTTCCAATACGACGGCGGCGCGTTAAATTTGAAGATCGGCGGAATTGAAGGAATTACCAATTTGGACGCGCTCGTCAAACTTTACGACGCTTCTGGAGAATTAATTCAAACGTTCGATCCGTCCGATTCCACGTCGGCGTTCGTCGATATGGAAGGACGAACGCCCGGAACGTACTTTCTTAGCGTCGAGGGAACGGGACTGGAGATTGCAGGAAAGACGATTTATTCCGATTACGCAAGTTTAGGGGCTTATATGATCGTTGCGAGTAATACTTCGTTGCGTTCCGACGACGCGAGGAATAGGTCGATTCCGATCGCTCCTAGCGACTTGACGCTCGGAACTTACGACGCGACGACTCGAAGCGTTTCGCTCTGTTGGAAGGACAATTCGACAAACGAAACGGGGTTTCGCGTCGAATACTCGACGGACGGCGGCGCGACTTGGCGTTTTGCGCAAATAATGGACGCCGACGCGACGTCGCGCGTTGCGAAGGGCGTCAAGACGAACGCGGAATATCAGTTCCGCGTATGCGCCCTTTACGGAGATTCTTATTCCGCTTGGACTTATTCCGAAACGTTGAGTACGAAAGTCGAGCTAATCGCTCCTAGCGACTTGACGCTCGGAACTTACGACGCGACGACTCGACGCGTAGCGATTAGTTGGAAGGATAATTCGACGAACGAAACGGGGTTTCGCGTCGAATATTCGACGGACGGGGGCGCGACTTGGCGTCTTGCGCAAATAATGGACGCCAACGCGACGTCGCGTATCGCGACTAGCGTTCAACCGAACGCGGAATATCAGTTCCGCGTCTGCGCAATATACGGAAATTCTTATTCCGCTTGGGCGTGTTCTGAAACGTTGAATACGAAAGTAGAACTAATTGCTCCAAGCGATTTGACGATTGGAACTTACGACGCGAAGTCTCGAAGCGTTACGATTAGTTGGAAAGACAATTCGACGAACGAAACGGGTTTTCGCGTCGAATACTCTACGGACGGGGGCGCGACTTGGCGTCTTGCGCAGATAATGGACGCCAACGCGACTTCGCGCGTCGCAACGGGAGTTCAGCCGAACGCGCAATATCGGTTT
>JAZUGM010000236.1:0-12840 GCA_045641205.1 Thermoguttaceae bacterium
CGTATATGAGGTATAAAACCATTGTCTTTAACGACTTGTTCTTTTCCAACAAAACCGGCGTCTAAACAAAGATTCTGTTTTCGTCGAAGTTTTTTCGTCGGACGAATTCGTTGGAATAACAAAGGTTCCAAAAGTTTGGAGACATGACGATTGTAAGCGTTCACGGGAAATTTATTGAAATCCTTTTCATCGCTCAATCCTTCTTCTGTTTTATCTTGTTTCAGCCGATAAAATTGTTATGGAAGACCCCAAGGACGTCAGAATTCGCGAACTCGAAGCCGAAGTTCGCAGACTCAAAGAACTCGTAGCCGAGTTACTAGGACGACTTTCGAAGAACTCTTCAAATTCTTCAAAGCCGCCTTCGTCTGATATTGTCTCTCCTTCAAAACCGTCCAATAAAACCCGCAAACAGCCGAAAAGAAAGCAAGGCGGGCAAAAAGGACATACGCGAAATCTTCGCGTCGATTTTACGCCTGATCAAATCGATGTTCGCCATACGTCGACGCTTTCGCATTGTCCGAACTGCGGCGGTCGTCTGCTTACGTCGGAAAAGTCCGACAAAGTTTCTTATCAAATTGAACAGGTCGAAAAACCGTACCGCATTACCGAGTATCGTCAACAGGCTTACTGTTGCGAATGTTGTGGTAAAACTAACCACGCGCCCCTTCCCGAGGACGTGGTTCCAGGTTTGTTTGATCCAAAACTTAAGACGTTGACGGCTTGGATGAAGGGTAAGGGGCGTTTGTCGTTTCAAACGACTCGACAATTTCTTTCCACAATGCTTCATATTGACGTTTCGACGGGCTACATAGCGAATGTTGTTGTGAAGTATCCGATTCGTTGGCGGCGTCGTTTGAGGACTTCACGGCAATCGTTCGTAGCTCCGCTCATCTTTATTGCGACGAGACTGGACTGAAGAAAAAGGGGAAAAGCATTAGGTTTGGATCTTTCGTTCGAACGACGCGACTGTGTTCAAAATTACGCCTTCACGAGGAAGTCAAGTTTTATTGGACTTTCTTGGAGTCGATTTTGCGGGGACAATTTCCTGCGACTTTTACGGCGCGTATCGAAAATTTATGGACGATTCACAGTGTTTCCTCCAATTTTGCTGGGCGCATTTGATTCGTGAGTTCCACTTTATCGAGGAAAAAGCGGAACGGAAAACGGCTCTGTTTGGTAAGCGAATCGTTCGAAAAATTCGTGAAATGTTTTCCGTGATTCATCAACGAGGCAAGTTGGGCGAATCGGAATGGCGCCGTCGTATGAACTTTCAAAAATTGTTGTTAATGCAATCCCTTCAGCGAGGCGTTCCGAACGACAAGGACGCAAAAAATCTTGTTGCTCGATTACTCAAACGCGAGGCTGACTACTTTCGATTTATCGACGAACCGATTTCGCCAACAAACAACCCGGCGGAACAAACGATTCGCAAAGTTACCATCGCTCGTAAAATATCGCTTGGAACGCAAAGCGATTGGGGATCGCGTTGGCTCGAACGATTTTGGAGCGCCGAAGCAACCTGCGAACAACGCGGGGCAAATCTGCTTGAGTTTATCACACAATCATTGGTAAACTATCTACAAGGCACGACGGAGCCTGTATTGGCTATTTCTTGATCACGAAATTTACCGTGAACGCTTACTTTTTTTGCCGACACGCCGTCAAAAACGCTTGTATTCTCCCGAACGTCGCGTTATACTTTACGCAAATCGAACGCGAGGCGCGACGTCTCGCGTAGCAACTATAAAGGAGAATAAAATGAACATATGGTTGACGATAGGCGTGGCGGTTCTTTGCGCGACGAGTTGGACTCCTCGCGACGTCTCGCAGTTCTGGGTCGAGCCGGACGCGCCCGCAGTCTTTTGGTTTGACGCGAATATTCAAGAGAACGCCGAAAACGCGCCGGAAAAAGGCGTCGACTCGGTAAAATTTGTCGTGAAAACGACCGACGGTCAAACGTTTGCCGAAGGCGTCGGCGTTCTTGACGGGCGTAGTTTGCGCGTTGAAACGGTCTTGCCGCAGGGATTTTTCGAACTCGAATTGCCCGAGACCGAGCAGGCGTTTGGAGTCGCTTCGCAACCGGCGTTTTGTCCCTTTGACGCGACGCTCGCTTCCGACGCCGCGAAACGTTCCGATTTGCTCGAACGCGACCCGTTCTTTGCGATCGACGCCGCGTCCACGTGGCTCGTTAATTCGCAAACGAACGCGCGCGAAGATTTGATTCGCAACGCGCGTCGGTTCGGATTGGCGACTTATCGCGAACGCGTCAACTGGCGCGGAATCGAGCCGACCGAAGGCGCGTTCGATTTCAACGGAGATCGAGACGCTGAAAAATTGCGCGAGACGGCGAAGAAATACGACATGCCCGTCTTGGAACTCTTTCATAACGCGCCCGATTGGATGGGTAAGATCGGCGCGTATCCCGTCGACTTGCTCAAGACGGCGAATTCTTGGGGAACGGTCGGCGAACGCTGGAACAAATACTGGAATTCGATCGAAGTTTGGAACGAGCCCGACATTTCTTTTAGCGGGAATTTGCCCGGCGATCAATACGCGCCCGTCTTGAAGACCGTCGCGCAAGAGTTGCGTCGGCGAAATATTGAAACGCCCGTCGTCGGAGGAATTATCGCGTTCTTCCAAGCCGATTATATGACGAATCTTGCGGAAAACGACGTTCTCGACGCTTGCGACATATTCTCGTTCCATACCTATTGCCGCGCGTTCGAAATGGAGAACGTCTGTCTGCGTTATCACGATTGGCTCGTCGAAAATAAAGCGGAATGGAAACCGCTCTGGTTGACCGAATGTGGTCGGCCGTGGAAGAAAGGAACCGACCGTCCAAATCGCGAGGCGGACTTGGAAAGCGCGATCGACATTGTTGAAAAGGGCGTCGCCGCCAAGGCGCTTGGAATCGATTCCTATTTCCCGTTCGTTTACGTCTATTACGAAGAAAACGACAATAATTTCGGAATGTCCGACAAGAATAACGCGCCTTTGCGTTCCAGCGCCGCTTACGCGCGTTCGATTTATCTTCTTAGCGGGAAAAAATGCTTCGGCAGTTGGAATCTTGGCGAAAACGCCGACGTCGAACGTTCTTATCTCTTTGGCGATAACGCAACGGGCGAACGCGTCGCGGTTCTCTATCAACGCGACCGAAAGCCGGGTCGAACGATTCAACTTCCTTGCGCGCCGAGTTTCGTCGAACGCGCAACCGGCGAACGTCTCGCGGTCGACGCTTCGAACGTCGTCGATTTTTCCGACGGATTCCTTTTTGTCGGACTCCCGAAAGAATTTGAACCCGCGTTAAAGGAGGCGTCCCCGGTCGACAAGGCGCGCGACTTGCGCTTTGCGGCGCGTGTCAAACACGGCGCCGATCCTCGACGTAATTTTTCGACGGTCGCGAGGTTCGATTACGACGAGAAGACGATTCAAGCGGTTACGAGCGGTTATCGTCTTGTCGACTCGAACGCCGCGACGTTCGAAGGAAAACTGAGCGTCTATAATTTTGACGCCGAATCGAAAAACGCGACGGTCAAAGTCTCCGCGACGATCGAAGTCGACGGAGAAATTAGGGACGCAAGCGACATAATCCAAGCGCGCGCGTCTTCGATCGAACTGCCCGCTCGCGGTCGCGCCGAACTCCCCTTCACGCTCGACGTAACGAAGATTTCGCCCTTCGCCGTCCCGAAATTACGTTTTGAAATTGGCGACGATTGTGTTTTAGTCTTCGCGCTTTCGAAAACGTTGACGTCGGACAACTACGAACAATTCGCCAAGGACAAAATCAAGGTCGACTTGACCGATTTGTCTCGTTGGTCGAAAAATTCCTCCCCTTCGGGTAAGATTGAACTAAAAGCGGAAAACGAAACGTGGACTCTCGACGTCAATTTTTCCGGCGACGGCGACCGCTGGGCTTATCCCGTCTTCCCGCTCCCGGAATCGATCGACTTGACGGGCTACAAGGGCGTCGCCTTCCGCGTCAAAGCGACTTCCGACAATCCTGAAAGCGTCGTTCGATTTTTCACTTATCGTCGGAACGAACAAGGCGCCGCCTCCAACTACTACTTCACGGGCGACGATTCGAACAAAGCGAACGGCGAAGAACGTCTGATCGTGCTTCCCTTGAAGAGCTTAACCGCTTATTCCGGCGCGCCTTATCCGTTCGATCCAAAAGAAATAGCGTTCGTTTCCATCGGTTGCAACTCGAAGGGCGATCATTGTTTGATTGAAGTCAAAGATTTGACGTTCTTTAAGTAGACGCTTTCACTCCCGTTCGCATACGTCGAACGGCTTTCACTCGGAATCTCTACGCGACGGTTCTTTGAACTCCAAAGAGCCGTCTTTCTCGTCTCACAAAAAAATTTCTTGCGCAACTTGATTCTTTATCAGTTTTCCCTTATAATAGGAAAACGAACGCATCGAGCGCGTGCAAACGCGCAGAAAGAAGGGGTGATATGTTGCTCGCTAAAACCAGAAAAATCAAAAACGCAGGACAAAAGTCTAGTTTTGGGACGCGATGGTTCCATACGCCGAAATCGGATTCCGTCGTTCCACCCAAAACGGAGTTAGAAGACGGGGACGTCGAATTAACGCTCGACGAACAAATTGAAGCCGTTAAAAGGTATCAAAAGTTAATTCGTCAATTAGCGGCTGAACAAGGCGTCGTTCTCAAAAACGATGAAGAATGATGAAATATTCCCCTAAAACAGGCTTGCAAACCGAAAACAGTTCTGCGGAATTGGAATCCGTACTCCGAGCGCTAAGTACATTCGCTAAATCTATAAATTTCGATACAAGAAATGGCGAATCGAAATCAGTTCGCGGCTTGCAAAATTTTTGTTCGGAAGTAAGCGCTTTACAAATCGACGCTGTCTCGCGTGATTTACTTTGGGAATTAGTTTTCAGTCTTTCCAATTTTCAGGCGAAAGCACGAAATAAGCTCAAGATCAAAACCATAAAAGAACGTAACGAATCGATGCGTAGTTGGGGCGCGTTTGCGATTCTAACCGTCGCGCTTTTTCTCGTCGTCGTAATGTTTCTTTTCGGACTCTTGACTTCGACTTCTTGGATGGTTTTCCTTTGTTTCGGCTGTTCTTCAATTTCTCTAGCCGTCGTGGCGCTTTTTTACTATGGAGAATATGGGAAAGCCTGCGAACTCTTACGAAGCGTTATTGACAAGCTCGATTTAATTAAAGGCGTCGACGCCAAATTAGAACAATTAAACGAAACGTTAAGTCGCCCTTCTTAACGCGCTGTTCCGAAGCGTAAAAAAGGACAAGCCCAACGTCGAAACGTCGGCTTGTCCTTTATTTTTCTAGACGCGAACAAATCGCGTTCAACAATCAAGCGACGCGACGACCGCCGGAACGTTCAACGCGACTTTAGACGACGCGCCGTAGGTCTTCGCCTGATAGGCAAGTACAACAATCGCGCTCGCAACGGCGAAAATAGCCGCGACTGCCATCGCCATATCAAACAGTCCGATCGGTTCCCTGCGGAGATGAGAAAGCAACATAAAGGGAACCGCCAACATTACCAACGCAAAAATACCCGCCGGAATGAGAAACATAATCGCCCCGCCTCCGCCGATCGCAAAAGAAGCGACGACGACGCACGCGACAAAAAGCGCCAATGCGCAAAACAGCACGTAAACCGGGAGCGGCGAGTCGACGTAAGGACGCTTTTCTTTCTGTTCCTTCGGAGCCTTCTCTTTTTTCGCGCCTTTCGCCTTGGGTTCTTTCGGAGCCTTCTCTTTTTTCGCGCCCTTTGCCTTAGGTTCTTTCGGAGCCTTTTCTTTCTTAGGAGCTTTCTCTTTTTTAGGCGTCTTCTCTTTCTTTCCCTTCTTACCTTTCTTGTCGGGCTCTTCCGCTACCGGCGCCGACATAGGAACAGCGTCCGACGACTCTTCCGCAGGAGGATTTTCGAACGGTGAATCGCCCGAAGCCGCGTCGTTCAAAGACGCTTCCGAAATCTCAAAGGGGTTCGATTCGATTTCGATTTCGACGCTCCCCGAGTCTTCGGATTTAGCCGCGTCGGTCGTTTCGGCGCCCAAGGAAAAGAAATCGTCTTCGCCTTCCGACGAGTCGCTTGTCGTGAAAAGAGCGTCTAATTCGTTCGAAGTGTTTTCATTCTCGTTGGGCACGGCAAACCTCCAAAGGATAAAACGTCGAAACAACTCGTCAAATCGTCGCGACGCGCATAAAAAATAAGGGCTAGTAAGCAAACTTTACGCAAATACGCAAAATCGCTTTTTCACATTATCTTTATTATAATCTCTTTTTTTTCTATTTCCACAACAAAACGTATTAAACAAGAAAGTTTTTTCATTTTACCGTCTTTTGCGTTCAGATTCGTCGGCATTATATATTTCTTTGGTTTAATCGTTATTTTACGTCTTAACTTGTCCTTATCGAACTCGAGAGTATAATAAAATCGGCGTCGCAAGTCGTTTGCGTCGCTTTTACGTTTGCGCAAATTCGCGCTATAGGAGGCGTCGTCTAATGTCTAGTTCTTCGATTCGTCCCTCGCGTCGCCCGCTGAAGTCGGAAGTCCCCGCCGACGAACTTTGCGGCTACTGTTCAGGCAAATGTTGCCGTTATTTCGCTTTGCCCATCGACAAGCCGACCAACTACGAAGAATTTGATTTCGTTCGTTGGTATCTCCTTCACGAAAACGCGACCGTTTTTGTCGAAGACGGCTCGTGGTACTTGCTTGTTCACAACGTCTGCAAGGAACTTGGCGAAGACAATCGTTGTAAAATCTACGAAAAACGTCCGCAGATTTGCCGCGAATATTCGACGGAAAAATGCGAATACGACGATTTGTTTATGTTCGAACAATATTTCGAGACGCCCGATCAGGTTGAGGAATACGCGGAAGCGGTTCTTGGTCCGCGTCCCGGCGCGAGTTTTCGAACGCCTCCCCCTTCTCCGTAATTATGCAAAGTCGACGGCGAAGCCTCGACGAGAAAGGCTGTAAAATGAAACAAATTTTTCTTTTCATATTCTTGTCGTTATCCCTTGCCGTCTTGACGCCGGGCGCGGATTCCGTCGAATATCGTAATCCGATAGCGCCGCCGCTCGAAGGCGGTTGGGAGGATTACGGGTTCGGCGATCCGTTTGTTATGCGTTTCAACGGACGATATTATCTCTACCCGAGTACGCGCGACGATCAAATCGGCGTTAAAGTATGGTCTTCGAAAGATTTAGTCTCTTGGCGTTACGAAGGGCTTTGTACGACCGATCCGACAAGCAAAGGAGCTTACGCGCCGGAAGTATTCCGCTTAAACGACGCGTTTTATATGGTTACGTCTCCTGCCGGTCAAGGTCATTACGTCTATCGTTCCGAAAGTCCGACGGGGGTTTTTGAGCGAATCACAGAAAACGTCGGTTTTTCAATCGACGGTTCCGTCTTTACCGACGACGACGGAAAAGTTTATTTCTATTACGCGTCGGACGCGGGAATACTAGCAAGGGAAATGTTCGCGCCCGACAAATTCGACGCGCGATCGACCAATATTAATGCGTTTATGAACGGTTGGACTGAAGGACCGACCGTTTTTAAAGTCGACGGCGTTTATTACGCGACATATACGGGCAATCACGTTTTCAGTCGAGGCTATCGAATCGACGCGGGCGTCGGAGAATCGCCCCTGAAATTTAGACCGAATTACGACAATCCGATTCTTGTCTCTACTGAAAGAAATCTTTACGGTCTAGGGCACAATTCAGTCGTCAAATCGCCCAATCTCGACCTTTACTACGTCGTCTACCATTCGCTTGTCGGGCGCGGAAAAACGCAAGGATGGCCCGTGCGGGAAACAAATATCGATCGGCTCGTTTTGAATCGCGATCAAATCGCAGTCGTCGGTCCGACGCGAATGCCCCAAAGAATCGACCTCCCCGACCAAGCGCTTTGGTTCGAATCGAACGAAGACGTCAAAAAACTCGAAAAAATCCACGTTTCGTTCCTTGACGCGTCGAAGACGAACGTCGATTCGCCGACAATTCAAGGGGGTTTGTTGCGCCTCGAAAAAAATTCCGCCGTCGTCTTACGTGAAAAACTAACGGGAGATTTCACCGCCGAATTTAATCTCAAATTAGACGCCGCCTCAAATCGCGCGGGCGCGTTGTTCTGTTACAAAGACGCCCGAAATTACGGACGCGTCGTCGTTTCGCCTGAAGAAAACGAGATTGCGCTAATCGTCGTCGTCGACGGCAAGGAAGAAATCAAGCGCGTCGCCGTCCCCCAAATATTCGACAAGCCGCTTTCGTTCCTTACGTTGCGTTCTCTTCAAATCGAACGAACGCGCGATCGTTTTTCTTTCTACGTCGACGATCGATTATTTGCGGAAATCAACGCGCCGCAACCCGACGGTTCCGTCGGATATTTTACGGAAAACGGCGCGTCGTCCTTCGGGTTCCTAGGAGCGACAAGCGCGACGCAAGGTCGTTCCGCCGCGCGTCTTGTCGAAAACGTCCCCGGCGTCCTTTATGCGTGCTATCGAACGTCGCGCGAAGGTCAAACGCCGGTCGACGTCCAAAAAGAATTCGGCGCGCGCCGTCGACTACTACCGATCAAAGAAGGGGACGCCCTTGATTTGGAAATCGACGTCGCTAAAGAAGGATTTTACGACGTCGTTATTAGGAGTCAAGGCGCAAACGCGAGCGTCGCGACGTTGACAGTCGGAACCGCGAGCCCGGTAAAAATCGCGCTGGAAACCTCCGAAACGCCGCGATCGACGATTCGGAGGAAAATCGCCTTTCCTGTCGGGACAACGCGTCTAAGTTTCGGTTGCGTTCAAGGCGGCGTCGAACTTGACGAAATAGAGATCCGACCGAATATGGAAAACGCGGCGTTACAAGATTTTGAATCGTTTCGCGACGCGCCCGAATACTCCGATGGAACGTGGCAAGTTCAAGACGGCGCGTTAATCGCTTCGGGCGACGCGCCGTATGGCAAGCGACTTTACGGAGCCCCCGCGCTCGGCGATTACCTAATCAAAGCGACAATATCCTTTCCCGACGAACGCGTCGACGGCTCGATTCTCATACGCGCACAAAATCCGGCGTTGGGCGGCGCGAATAACTCGCCGCAACTGGGAATCGATTTCTTTCAAGGCTATTGTCTATCTTTCGAACGAAACAAAATCAACCTTGAGCGCCGTTCCTACGAACAAGTTGAAACGCTCGCTGAAGCCCCCTTTCAAGTCAAACCAAATGAACCGATTAAATTACAAATCGAGGCAAAAGGAAACGAGCTCGAAATTACCGTCGACGAAAAGAAAACGTTAAATTGGATCGACGCCAAGCCGTTTTATTGGGGTAGCGCAGGTTTTCGCGCCTGTGGTTCGCCGCTAACAATCGAAGATTTTAGAATCGAATCGACAATTCTTGACAAATAATCGTTATTTTTTCGCGTCGTTCCGATTTTTCCTCGTTTTTTCTCGGATCGACGCGACTCGACAAAATATTTCTTGAATCTTTAAAATTTTTTCTTTCCGCCGACTTTCATTATCTTGTCATTTCTGTTATAATACGACTTGGACGTTCGCAACGTCCTAAGGGCAACCCTAATTACGACTATATTAATTTTGAAAAGGATTCATCGGAAATGTTTGAAAACATATACGCTCATACCCAAACAAACGATCCCGACAAACGACATTGGCAATCGTTAAAAGATCACCTCGAGGGAACGGCAAAATTGGCGGAAGAATTCGCCTCAAAGTTTGGCTCGGGCTCGTGGGGACGCGCCACAGGAATGCTCCACGACCTTGGCAAGGCACATAAGGAATTTCAAAAATATCTCGAAGAGTCCAATAAGAACCCCGATGAAAAAATCCATTGCAGAATCAATCACTCAGATGTTGGCGCTATATTCTCCGAATGGAACCTCGACAACACGTTTATTGGGAGAACTCTCGCGTATATAATAGCCGGACACCATGCAGGCTTACCAGATTTTTCCACTGACGACGGAAATGCTCGCGCATCACTCCAAGCTCGAACAAATCGAAAGAATCTACGAATATTTAAAGAATTGGAAAATTCTTTTGATCAAATCGTCAAACAAATTAATGTCGAAACGCTAGAGGCAACTTCACTTCCGTGGAGTTATGATAAAATCTACCATTTCTGGGTTAGATTCTTATTTTCAAGTCTTATCGACGCAGATTATTTGAACACCGAGTCTTTTTCATCAAAAGACACAAACTCAAAACGGGGAAATTTTGAGGACATTCCTGTTTTGAAACAACGTTTTGATCGGTATATGCAACAGTATCAAAGGAATCCGAATCCGTCCTCAGACGATCCAGTGGCAACGTTACAAATTGTTAGGGATCAAGTTCTAAAATCTTGTCGGGGTGTAGGACGTTCGAAAGAGGATGGAATATTTACGCTAACGGTTCCAACGGGCGGAGGCAAAACTTTATCCAGTATGGCGTTTGCCTTGGAAAAAGCAATCAGCCTCAATAAAGAGAGAATCATTTACGTTATTCCGTATACTTCGATTATTGAACAAACAGGCAGGGAATTTACAAAAGTTTTCAACGACGAAAACAATAGCAACGTCGTTGAACATCACTGTAATTTCGATTTTGGCGAAGACGACGACAAATTACCCCTTAAAGAAAAAGAACGTCTTCTCAAATTGAAGCTAGCAACCGATAATTGGGACGCTCCAATCATTGTTACTACAAACGTACAATTTTTTGAATCTCTGTTTTCCGCCAAAACAAACCGTTGTCGCAAATTACACAATATTGTCAATTCAGTCGTCATCTTTGACGAAATACAAACGCTTCCAACAGAATACCTTGCGCCTTGCATTGAAGCGCTGAATTGTTTATCGACTAATTTTGGGGTTGTGTCAGTTTTATGTACCGCGACGCAACCGGCTTTCGAATACATCGATAAAATTAAATGCAAATATGCCTATCAGGCATTACAAAAGACGAATCCTATTATTCCTAAAGAACTAGAGGCAACGTTATTTCAGAATCTCAAAAGGGTAGAATATCACTTCGATCTGTTGAATCAAAAAAATAATGGCGTAAGAGATTGGGATGAACTGGCGGAAGAATTGTCGTCGCAGGATAATTCTGAAGTTCTTTGCATCGTTAATACTCGTAGAGATTGTTACGATTTGTATAGCAAAATAAAAAAGCAAATTGAAGAAAAAGGAGATTCTTCAAATAGTAAGACGTTTTGTTTATCTACTTTGATGTGCGCTCAACATCGTTCAGACGTTATTAAAGAAATTAAAAATATACTGACTGCTAACAGAACGCAAAAAGAAAAAACGCAGTTACGGGTCGTTGCAACCCAACTTGTCGAAGCAGGAGTCGATATTGATTTTCCTGTTGTCTATCGGGCGCTCGCCGGACTTGATTCTATAGTTCAAGCGGCAGGCAGATGTAATCGAGAAGGAAAACTCCGATTTGGCAAAGTTATTGTATTTAACCCGCCAAATATTCCGTCTATATTTCAAAAACAGGTTGATATAACGCGCGAACTATTGATGGAAAATCCCAATCTTGACTTAAACGCGCCTAGTACATTTGAAGAGTATTTTAAAAGATATTACAAAATAAAGAACAAATTAGACGTTAAGAATATTATAAATAGCTTGACGGTAGCATTTGACGAAGCAGAACCAGACGTGCCTTTTAGAACAACGGGCAATAATTTTCAAATAATAGAAGATTGGAAACAACCTGTTGTCGTACCATATGGAGATGGAATTAAGTATATTGACCAGTTGGAAAAAACGGAAGATATAAAAAAGATAATGAGAAAAATTCAAAGATTTACAGTAAGCCTATCTCAGGAAGAGATAAAGCAAAAAGCTGACGCCTTAATAATCAAACAAATACTTCCAGGTTTATTTACTTTACCTGAAAAGAAATATTACGACGACGCACTAGGGTTCAATATTTTTACGAACTCCAAACCATTCATTTCAACAAATTAAAAAGAAAGAATAAGAAGATTAACACGCAAACAAGAAAGAGAAATTCTCATTGCGTGCTAGTCTTATAAAAACAAAACAGGTTTCAATCCACGATTTCCAACGTAAACAAAAAACAACAATGGAAATCGACCTAATAATCTTAACAAATTTGTCAAAAAAACAAGTTTTGAACTTGACGTCTTTTGGTAAAAATATATAAAGGTGCATATAAACATAACAGGAACTTTGGAGAAATCAAATGAAAGGTTTTTGTTTGGAAGTAGAGGGGGAATTCGCTTGTTTTACAAGACCAGAACTAAAAACAGAACGAATGTCATACGACGTTCCTACGCCTTCGGCTGTTCGTGCTTTCTTTGAGGCGATATTTTGGAAGCCCGCCATATCCTGGCGAGTTCGAAAAATAGAGGTATTAAAGCCTATTCGCTTTATCTCCGTTCGACGCAATGAGGTTGCAAGTAAAGCCGGGGAAAGTTCAAAGGGAATCTTCATCGAAAAAGATAGGCAACAACGCGCAGGTCTTTTTTTACGAGACGTAAAGTATCGTTTTCACGCAGAGTTCGACTATATCAAACCAGAAGATCGTCTTTCAGTTATAAGACCTACTGACGATTGGTTATATGACGCCGAGGAAAAACTGTTATACAAACAAGCCGAAGTTCTAAAACATCAAGACGAATCAGAAGCCAAATATGCGGCTATGTTTGAACGTCGCGCAAAACGAGGACAGTATTTCCATCATCCCTATTTGGGTTGTCGAGAATTTCCGGCAGAATTTCGTTTAATTCCTGATCCAGAACAGGAACCGGCTAAAATTCCTGATGAATTTTGTGATCCGATAGAACGCGATCTAGGGATAATGTTTTT
>JAZUGM010000237.1:0-3230 GCA_045641205.1 Thermoguttaceae bacterium
AAGGAGTTGAGAAATCAAATGTATCAAGTGTTAATGACTGACGCGCAACGGGATTATATCGAAAGTATCCAACGTTTCTATACGACTCAACGAACGATTTTGAAACAGTTGAAACAGCAAGAGGCCGAAATACGGGAAAAAGACGCCGAAATTCGGCAAAAAGACGCCGAAATGCAACGAAAAGACGCTGAAATGCAACGAAAAGACGCTGAAATGCAACGAAAAGACGCCGAAATGCAAACGACGTTTTGCGGTATTCTTGCCGAAACGGCTTCCTATAAATTTAACGTTCCTGTTTCCGAAGTGGAAGCGTCGTTGGAGGGTCTAACGTTGAAAGCGCTTGTCGCCGTTCGTAAATCACTGACAACGACTAACGATTATGACGAATTTGTTAAAGTCGTTTTGCAAGAACGATAAGACTAGGGAACGAAGACTGATTTTGACGGCGTTTTGAATCGAAGAAAGCCGGAACAAAAAACGACGCGCTCGAAAAGAAAATGATTCGTATTGCTTTTGTTATTACGGAATTGTCTTACGGGGGAGCCGAAAAGGCTTTTTTCCAGTTGATTTCCGATTTGGATCGCGCCCGGTTTGAACCGATCGTTTACGTATTAAGCGGTAAGGAACGGGACTTGAAAAACTCGCTTGCGCCTCTTTTTCGCGACGAAGGGCTAGAGGTCGTCGAACTTGGGATCAAAAGCGTCCTCGATTTGCCCAAGGCTTTTTGTCGTTTTTGTCGGCTCTTAAAAAAACAAGCTCCGCACGTTCTCCAGTCTTTTATGTTTCACGCGAATTTATTGGGGCGCTTTGCCGCGCGCGCGTCGGGCGTGCCGATCGTCTGTTCCGGCGTTCGCGTCGCCGAGCGCGACTCGCGTTGGCGCGTTCGACTCGATCGTCTAACCGGTTCGCTAGTCGACGCGTGGGTTTGCGTCGGAGAATCCGTCGCGAATTTCACGCGAACGGTCGGCGGAGCGCCCGCGTCGCGAGTCGTCTCGATTCCGAACGGCGTGCATACGGTCGACGGCGCCGTTGCGATCGGACGAACAAACGTAGTCGACGCGTTAAAATCCGTCGCGTCGTCCGACGTTTCGGCGTCGCTCCCGCGCGGATTCGGAAAACGTAAACGTCTTGTTGGAATAGGACGTTTGACGATTCAGAAAGGATTTGATTTTTTACTCGAAACCGCGCCCCGTTGGCTGACGGAAGAAGTCGCGCGCGAGTGGGAACTTTGGATCGTCGGCGACGGCGAAGAGCGAGAACGACTCGAACGCCAAACGCGCGAATTAGGCTTGGAAGGTTTCGTTTATTTTACGGGTTGGCGCGCGGATGCGTCCCGAATTCTTGCCGAATCGGAATTGTTTCTTTTGCCTTCGCGGTGGGAAGGCATGCCGAACGCGTTGCTGGAAGCCGCCGCGCTTGGCAAGCCGACTTTATGCGCCGACGTCGAAGGCGTCGCGGAGATTTTGGGCGCCGACGTTTCGGAACAAATTTGTCCAAGCGGAGACGCCGAGACTTGGAGTCGCAAAATTTCCGCCTTGCTTGGCGACGAAAATTTGCGCCGCGCGTTGGGCGAACGTAATCGAACGCGCGTTTTAACGGAATTTACCGATACGAAAGTTAATGAAAAACACGTCGCGCTTTGGACGCGTTTGTTGAAAGAAAAGGGCGTCGAAACGAACTAACGGAGCGCCTCGCCTCCTTTAGCGCCGTTCGACCAATTCCAAGTATCGTTCCAATAAGAACGCGACGCGTTCTTCGTCCGAATTGATTTTTTGTAAGAGCCTGCGGAAAGTTATACAAAGTATCCGATCGACGCGTTAATTTCAGAATAAGCGTCGCGTAGGAATCGCCGCGTGCGCCCGACTCTT
Source organism: Thermoguttaceae bacterium (assembly GCA_045641205.1). GTDB lineage: Bacteria > Planctomycetota > Planctomycetia > Pirellulales > Thermoguttaceae > RUG369. Next base: position 1,869 of record JAZUGM010000237.1, read on the forward strand.
TGTGGAGCGGAAATTCCAGCGTTTTCGTCTTGCGCAGGTCGATTCCGAAAATTTCGAGCTAATCGACGACGATCGTTTGCGCGTCCGATTTTTCACTTTTGGCTCCGTCGTGCCAACGCGCGACGAAATCGTAAGCGCGGCGCAGAATTTCGCTTGTGGAAAGGGGTAGGGCTTGCTCGTATAAAAAGGACGCGGGCGTCTATTGAACTTCGATTCGAAATTATCGTTCTTTCGAGACGATTTTGACAAATTCGTCGTAATCGTCGTTTGCCAATAACGAATCCAGCGCCGCGTCAAACGCTTCTTGCTTTCGTCCTTCAAACAGCGACTCCAATTCTGAAACGGATCTGCCGAAGCGATCAGACGCCGTTTTAATAAGCGTCGAACGTCTTTGGACGTCCCGTTCCTGCTGGCGCCGTATCAGCGTCGCGTTTTCATCGGCTAGCGTCACGTTTTTACCGATTAGCGTCGCGATTTCCTGCGATAACGCTACGATTTCTTTCGCTTGCGTTTCGTTCTCCTCTAATATCGTTCTTTGGAGCGTATAGAAGCGTTGTTTCTGTTCGAGGTAGTCTCTTTGTTCCGGCGACGCTAGTATTTCAAACATTTGCTTTCTCAACTCCTTTAATTCGGGCGTCGTCGTCTCAAGTCGAAACATTTCTTCTTCGGAAGTCGACTCTGGAAATCGAAACGCCTTTAACCAGTCGATTAGTTTGGGGTCGCGTAAATCCGGCGAAAAAGGCTCGCTCGCTTTGGGGATGCGCACGAAATAGATCGTCAGGCAATCGCTGAAAACGACGCGGTTCTCGACGGACATTAATTTGATCGTTTCAAATTGCGTTTCTTTCAGTTTTTTCGTCAGATCCGGCGTCAAATTCTTAAGTTTTGCCAAATCTAATTCCGACCAAATCTGAAAATCGACAAACACAATTCCTATGACTTTACGCAACTTGTCGTAGGCTTCGCCCCTCGACAGTTGGCTTGCCGCGATCTTTTCGAGATAATAAACGATCCGCTCGCGAAATTTTCCGTGATTCCACGTTTGCATCTCGACGTCGAATCGATTCCCCAATTCGTCTTCAACGGCGACGTCTAAAATCACGTCTTTGTCGTCGTAGGTAGCGCCAAACTTAAACGGATTCTTGATTTTGATCGCGTCGACGAGCGGCTCGTTTGCGTTTCGCAAGACGCCGTTCATTAAACGGCGTAGAAACGGAGTCGACTCCTCGCGTCCGAACACGATGTGAAAGAACCAATCTTGGCCCAAATTGACGCCTAACTGAACAAGTCGATCAAGATACTCGCGCAAAAGTTCCAACTGTTTTTCTTCGTCGACGTCTCGACTCTGATCGTCCCTGTTTT
>JAZUGM010000238.1:0-6792 GCA_045641205.1 Thermoguttaceae bacterium
ATTTAATTACGACCAGCGGTTCCGACCCAGACCCCCAACCCGGCGCGGTCGCTTTTTTCAAAGAAGACTTCGGCGCCCCTTCGTCGGGCGCTAAGTCGCCTTGGTAAAACCATACGACGTAAAGTTTTTTAGTAAGCGTTCACGGAAAAACGACGCGTAAGAACCGCCGCGTAGCGGCGCGCGGCAAGCCGCCCGTCAACGACGGGCGGATCGGCGGTTCGCTTGACGTTGCGCAAACGATTTTTTGTTTTTTACAGTCGTCGCGTCGTTTGAATGTTCGTATGTTTTTCGCAGAACCTTCAATCGCTAATTCTTCCGATAAACTCGGTTTTCCGTAAACGGGAGTTTTGGGGTTTGTCGGATAATTTCGCTTTGATAACGGACGGGTTTTCGGCGGCGCCGATGCGCCCGTCGTTGACGGGCGGACGGGGCGTAAGAGAAAGCTATGATTAAAAAACGTAAGCGTTCATAGAAAGTCGTACAAATTTTTCACGCGCGTTCGGTTTGGAATAAACGCCGCGCAAGAACCGACTGCGTAGCCGTCGTGCGAAAGCAAAAGTCGCCGCGCGTTGCGGGCGGATGGCGTCGCTCCGTAAACGCTTTAATAAAAAGGTAAACCTAAAATTTGTATTCTTTCCAAACGCCTGCAAAAAAATTGCCAACGCTTACTCGTACCATCCGCCTGTAATGCAGGCGGCTTTCGCGCGCGTCGCAATGCGACGCGATACGACCCCAACGTTTTTTACTGCGCGCGTCAGGTTGGCAAAAGGTTAGGCGCTAACAACACGCTATTTTCGTAATCGTTCACGCAATATTCTGACCAAGGTTTGCGTTTGAATCGCGCCGTAAGGCGCGCGTGATAAGCCGTCCGTCTTTAGACGGGTGATCGGCGCCGCCGAAAACGCGTCCATTATAAAGGTGAAATTATCCGGCGCCCCAAAGCTCCCGTTTACGGAGAACGGGGCATATCGGAAGAATTTGAGTTTGAAGGTTCTGCGAAAAACGGAGAACTTTCAGACGATGCGGCGAATGTAAGAAAACAAAAAATCGTTTCCGCAACGTCAAGCGAAACGCTATCCGCCCGTCTAAAGACGGACGGCTTGTCGCGCGTCGTTTTTCCGTGAACGCTTACCTTTTTTTTAATCTAAATCTAGCAAAAAACGCAAATTTGCAACCTGGAACACGATTTACCTTTATTATTGAAGGAGTTGAATTTGTGTTTCGTTTCTGTCCGCCTGGCGCATTTACTATGGGAAGCCCTGAGAGTGAAAAGGGACGAGATGAAGACGAGATAACACTCGAAGTGAATATTGACGTTGGATTTTTTATTTGTGAAACGCCAATAACGCAAGAACAATGGGATGCTCTTGGGGTAGAAAAGGAACATAAATGTTTACATAAAGGGGCAAAACTTCCAGTGGCTTCTGTTAGTTGGAAGGAAAGCCGTATTTTTTGTGATAGACTTAACGATTTAGGTATAGTTCCTACGCAATGGCGCTTTGATTTACCGACGGAAGAACAATGGGAATACGCATGTCGCGCGGGTACGTATGGCGCAACCTATGGAAAACCTCTCAATAAGAGCGCCTGGTACAAAGCGAATAGTAGAAATAAGCCCCATAGGGTTGGCTTAAAGGCGCCTAATAATTGGGGAATATACGATATGTTAGGTAACGTTTGGGAATGGACTAGTTCTCTCTATGACGATAGTATTTGGCATATTTTCCGCGGTGGTTCGTGGGGACACTCAGCTGAATATTGTCGACCCGCAATGCGCGGTTATGTGGAGCCGTCAGGGTACGCGAACAACTTGGGGGTTCGTGTGATTCTTGTTGGAAGGTAGCTGTCTGTGGTTATTCGAAACGAGGAGGTCAACAAACCTCTAAAGTAAGCGTTCACGGAAAGTCGTACAAAGTTTGCACGTGCGTTACGGTTTGGAATAAACGTCGCGCGTACAGGCAACTTTCTAAGAATTCAACCCGTAACGCTTATAAGTTTGGAGCGTCCCCCTGCCGATAGGCGGGCGTGGAAGCCGCCGATTACATATCGATGGACGTCTTCATAACCAAAAAACTCCGATTTCAAACGAACGTCGTAGTAACTGATCGTCGTGTTTTTACCGCGCCGTTGAAACGTTTTATTTTCCCCGTCGCGTGGTCAACGTTTTGCGAACCGACTCCATCCGTCGGTTTTCGCTCGTCGTCGACTTGCTTTTTTCCGCCGACAGTCGCAAATTTGCCAAAAGCTCAGTTTCGTTAATCTTGCCTTTTCGAAAAAAAACGGTAAAATCAAGCATAGCGCGGCGCGTTTGGCGTTTGCGTCGTAAAAGCGATTTTTTCGGAGCGAAGCGTTATGACGGTTGAAATAGTCGTTCGAAACGAGAACGAGACGGACGTTTTGGGGGGCGTGTTGGCGCGAGCGTTGCCCGAAGGCGCGGTCGTGGCTTTGCTTGGCACTTTGGGCGCGGGCAAGACTCGACTTGTTCAGGGCGTCGCGCAAGCGTTGGGCGTCTCCAAAGAAGACGTCGGGAGTCCGACGTTTGTGTTAATTCGAGAATACGACGGGAAAGAGCGTTCGATCTATCATTTCGACGCGTATCGACTTCGCGATTCCGACGAGTTTCTCGCACTCGGAGTCGACGAATATTTCGATTCCGACGGAATTTCTTTCGTCGAATGGGCGGATCGCGTAGAAGACGCCGTGCCGCGCCACAGGGTTAATATTCTCGTCGAGCCGCTCGACGCGACGACGCGACGCTTCTCGATTTCCGCGCAGGGCGAATTCGATCCTGAATTTGAGGAGAAAACGCGTGCGCTTTGGGAAGAAGCGATCGCTGAATTTGATCGGGATTAGAGCTTAAGAGGAGCGGCGCCAAGGTGCGAGCGGTCTTTTTTTCGCGTCGACTTCGAGACGGAGAAGCGGTCGGACGCGCGCGAGTGCGGACGTCGGCGTTCCTTTGGGCGTCGATTCCGCTTGGACTCTTTGTCGCTTTCTTTTGGGCGTCCTTTTCGCCCGACGCTCGTTTTGCGTATCGCGACGTCGCGTACTATTATTATCCGCTCTTTCAACAGATTCAAGGGGTATGGGAACGAGGCGAAGTTCCGCTTTGGGATCCCTACGCAAATTTGGGACAACCCCTTCTTGCCGATCCGACCGCTTCCGTTTTCTATCCGATTAAACTTCTTTTTTTCTTTTCCTCTTTTAATTGGCTTTCTTATTCTACTTGTTTTAAACTGTATATTTGGCTTCACGTCGCGTTGGCGTTTGCGTCAAGTTTCGTTTTGGCGCGTCGTCTTCGCGTTTCTCGCGTCGGTTCGCTTCTTTCGGGCGTCGCCTACGCTTTTTCGGGACAAACGTTGTTTCAATATTCGAACGTCGTCTATCTTGTCGGTTCCGCTTGGGCGCCCGCGTTTTTTGTTTTTCTTGTTGATTACTTCAGAGCGGCAAATTTTCGCTTGAAAACTCGCGCTATTTTTAAATCGAGCGTCGTTTACGCGTTGTGCGTTTTGGGCGGAGAGCCGCAAATCGCGTACGTTTGCCTCGCTTCTTCCGCTTTTATTTTACTCTTTGCGCCGCGTTGTCGTCGAAATCGATTTAAGATCAAATCCTCGCAAGAGACGCCGGTCGAAAAAACGCCGGTCGAAAAAACGGAGGACGAAAAGGCGGAGGTCGGAAAAACGACGTCCAAAAAATACGTCCGCGTCGGAAGCGCGGCGTTCTATTGCGCGACGACCGCTCTTTTCGCGTTTCTACTTGCCGCGATTCAAATTCTTCCGAGCGCCGAGCTTGTCGGTCGTTCCGAACGCTCGCGCGACAAGTTGATTCGTTCGATTTGGGACGTTCCGAAGGCGGCGTTTCAAGGGAACGCCAAAGACGCGCGAGACGAATTGCCCGTCGGAGAGGCCTTTCGTCGGGGGGCGCTTTGTCTTGATTTTTCGGAAGGGGGGCGCAGTTGTTCGATATATCGATTTAGCGTCGGCGCGCAGCGTTGGAGCGAGTTCCTTTTTCCTAACGTCGGCGGTCGGCAATTTCCGCAGTCGTCGCGTTGGTTTGAAGCTATGCCCGAGGAACTTGCCGTTTGGACTCCGACGCTCTATTGCGGCGTCTTGCCCTTTTTACTGGCGTTATGCGCCGCGCGGTTACGTTTGAAACGGGACGGAACGGTTTCCGTCCTTGACCTCGCACGGAATTATTGTCGCGTCGTCGCGACTTGGGGCGTCGTTTTTGGAACGCTCGCCGCGCTTGGCGGTTTTGGGGTCGTCTGGCATATTCGCGCGGCTCAAGCGCTTCTCAACGGCGCTTCCGTAAATTCGACCTATTGCGACGGCGATCCCGTCGGGGGACTCTATTGGCTCCTCAATTTGACGATTCCTAAATTTGCCGAATTTCGCTATCCCGCGAAAACGTTGACGATAAGCGTTTTAGGCGTCGCTATTTTAGCCGGAATAGGGTGGGATCGAGAACGAAATTCGCGTCGTTTTCGCGTCGTTGCCGTCTCGATTTTCACCGTCGCCCTTTTGCTTTACTTGGCGACGATTTGTCGCGGCGCGTCTTTTTTTCGTTCTTTTACCCTTTGCAATCCTCTTTACGGATCTTTTCAGCCGCAGTTGGCGGAAAAATTTGCGGCGCGTTCCTTTTTACAGACGGCGCTCGTACTCGCAGGTTCGCTAATTTTTCTGTTTTTTGCGCGTCGTCTTCGGAATTTGCGCGTCAAGAACGTTTTGCTGTTTGCCGCGTTGACGACGACCGCGTTTGATATTTATTTCGCCAATTCGTGGATAGTCGAAGTCGCGCCGACAAAAATATTTGGACTTCGTTCGGAGATCGCGCGCCAAATCGAAGAAGAACGCGCGACGACTGCGGACGAATTAGCGCCGCCGACGCGCGTTTATCGCTATCCCGTTTGGTTTCCGCCCTTCTTTCAAGAGGAAAGTTCGTCGCGAAGAATCGAGGAACGCGTATTGTGGGACGTCGCGACGCTCTATCCGAAATATCCCTTTCGACGGGGCGTCGCGATTATCGACGCGCGAGGAGCGACGATGGAAAGCGCTTATTGCGCCTATGTCGATCGCCTGATCGCGCGAACGAACGCCGACGAAGAACTGGCGTTTTTGGGCGTCGAACGCGTCGTCGGTCCCCGCCTCTGGGTCGAGCGCGTCTTGCCGGACTCTGCAGTCGATCCGTCGTCAAACGTCGATCAGAGCGTCGCGTCGAAAAGAGTTCGCGTCAAGCCGACGCACGCGGCGCTCTTTCGAGACGGAAAGCGCGTCGAAGAAGACGGCGCGCGCGATTACGTCGAGACGCTCGAATACGCGCCGAATAGAATCGTTTACTTAGTCCGCGCAAGCGAGTCTTCCGACGTCGTACTTGCCGAGCAGTATTGGCCCGATTGGCGCGCGAAGTCTTACGCGTTGACTCGCGCGGAAGCCGACGCCTTCCGCGCGATTAGTCGAAAGCGCGAAGAAATAAGGAGCGCGATAACTCGCCGCGCAAAAGATTCGACGCGCGCGCCAAACGTCGCGCCTGTAGAAAAAGTCTTCGAGTTCTTGCGAAAAATCGACGTTCCCCAAGGCGACTATTGCGTCGTGGTCGAATATCGGCCTCGCGCGTTTTTCGTCGGCGCCGTCGTTTCGTCGCTCGCTTGGATCGCGGCGTCGGTTGCGTTTATTTTTTTCGCGCGTTATCGGCGAACTTCGATTTCCGGCGTTTGACGACGCGCGTTTTCGTATCTTGCCAAAACGAAGAGCAAGTCGCCGACGCGATTGATCCACGCGACGACTCGCGGCGAGAAATTCGGGTCGAATCTTAACAGCGCGGTCGCGCGTCGCTCGGCGCGTCGGCAAACGGTTCGCGCAAAATGCAACAGCGCCGCCGATTTGGCTCCGCCGGGCAGAATAAACGCGCGCGTCGGCTCGACTTTTAGGCATTGCGCGTCGATAAGCGATTCCAACTCGCGAATATTCGATTCGTCGACGCGTTTGACTTCGAATTTTTCCGGCGTCAAAGTCGCAACTTCCGCGCCGACTTCAAATAATCGACGTTGCAAACGCTCCAGAATCTGATCCGACTCCGCGTCGACGTCTTCCGCGCGCGCCAATCCGACGACCGCGTTAAGCTCGTCTAGCGTTCCCAAAAGGGTCACGCGATAATGATCCTTGCCGACGCGCGGTCCGAAGAGAAGGGAAGTCTCGCCAAGGTCGCCTCGTCGACTATACAAACGCGTTCTTTTAATTTCCGTCTTTTCCATCGTCGTTTCGTTCTATTTTAATCCGAAAACGCCTCGTCTTCAGGTTCGTTCAAAGGCGCCGCTTTTTTTTCGACGCTTTTCTTTTCGTTCCGTTTGCTCGCCCAACGTCTTATTTCTCGTTGAATCGGCTGACTTTGTCTTATCAGCCAGCAGTTCGTTTCCAAATCGAGCCACAACGCGGCGTCGGACGCTTCCCACGCTTTAGCGCCGATCGCTCCTTTCATTTCGTCGGAAATCGCCGTTGCTTCTTCGAGCGTTTTGCGTTCTTCCGATTCCGAATAGAGACAAATTTCAAACGTGCGATAACTCGCCGCTCTTTCCTTCGTCGTGACAAGAACGAGGTTTTCGCCAAGGATGACGTAGGAAAAATTCAGCGGATCCAGCAAATCGAACAGGACTCGTTCAAGCGGCTCCGCGTCGAAATTTGCGGCGATCGTCGCGTCGCGACCGTACCCGGATTCGTTTAGCGCCGCGTCGTCCCAAAGTACGAGGAATTTTTGCGAATGTTCCAAAATCTCGAGCGCTTGTTGCAAAGGCGCCGATTT
>JAZUGM010000239.1:0-4920 GCA_045641205.1 Thermoguttaceae bacterium
CGACGGCGAAGAAGAAAGGGAGATTTTTAGCGATTTTCTCGTCTTTGTTAGCAAAGTCTCGATTCGACAAGGCTGGATTCCGCCGACGCGCGAAGAAATTACGCTTAAATTAGAGGACTTAGGAGGCTCCAGTATGAAGAATGAAATCAACAGCATCTACGACCTTGGCGTAATGGAAGGCAAACGAAAAGGAAAACGAGAAGGAAAACGAGAGGGAAAACGAGAGGGAAAACGAGAGGGAAAACGAGAGGGCGAACAAGAAGGCGTTCGTAATATGTTGGAACAATGTATTGTTCTCCGTTTTCCACAAATTGCTCGTTCTACGATGAACGCCTTGACGTCGATTACCGACGTCGAATTACTGAAATCGATTTTTAAAGTCGCCTGCACCGCCGATTCCCTTGATAGTTTTCAAAGAGATATTCGAGGAATAGCGTCGGCAAACTGATTACAGAAACCTCCCCTCTAGACCTGTTTGAACGTTAGACGGACGCGCGAAGAAACAACGCGTAAGTTAGAGGAATTAGGAGGCGCCAATATGAAGTCTGAAATCAATAGTATCTACGGCCTTGGCGTATTGGAAGGCAGACGAGAGGGCAAGCAAGAAGGCAAACGAGAAGGCGTTCGTAATATGTTGGAACAATGTATTGTTCTCCGTTTTCCACAAATTGCTCGTTCTACGATGAACGCCTTGAAGTCGATTACCGACGTCGAGCTACTAAAATCGATTTTTAGAGTCGCCTGTACCGCCGACTCCCTTGACAGTTTTCAAAGAGATATTCGCGGAATAGCTCCAGCCAACTGATTTGTAGGGACGTTCCGTTTAGACTTATTTGAACGAACGACGGACGCGCGAAGAAATTGTAATCGTTCACGGAATTTTAGGCGTCGTTTTTTAGAAGGCGACGCGTCGTTAAACGCCGCTTTTTGCGGACGATCAACGTTTTTACATAACGAGGACGTCGTTTACCCTAACGAAGCGGATCTCGACTTCCGCTTTTCGACAGACCAATTTTCGGAGTCGTCAATGTTTCAGAATTCGCTTCGCGTTCGTCGTCGCGCGCTTTATTCGACGTTTCGCTTTTTCGCGATTTTACTCGCCCTTTTCGTCTTTGCGAACGCCGTTCCAACGCGCGCCCAAGACGCGTTTGAGCCCTTTGGTCTCGACGCCTCTTCCAACGACGCGTTTCCCTTTTCTCCCAAGAATTTCGGAGTCGATCTTGGAACGTCCGGCGACGAATCGGCTCCGAAGTTGACGGCGACGGCGGAAATAGTCGGCGTTCCGAAAGATTACGAACTTGATTCAAGCGTCGCCGGTTTCCCCAACGTCGTCGGTTTCCTTGTCGTTCGAACGAGCGTCGCGCAAGGCTGGCATATTTATTCTCCGACGCAGGGCGCGGGCGGCAAACCGACGCGATTCGTCGACGTAGCCTTTCAGCCGCTCGACGTCGCCGTCAACTTGACCGTCTTTTCGCCTGAACCGACGACTTCCTACGTCGTCGCTCAAGACGCGTTAGGCGAGCGTCTAGAGGAATATTTGGGCGAAGTCGATTGGATCGCGCCGATCGCGGCTAAAACCGCCGACGCTCGACCGACCGCCGAAACGTTTGCGACTTGTCAAATCTCGGGCAAGGTCGACGCGCTTGCGTGTTCCGAAGGCGAAGGCGGAACTTGCGTCCCAGTAAAGGTCGAGTTTGAAGCGAAGTACAATGCGAATCGAGACGTCGTCGATTTGCTTGACGCTCTGAAAAAATTGAAGTCCGAGCAAACGGAAACGTCGGATGCGTCCGCAACGGAAACAAACGCGTCCAGTATTCGCGCGAGCGTCGACGACGGAACGAACCTCGACGACGCCCCAAACGCCGCTTCTTTCGCGTCGCGACGTTTTGCGGTTCTTCTTTTAACGGCGTTTCTCGGCGGTCTGATTTTGAACGTAACGCCTTGCGTTTTGCCGGTCGTTGGTCTGAAGGTTCTTTCCTTTTTCGAACAAGCGGGACGTAAACGCGCCGAAGCGTTTCTGTTGAACGTTTGGTACGCGGCGGGCGTCTTGATCGTGTTCGGCGTCTTGGCGTTCGCTAGCGTCGGTCTGAGCTTCCTCTTCACGCGCGCGATCTTTCAAATAATTATGAGCGCGATCGTTTTCGCAATGGCGCTCAGCTTGATGGGCGTTTGGGAACTTCAAACGCCCGCCTTTCTTGGCGGCGAAAAATCGAACGAACTAACGTCGAAAGAGGGCACTGTCGGAGCCGTCTTCAAGGGAATTGTCACGACGTTGCTCGCAATTCCCTGCGGCGCGCCGTTATTAAGTCCCGCGCTCGACTGGGCAAGCGAGACGACGCGTCAAGGCGAAATCGGACTCGTCGTCGTCGTCTATCTCGTCATTGGATTCGGTATGGCTTTTCCGTTTCTTGTCGCGGGCGCCTTTCCCGAACTGCTCAAGTTCTTCCCCAAGCCGGGCGAATGGATGGAGACGTTCCGTAAGACGATGGGCTTTTTCCTTTTGATAGCAGTCGTATGGATTTTGTATTCCGCGCCGCTGGAATATCGTCTTCCGACGACCGCGTTTCTCTTCGCGTTGTGGTTCGCCTGTTGGAATATCGGACGCAACCAATACGAAATAGAAAAAACCAAGAAAAAGATCGTCGGCTGGATCGTTTCGCTGGTCGTCTTGTCGATCGTCGGACTGTTTTCCTTCAACTTACCCGGCGTCGGATTAAAGACGACGCTTCAGTCCGCCGACGCCGCCAAGTTGACGCGCTGGGCAATTCGAGCCGAACGCGCGGGAGAATTAGCGCAAGACCATTGGGCGCTCTTTGATCGCGCGACGCTTGATCGCGAACTTGCCAAAGGACGCGTCGTCGCCGTCGATTTCACCGCCGACTGGTGTATGAACTGCAAATTCCTCGAAAAAACGATTCTTCACACGCCCGAAATCGAGGCGGAATTCGATTCAAGAAATATTCTAACCCTAACCGCCGACTGGACTAATCAGGACGCGCAAACGCCCGACGTTTTGGCAATCAACGAACTGCTCGATGCGGCGGGCGCCAGACAAGTCCCCAAACTGATGATTTTCACCCCTGAAAAACCAGAAAAGCCGATCGTTTTGAGCGGAATTTACACGAAAGGCGCCCTGTTGGACGCGCTTAGATCGTTAGACGCCAAATGAAATTAGTTAGCTCGGCTTTTCAAAAGAAATACGACAGAGTAGGAAGATAAGGAAAGAAAATAATGGCGTCGAATCAGGAAGCGTTGGAACTTCTCCGCTGGAAAAAATTTTCCGTGTTAAACGACGGGTTCGTTTGTCTTGTCGACGTTATGGGCTCGGACGATTCGATCGTTCAAGCGGCGCGAGTCAGTTACGGCGAAGGCACAAAATCGATTTCCGACGATCGCACGTTGATTCGTTATCTTATGCGTCATCGTCATACGACTCCCTTTGAAATGGCGGAAGTCAAACTGCTGATTCGTATTCCAATGGATTCGTGGCGTCAATGGGTACGGCATCGAACCGCCTCCATTAACGAATACTCGACACGATATTCGGTCGCGATCGATTCGGCGGCGACGACTGAGCCTGACGCGTGGCGTATGCAGGCGACCGGTAATCGTCAAGGAAGTTCGGGCGATCTCGACCGAGAAATCGGCGCGGAACTTACCGCGTCTGAACAAGCCTTTCAGCGCTCCGCGCGCGAATTATACGAGCGCCGCGTCGAACTTGGCGTCGCGCGCGAACAGGCGCGCAAGGACTTGCCCCTGTCGACCTATACGCAAGCCTACTGGAAATGCGATTTGCACAATCTGTTTCATTTCCTAAGTTTGCGAATGGAAGCGCACGCGCAACTTGAAATACGTCAATACGCGACGATCATCGGCGAACAAATTGTCAAGCCGCTCTTCCCCTGCGCTTACGACGCGTTCGTCGACTACGTTCTCGGCGCGCAAACGCTTTCTCGTCTGGAACGGGAGACGATCGCAAGATTAGCGTCAAGCGGAAAACTACCGGCGACGCGCGACGATTTTATGAAAAGCGCCGATCCGAGCTGGCAAGGATTAACGCGTTGCCGCGAACGCGACGAAGCGCTTGAAAAACTAATTGCGTTGGGATTGATCGTCGACTAAAACAAAGGAGTTTGCCGGATGAAACGCGCTCGTCTTTTCTTACGTTGCGTCTTGCCGTCGATTTTGACGTTCTTACTCGTCGCGTCGACTTCCTTTTCAACGGCGCAGGAACCCGCGTTAGACCTTGATTTCACGCTGTCGCCCGACGATGAAGCGTCAAACGTCGATTTGCCGCTGATTCTGAATTCCGACGAAGAAATTCCGACGCCTAAGCCGAACGAAGAAAAGTCCGACGACGCGACGTCCCCAAATTCCGAACTACTGATCGACGAAGAAGAAATGAAAAGTTTGTCCAACGATCCGCTTTTCAAAGAATTTTCCGCTGCAGTCGGGGACGTCGCGCCCTTGCCCGAATCGGTCGATCTCAACGCGCTTAACGTACCCGGCGCGTTACTGCTCGATTCCGCCGCGCAACCGTCGGAGTCTGAATCAAAAGGAACGATCGATCGTTCACCGCTTGACGAAGCGCTGGAAATCGCCGACGTCGACTTGAACGCATTGGCGCTTGAACCGTCCGTTTTAACGACGCTCAAACAACTTGACGCCGAAATTGAACGCCTTACGCCTCTATGGATAGACGCCGAAATTAATCAAACGGTCGTCGGTCGACGCGAACGTTCTTGGCGTCTAAACGAACAAGACCGATTCTCGACCGACGAGCCCGCGCCGACAAAAGCGCCCGAAGCGACGGAAGCCCCCAAGCCGACCGAAGCGCCCGCTCTGACGGAAAAGCCCGCTGCCGCGCCGACGGAGGAACCCTTCATGCCGCTGCGAAAGGGCGACAGCGGCGACGCCGTG
>JAZUGM010000240.1:0-3029 GCA_045641205.1 Thermoguttaceae bacterium
GCGATCATAACGATTATTTGCAGACGGTATCGCTGAAAATCAAGGCGACTGATCGTTTGACCTTAGGCGTCGTCAACGATTACGGCGTAATGTCGGATCGCGCCGAACATTTGTCCCGTTACAGTCAATTCGGAATCGGCAGCTACCTTTCTTACGCGCATAACGATCAGTTGACGAGTAGCGTTCGTTACGAGTACTATTTCCAGCGTCTTGGCTCTTCGGGCAAACCGGCGAGTACGAACGGCGCCGTCGAACAACATTGCCACGATCTTTCTTACGGTCTTGTTTACAAACCGTTCGAAAACGTGTTAATCAGACCGGAAGTTCGTTATGATTGGATTCAGGAAGCGGACGGGGCGCGTGAAAAAGGTTTGACCGGCGGAGTCGCTTGCGGTATGACCTTCTAGCTTGATCCGCACGCTTAATTGGGAAAGAAAAACGGGGTCGTTTTTGGCGATTCCGTTTTTTTGTTTGTGCCGTTTTTTTATTCGTCGCCGTCTTCGAGATCGTCGACGGACACGATTTTAACGATCAGTTTGCCGTTGGCGACTAACAAAGTTCCTTCTCCGTAGCGGCGCCCTTCCGACCATATTTGAACGCGTCCTTTAGTCGATTCCGTTAAGGGAATAATCTGATTTAGTTCTAACGCGGACGCTTCTTGACGCGTCATAGAAACGGAACCGAGACGCGCTTCAAAGGGAACGCGCAACCTACTGCACGAATCCGAATTTTTGGGAGGATATGAAGAAGCGCCAAAAGAACGAGCGGCAAAAGATTGCAAGACTTCAAAACCGCCGTTAGACGTCAGACGCGCAAATCGCGCGTCGGCTCGTTGAAAAATTTCGTCGCGCAACGCTTCTAAACGAGAAAAATCGAACTCGATTCTTTCGTTCAAAGACGTTTCGACGTCAATGTTTATTACGTCGTTCAAAGGATTCGCAAGGGACTTTGGATTCGGCGCTCGCTTCGCGCAAAGAGCGCGAAACGACGGACTAGAAGTTTTTTCTAACAGCGTTCAAAGAGTTCGGAAGTCGGCGTTCTTGGATTGAGCGCGCGTTCCATCGCCCAGCAATTAACGTCGGCAAGTATTTTATTCATTCTAGTTTCAGAAGCGCGAGCGGTACAACGACCGGGCGCTTCGTTATACTGACGAATAACGACGGTCATTCCGGCGGTATGGAACAGGCGCAACTGACGCGCCGTTAATTGAGGAACCGTAGTAGAAGAACGGTCGCTTGTCGTAATCAGAACGGGCAAATCGCGCGCGACGCGCCAATTTCGCAAAGGAAGTTTTTCAAGAGGCGGAACGGCGCCGTCGATCGAAGCGACGCCCGCAAATTCGCGCGGATTGCGCAAGGCGACGCGCAACGCCATCGTGCCGCCCGACCCGCGACCTAAAAGGAAAATGCGACGAGGATTGACGTTGAAATTCGCGGCGGCTTGTTCTATCGAATCAAAGACAAGGTTCTCCGCTTCCGATACGGCTTCGTCCGTTTCCGGCCAATCGTAGCAAGACTCTTGCCAACTTTTCTCTTCCAGCAATCTTCCGTTGACGCGACTTCTGACGACGCGATTTTGTACGCGCGCCAAACCTCGCGGAGCGACGACCACGTAGTTGCGCGTAGAAATGCGAGGCGCGACTTCAAAGAGTTCCGTTTCCGTTTTTTCCGCGTCGTGCAACCAGACCAATAGAGGATAAGCGTAACCGGGCTCGTAATGAATAGGAGAAGCCAAAAGATGAGGGAAAGTACTCCTTCGTTCGCTGGAGCTATGCAAGCCCGAAAGTCGTTCGAGCGTCGATTCAAAAAAAACGGACGCGTTTTTAGTCGAAACAACGGATTCTTTTAAGGGCGTTTTAACTGTGGACATCTTCTTTTGCAACAAACGGAAGGAAAAGGAACTTTGACCGCGTTTGAAAAACAAACGACGACCGTATTCGAAACAAAAGTTTCTACTTCGCGAAACGATCCCGCGAGGACGACCGCTAACAAAAGTACGTTTGATTGTAATAAACTAAATCGATAAAACTTGAGACATTTCTCAAGATTTATACGTTTTAGAAAAAATAACCAATCTCTAATCGTTAAAAACGCTTCTTTTTAACAAATCAGCGTTCTTACTCGCGGTCAACAGGGGTAATCATAGCCTATTGCACTAGTAGGCGTCAAGACGAGTTTTCGTTTTTACGACGCCTTCAGAGTTTTTTTCCAAGGGCGAACGATCTGTTTCAACTTTACGCGCCATATAATAAAAACAGTTTGACTTTTCTCGCAATATTAGGTAATATCCACGAGATTTTCCCGATTTAACGCGAAAGACGAGCAAGACGTTAGAATCATAAACAACCTTTTTTAAACGCGAGCGACTTATATGGAACTCGTCGTAAAAGGAAAAGGCGCGTCAAGCTCGTCTCATTGGAGCGACAAGGAGCGTTGTTCCGATCGTTTGGCTTTTGAGTGAAAAACGGAATGAACGTTTTTTATAAAAAAGAGGAAAAACGGCGTAAAAAAGAAAAATTCCTAAACTTATTCGGTCGATACTACAAAGAGACGAATCGACGCGTCGTCCCCTTGCGTATTTCTTGCGAGCGGACGGCGCTGCGACGTCGTTTTGAACGAAAGAACGTTCGAAGCGATTTCGTCGCGACGTACGGAGACGTCGCAATGGTTGTAGGGCGCGACCTTTGAGCATTCGTAAGGGACGGCGCGCTAGGCGTCGCGACTCGCGGAAAAAATTGAGGCGCGAATTTTCAAGGAAGGATAACAATGCGTTTTTCAACACAGAAGACGAGAAAGTCGGGAAAATGGAGAGGCGCGCTCATTTATTTGGCTCTCTTTGGAGTCGCGCCGACGGCTTTTGGAGCGGAGACGACGCGCTACGTTTCGGATTATAACGGGCTATGCGCCGCTATTGCCGAATATAATTCGAACAAAGGCGACGATTTTAAAGTCGTATTGAACGGCGACGTCAATTTGCTTGGCAATCTCCCGCAGATCACGGGCAACGAATCTTTAACCGGGGTTCCGAAC
>JAZUGM010000241.1:0-2056 GCA_045641205.1 Thermoguttaceae bacterium
GCCAACGCTTCGCCGAGTTTTAATCGTTTCCTCAATACAATCCGCAAACGTTTAAATCGTCAATAACCGCATCCGTTTCGATTCGTCGCGTTTCGTTCCAATGAAAAAGGTCGTCCAATGTTATCCTCCGCATATATTTCGCAACGTCCCGACTCGTCGCCAGTAATTTACGCGTATTCGGACGAGTCTTTCCCCGACTGTTTGAAGGTCGGCTACACGACGCGCGACGTCGCGACGCGAGTTCAGGAACAATATCCGATCAAGACGCCGCGCCGCACGTGGAAAATCGTTCTAACCGAAGTCGGCGATCCGCGCGGACGGAACGACCTTCACAGACAAAGCGGTTCACGCGCGTTTGGAGCGACAGGGCGCCGAGCGGGTCGGGGGCGAATGGTTTCGTTGCGACGCAAAGGCGGTAAAAAGCGCGATCGTCGCCGTTCGCGACCGTAAGGAAAACATCGAGAATCGTTCGAACGATTTCAAGACGCGCCCGGAACAAGAAGAGGCGGTCGCGCGCGCGACTTCTTATTTTCTTTCGGCGCCTTCCGAGCCGACGCCTAAATTCTTATGGAACGCTAAAATGCGTTTCGGCAAGACTTTTGCGACGTATCAACTGGCGAAGCGCTTAGGCTTGCGTCGCGTTTTAATTTTGACGTTCAAGCCGGCGGTTCAGTCGGCTTGGCGCGACGATTTGACGTCGCACGTCGACTTCGAAGGCTGGCAGTTTATCGCTCGTCCGCGCAATCCGAGCCTTTTTGAGGACGATATCGACAAGCAATACGCGCAAGCGGACAAAAGCAAACCGATCGTCTGTTTCGGCTCCTTCCAAGATTTTCTCGGATTTGACAAGAAGTCGGGCAAGATCAAGTCGAAAAACGAATGGGTTCATACGCTCGACTGGGATTTGGTCGTTTTCGACGAATACCATTTCGGCGCGTGGCGCGATTCCGCCAAGTCGCTCTTTGAAGACCCGGACGAAGAAAAGGAATACGAGACGCAAGAGGCGCCTCAAGGAGCGCTCGTCCGCGAGAATTGGCTTCCGATCACGACGAAGCGTTATCTCTTTCTTTCGGGCACGCCTTTCCGCGCGCTTCAGTCGGGCGAATTCATCGAAGAGCAGATTTACAACTGGACTTATTCGGACGAACAACGCGCTAAACGGGAATGGAACGAACCCGCGCCGAATCCTTATCGAGCGCTTCCCCAACTCGTGTTAATGACGTATCGTTTGCCCGAGTCAATTACGAAAATCGCGGAAAAGGGCGAGTTTAACGAATTCGATTTAAACGAATTTTTCGCCGCCGAAGGGGAGGAAGAAAACGCTCGTTTTGTTCACGAAGAACAAGTTCAACAATGGCTTAGTTTAATTCGAGAGGGTAGCTTTGACGGCGCAAGTACGGAAGCGTCGTTGAAACTTGGCTCGCACAAGGGGTCTATGCCCTATTCGAACGTCGCGTTGTCGAACGTTCCGTTGCACACGCTCTGGTTCTTGCCAAACGTCGCTTCTTGTTACGCGATGAAGAACTTGCTCGACGCTCCGCAAAACGTTTTTTATCGCGATTACGTCGTCAACGTCTGCGCGGGCGTAAAGGCGGGCGTCGGTCTCGAAGCGCTGGAGCCTGTCGAAAAATCAATGCGCAATCCGTTGAAAAGTAAAACGATCACGCTCACTTGCGGCAAATTAACGACCGGCGTTACGATCAAGCCGTGGACGGGCGTCTTTATGTTGCGTAATTTGTCGAGCCCGGAGACGTATTTTCAAGCGGCGTTTCGCGTTCAAAGCCCGTGGGAAATCGACGACGAAACGGGCGGAAAAACGATTATGAAAGATCGTTGCTACGTCTTCGACTTCGCGATCGACCGCGCCTTGAAGCTGATTGCGGAATACGGCTGTCGTTTAAGCGTCGAAGAGAAGAGCCCGGAAAAGAAAGTCGACGAGCTTGTCGCGTTTCTGCCCGTCTTAGCGTCCGACGGCGGCGAACTGCGCCCGATCGACGCGCGAGAAATTCTCGATTACGCCGTTTCGGGTATATCGGGTACGATGGTCGCGCGACGT
>JAZUGM010000242.1:0-24914 GCA_045641205.1 Thermoguttaceae bacterium
TTCGTGAACGCTTACGAAAAAAACTTTGAAAAAAAAGAATAAATCCGTTTGACTTGCATACTTAGAAGGTAAGCGCTCACGGTAAGCCGCCGCATTTAATGCGGCGGTTGACGTAGATTTACCGCAAAACGACCGATTTCAGATTCAGAAAGGAACTTTCGCGTTCGCGTTTGATACGGCGTTTTATTGCTCAAACTCAACCGCCGCATTATATGCGGCGGCTTACCGCGCGTGTTTTCCGTGAACGCTTACATTAGAAGTATAATTCGGTTTGTTTTTTGTTCCGCGCGGCGCTTTGCGCTTTGAAAAAGGGGCGCGACGTCTGTGGAATTTTACAACGTTTGCAACGAAACCGGGTTATTTTTTCGGAACGCGTAGAATAGAAAGAGGGGTCGCAAATGAGAAAAAATCGTTTTATCGCGTTGGCGCCGTTGACGTTTGTCGTCCTCTTTGGCGTTTCTCAAGCGTTCGCACAGAGCGCGATCGACGAATTAGACGCCGAAAACGGCGCCGCATTCGGCGGAATCAGTAAGAGGAACGCGTCCGACGACGGAGCGCTTCGACGTTTGATCGACAAATTTGACGCCGAGAGCGCGGTTCCTTCCAACGACGGCGGGAGTTCTTTCGGCAGATTCGGAAACGTCGCAAACGACGGAGCTTTAGCCGGAAATTTGACCGACGAAACCGATCTCGACGTCGACAAGCCCGTTAAAACGAAGCGGACGACGAAGAAGAAGAGAACGCGACTTCCGAAAAAAGCGACGGTTGCGGAAGAGGACGACGGCGCGGTTTTCGGCGCGTTCCAGGTTCCGTTTCCCGACTGGCGGTACGCGCCGCGCGATCTTGCGCGCATTCGCGCCCCTCAAATGCCGCCGGAATTACCCGGCTGGGGACCGTTTGGGAACGAATACGAGTTTCCTTCCTACGAATGGACCGCGCGCAGGTATCGAATGGGATACGGCGACGTCGTTATTGCGGTAAACGACCGTCGCGTGCATAACTACCTCGAATACCGCAAAGCTCTTTCCAGAACGGGCGCCTACGCGGTTCTTACCCTTTGCGATCCTCAGTATAACGCGATATACTGCGTCGGCGTAAAAAAGAATCAAGGACGTTTCGGCGTTACCCTTAGAGATTGGTACGGAAGGGGCGTCGCGGTCGTCGGATGCGAACCTTGGTTTTTATGCAGAGTTTACAAGCCGAGTTATCCCATTCGCCTTAGTTATTGACGCGGCGCGACTCTCCGCCGACGTCGTAACGCGCCGACTTATGCGAACGCAAAGTCGCCTGACGTTCAAACACAGATTTCATATTACCGCTATAATCAAAACCTTGCGTTTCAACGTTCTAATCAGTCGACCTTTCAAAGGGGTTTAAAGGGTCGGCGTCTTGACTTTCAAATCGTTTCGGCTTAAAATAGATAAAGTCGCAGATTGGCGCGACGCGCAGAACTTGCGTCGTTGCGAGTCGGAATAGGCATATTGAGAGACGAGAGGATGCAAAATGACGAATAACGCCGCAGTCGGAGCGATCGAGCTTTCGAGCATTGGGGTCGGATATCAAGTTCAAGACGCGTTGATGAAGTCGGCTTCGACGACGCTTTTGATCGCGCGCACGATCTGTTCGGGCAAATATTTGATCGTTTTTTCCGGGAAAATCGGGGACGTCGAATCGGCGATGGAAGCGGCGCAACGCGTCGGCGGCACGTCCGTAATCGATTCGCTGGTCGTCGCGAACGTCCATCAGGCGATCTTTCCCGCAATGACGCAATCGGTCGTTCTTTCGCCGGAAGAAATCGGCGCGCTTGGAGTCGTCGAGACGTTTAGCGCGGTTTCCGCGCTCGTCGCTGCGGACGTCGCGGGCAAGGCGGCCGACGTAACGCTCTTTCGCTTGAGCCTTGCGATGGCGATGGGAGGCAAAGGGCTCTTGTTGATGACCGGCGCGCTCGCGAGCGTTCAAGCGGCGGTCGACGCGGCGACCGAGGCGCTCAAGGATCGCGGGCTTCTCGCTTCGGCGGTCGTTTTGCCTCGACCCGAACGCGAATTGTTCACCGACTATATTTGACGTCGTTTATTTTTGACGTCGTTTATTTTTTCGTCGTTGAACCGTTGAATCTGTCAAAAGAGCGCGTCGCGCGGAATCTGCGTAATCGGAGCGAATCGCAATGAAAATCGTCGTCGTCGGATCGATGGGTACTCTTGGGCGCGCCTTGGCGACGCGTTGGAACGATCCGCGCGTCGAAGCGAGAATCGCCGCAAATTTAGGGGGCGAACCCGTCGAGTCGAACGATCTTGTCGTTCCGCTCAATTTGCCCGACTTCGACGTCTGCTCGCGTCTGCACGCGATCGAAACGATCGGAAGTTTGCGCCCCGACGTTCTGATCAACGCGTCGGGCGTGAATTTGATCGACTGGCTTGAGACGCGCCCCAACACGGCGCGCAACGTTCATTGTCACGCCGTCGCCAACTTAAAGGAAGCGGCGCGTCGAACCGGCGCGCTTCTCGTACAGTTCAGTTGCGGCGAAGTCTTCTATCGCGCGCAAATCGACGACCGCGACGCGCTCGGTTTTTCAGAAGAAGACGCGCCGAATCCCGAAAACGTCTACGCGAAAACGAAGCTTGAAAGCGAACGAATCGCCTTGGAAGCGCCCAAGTCGCTCGTCTTGCGTTTTTCATCGCTCTTTGGCGAGACGACGGAATATTCCAGCGGAAATCTCGTCGGCTCGCTTCTCAATTCTATTGCGCGCGCGCGTCGCGTTTCCGTGATCGACGACAAACTTCTCGAGCCGATTTGGTCGGTCGACGTCCTTTGCGCGTTAAAAACGCTGATTCGTCGCCAAGCTCGCGGACTCTATCATCTCTCGGGCGGCTCGCGCGCGACGCCTAAAGAAGTCGCGGAATTTCTCCTAAGCGCGAGCGGGTTGCGCGGTCGCGAAGTCGTCGGTATTTCGACCGAAGAATACGGCGTTTCGGCGCCGCAGTCGGCTTTTACCGTCTTGCGTTCCGTAAAATACGGCGCGTTGGAAAACGCCTATAAAATACCCGACTGGAAGATTGGCGTCGACGACTACCTTGAGTCGCGCCAAACGTTTGCGACGAAATAACCCCAAACGTTCGTTCGTCGCGTATTTTTCCGTTTTGAAATTATTCTTGATAGCGAAGGTTAAACGATGAACGTTCGAATATTATTCGTTCTCTTTGCGTCCCTTACGTTAAGTTTCATATCGCCGACGTTTTCGTCGGCGTCGGACGTTTACGTCGGTCGAAAGGTCTGTCAATTCGACGAACACAAAGACGCGACGGTTCTTGCGCCAGTCAGAATCAGCGGTTATGAAGACGGATACGCCGAAGAAAACGGCGTTTTCATCTGCGACGCGGGCGAAGACGTCTCCAAACGCTTCGCGGTAAATCATCTCTTTGAACTGAATCAAAAAAGTCCGCAACCGATCGTCGCGACTTGCCAAAGCCGCGTGGAAAATACCGAAAGCGACGTCAATTCCGATTCAAGTTACTCGCTCTACCTTGACGTTCATTATTCCGACGGCACAAATCTTTGGGGATTATGTTTCAATTTCGCTTCGAACAATAGCGAATGGACGCAAGGGAAAGTCGTTTTCTTGCCTCAAAAGCCGATCCAGACCCTCAACTGTTACGGACTGTTCCGCAACCGCAAAGGCAAGGCGTTTTTTAAAGATTTTGAACTGCGCGAATTTCGTTTGGACTCGGAAGTCGGTTTTTACAACGGAACGCCGATTCTTCTCAAACGCCCGGAAGTCGACGGCGCGGAAATCCTCTTGCGCGATGCCGGTAAAGACGGCGATTTTCTGGGCGCGTCCCTTGAAGCTACGCAAAAAGGTCAAGGCGTCGACGTCGAAGGCGTCTTTGTCAAAAGTGAAATTCAACGCCTTCCTTCGGGCGCCGACGAAACCGTCTTGAAATTGACGAACGAAACGGGCGAAGACCGCGCGCTGACGCTCGTCTATTCCCTGCCCCTTCCGAAAATCGACGGCGCGACTTGGTTCTGGAACGCCAACCCGCGCGGCGAAACGGAAATTGACGACGCGTCGGAATATTCGGAATCCACGTCCGTTTCCGACGTCGGCTCCGGGGCTATGTCCCGTTATCCGCTTGGAGTCGTCTCCGCGAAAGACGCGCAAGGACGAGTTTTCGCGACGGGACTTGCGATCGATCCGAACTATCCCGCGTTTTATCGTATTGCGTGCAACGGCGCCACGCGCGAGCTTTACGTCGCGTTCGACGTCGCCTTGACGCCCGAAGTGAAGTCGACCGAACTGCGAGTTTTGCCCCTTGATTGGAAGTTAAGCGCCGACGGTTCGTGCGTCGAACCGATCGATCGCGCCGCGAATGCGCCGAACGTTCCCAAAGGCTCGACGCCCTTCCGCGCCGGATTTGACGCGTTCAGACGCGCCTTCCCGGAAAATTTCGTCGTCCGCGCCGTCGAACAGGGCAACTGGATGGCGTTTGCGAAAACGTCCGAAGTCAAAGGGTGGGAAGATTTTGGATTCCAATTTAAAGAAGGGAATAACGAGGTCGCTTGGGACGACGCGCACGGCTTGACGACGTTCCGCTATACGGAACCTATGACGTGGTGGCAACGAGTCGCGCGCGTCGAGGGCGTTCCGCGCACGATCGACGCGGCGCTTGCGAGCGCAAAGGAAGCGGCAAAGGGCGACAAGCCGGACGTCGAAGCGCAAACGCTTTTGACGTCGGGCGGTTTCAACGAAAGCGGCAAGCGCTCGGGCATACTTCTCGACACGCCTTGGTGCGACGGGGTGGTCTGGAGCATTAACGACGCGCCCGGTCTTGTCGAATTGGCAAAGGCGGGTAAGTTACGCGACGAAATTAACGAAGGAATCGAGCCGGTCGCCGGATTCGATATTAAATGGAACGACGCGATCGCTAATTCGCTTTATGGCGAAGTCCTTTCGACCGACAAATTGCCTAAGACTTATCAAGAATTTGCCGACGCGCAAAAGCGTCCGGGACTCGACGGCGAATACGTCGACTCGAGCGAAGGATACGTCTCGCTCAAATTGGACTATCGTCGTGCGCATTTTCCCGGTATGGAAACGCCGCTGACATTCTCGCGTCAGAGCAAAAAGCCCGCGATTTTGCGCGAATTGATTTCGTTCGAGTATGTGAAACGAATCGCCGACGACTCGCACGCTCGAGGCAAGTTGGCAATGGCAAATTCGACGCCGCACGGCTGTTTCTGGTTGGCGACGCAACTTGACGTCTTGGGAACGGAGACGAATTGGAATTGGGACGGCGTCTGGAGTCCGCTTTCCGACGAGGAACTTTTGTATCGTCGCGCGATTTGTTGCGGCAAGCCCTACTGCTTCCTGATGAACTCCAATTTCGATCAGTTTACGCGCGACGCGACTGAAAAATATATGAAACGCGCGACTGCTTACGGTATGTTCCCGAGCTTTTTCAGCGCCGACGCCTCGACTAAGCATTATTTCACGAATCCCGATCTTTACGAACGAGACCGCGAACTCTTCAAGAAATATATGCCGATCGTCAAACGCGTCGCAGAGTCGGGCTGGGAGCCTGAAACGCTCGTTATTTCGAACGATCCGCAAATTTACGTCGAGCGTTTTGGCGCGCTCAAAGGCGCGTGCGTCGCCTCGAACGCAAATCGACCTACTGAAGCCGTCTATTTGACCGTCTTCAACGATTCGCAAGAAGAACGCGATTACGAAATCGAACTGACCGCGCCGATTTTGCGCCATATCGACCAAACGAAGGCGTCGATTCGCGAATTGATCGAAGACGTCGACGCGCCGTTCGAAAAGGGCGTAATTACCGGGCGAATCGGCGCTCAAAACGTTCGCGTTTTTGAAATTTTGGCAAAATAGCGCGGCAATCAAGATTTTATCGGACGCCTTGCCGATCGACTTGATCGACGGACGTCCTATCGTTTGTTATTTTAAGGAGAAAACGTTATGCGAACGGCGACGATCGAACGCGACACCAAAGAGACGCAAATTCGTCTTTCGATCGATTTAGACGGCTCGGGCGCGTCGAACATTTCGACCGGCTTGGGCTTTTTCAACCATATGCTGACGCTCTTTGCCGCGCACTCGAAGGTCGATCTTGATCTGAACGTCGTCGGCGATCTTGACGTCGACGGACATCACACGGTCGAAGACGTCGGCATTGCGCTTGGAAAAGCCTTCGCGACGGCGCTGGGCGACAAAAAAGGCGTGCGGCGTTACGGGTTCTTCGTTTTGCCAATGGACGAAACGCTCGCGCAAACGGCGGTCGACTTCTCCGGGCGTCCGTTCCTCGTCTACAACGCGCAATTTCCCGTCGAGCGCGTCGGTAATTTCGATTTGGAACTCGTCAAAGAATTTTGGCAAGGGTTCGCCAATTCCGCCGCGTGCAATTTGCACATAAACGTTCTTTACGGCGAAAACGGTCATCATATTTCCGAAGCGATCTTTAAATCGGTCGCGCGCTCGATTCGCGCCGCCGTTGAATCAGACCCGCGACAGACCGGCGTCCCTAGCACAAAGGGCGTTCTCTAGAAAAAAAGCGCGACGTCTTGAAACGTCGCGCAATATTTTCGACTTGACTTGAACCTACTTGACTTGGACGACGACGTCGCCGGAACCACCGACGGCGCCTTGCGGAATATACCGCCCGCTACGCGTCGGTTGCGCGGGCGTTTCCGCCGAAACTTGCGCGATCCCGCCCGACGTCGCGCTCGTCTGACCGACAAACGCCGTCGTCGAACCCGTGTGAAAGAGATCGTCGGTTACGAGCGACCTATCGAACTCTTCGTCAAAATCGGCGCCGTCGTAAGCAAATTCGTCGGACGGTTTAGCGTCTTTGGCAGAAGTCCATTGTCGGCTAAGATCTTCAAATTCGCAGTTTAACTCGTCTTCTTTCCAGCCGACCGTCGGCAAATCGGGCGACGCAAGGTCGGCAAAACTCGAAACGTCTTCTTCGGGCTCTTCCGGCGCTTCCCGCGAATTCGACAAATCGGCGACAAGCTCTTCGTTTTCCGCGTCGAAATCATCGTCGAAATCATCGGCAAAATCCGCGCCTTGCGGCTCGATCAACGCAAAATTTGACGCAAAATTTGACGTCAATTCGTCGCTCTCGGTCGACTTTTCCCAAATCGTCTCGTTGGCGTTGCGCGACGCCCTGACAAGAACCGCGTCGAGTTTGGAAGGATCGTATTCGAAACGCCTACCCCGTCCGTCAAGATACGAATTGACGTCCTCAAAAGCCAGCGAGGAACTCAAATAACGAGCGGGCGCCTCCGTTGAAAACTCCGCGCCGTCCCCCGTCTTATTCAAATTCCCCGTCTTACTAAAATTAGACGTCGCCGGAACAAACCGCGCGCCGCAGACAAAAGCGGCAAGACAAAACGTCGCCAACAAGAGCCGAAACCAGCCCGGTATCTCGTTTGGCGTTTCTTTTACGGTTCGTTTCATTGATTTAATACCCCAAGCGGCAAATTCCGTCGACGCGTTCAAATCTCTTCTTGGTTAAATTTCGCGTTTTATAACGATAAAAGCGCCGCGCTTTCACGCGGTAAACGCCCCATTATAACAAATATCATACCGTTCCATATCTGGAATAAAGGGCGCGTCGTCAAAATTAATAAAAATTATAAAAAACAATTTGTTAAAAACAACAAAACCAGCAATTTTTATCTATTCTTCTTAATATCAAAATCAAATAATAACAACCGATCGATTCAGGAAATATTATAATCTTGTCGTTCCGGGTATTTTCTATTTAACAATGCGCGTTATAATACTCGAATGAAACTAGAAGGCGCCGACGTGCGTCTTGTACGCGCCTCCGTCGACCCAACCTTAACGCTAGACGAAAGAATTGAGAGGACGTTATGTCGAACGACCCCAAAGGCGTAGATTCCGAAATTGTTCTTGTTCTCGATTTCGGCTCGCAGTACGCGCAACTCCTTGCGCAACGCGTTCGCGACAATCAAATTTATTGCGAGATTCTCCCCGGCTCGACCAGTTCTAAAGAAATCGCCGCTCGCGCTCCTATCGGGCTGATTCTTTGCGGAGGCGCCGACGCGCCGCAAATCGACCCCGAAATTTATAATTTGGGCGTTCCCGTTCTCGGCGTCTGCTACGGTCCGCAGATTAAGAAAAGCGGCGCTAAAACGGTTTCCGTCGAAGCGACGCTGACCGCCGACGGAAAAGCGAATCCGCTCTTCGAAGGCGTCGCGGAAAAATCGCAAGTTTGGTTTAACGAAGCCGTTGAAACGGCGGAATTGCCCGAGGATTTCGTCGCTTTGGCGTCGACGCCGAACTGCCCGAACGCGGCGGTCGCGTGTCTTTCGCGTCCCTTCTTCGGCGTTCAATTCTATCCCGAAGTCGCGTATTCGACCGAAGGCGATAAAATTATCGCGAACTTCTTGACGAAAATCTGTAAGTCGTCCGGAAGCTGGACGACGAAAAAATTCGTGGAAACGTCGATCGCCAAGATTCGCGAGCAAGTCGGCGACGGTCGCGTTATTTGCGGTCTGTCCGGCGGAGTCGATTCGGCGGTTACCGCCGCGCTCGTCGCGCGCGCGATCGGGTCGCAACTGACGTGTATTTTCGTCGACACGGGCTTGATGCGTAAAAACGAAATTCAATCGGTCGCGGAAGTCTTCCGCGCGAACTTTGACGCCAAATTGGTCGTCGTCGACGCCGAAGCGCGCTTCCTGATTCCGTTGGCGGGCGTAACCGATCCGCAAATCAAGCGCAAGATTATCGGCAAGACCTTTATCGACGTTTTCGCCGACGAAGCGAAAAAGGTAGACGGCGCGAAGTTCTTGGCGCAAGGCACTATCTATCCGGATATTATCGAAAGCGGCGTCAACGGCAAAGGCACGGTCAAATTCCATCATAACGTCGGCGGATTGCCCGAAGACCTTGATTTTGAACTTGTCGAGCCGTTGCGCGACTTGTTCAAAGGCGACGTTCGACGCGTCGGCTTGGAGCTTGGCTTGCCGGAAGATATTGTTTGGCGTCATCCGTTCCCCGGACCGGGGCTTGGCGTGCGTTGCTTGGGCGAAGTTACGAAGAGATCGCTTGACGTCTTGCGCGAAGCGGACGCCATCGTCGTCGAAGAGATCACGAAAGCCGGGCTTTATCGCGAGACGTCCCAAGTTTTCGCGGTTCTGTTGCCCGTAAAGAGCGTCGGCGTCAAAAACGGCGAAAGAACCTATGATTCCGCCGTCGCCGTCCGTTGCATTTCGACCGTCGATTTTATGTCCGCCGAGTGGGTGCGACTGCCCTACGAGTTGCTCGATAAGATTTCGTCGAGAATTATCGCGGAAGTCGACGGCGTGAACCGCGTCGTTTACGATATTAGCCCGAAACCGCCCGCAACTATCGAATGGGAATGAGTTTTCCTTGATTCTTAGTCGTTTGTTGTTCGTATTGGCGAACTTTTATATTGATAGCCGGGCGTTTGGCGCTCGGCTATTTTTTTTATGTTTACGAGTCGTAACGGCAAACAACTCCGCTTTTTCGATTAAATCGATTTAACAGGAGGAAAACATACGTTGAAATTAACGTTTTAAAACGTTATAATCTAGGAGTTCGCAACGAGAGCGTCGGACGTCGGGAATTTGTGAAAGTCGCAAGCGTCGTTTGGTAAATTTGATAGTGAAAAAGACGCGCCCTTTGTTACGCGTCAAATTGGCAAGCGCCGTTCATTTTTTAAACAGGGTAGAAAGCAGATACAATGACGTTAATAAACAAACTCCAAATCGAACGCTTTCGCGGCGTTCGTGATTTGTCTATTGATCGTTTGTCGCGGATAAACCTGATTGTAGGAGACAATAACTGTGGAAAGACCAGTCTGCTGGAAGCCATACAGTTTTTGAGGAATCCCGGCGATCTTGCCAATATCTACAGGATCGCCAGACTTCGCGAAACTATGTTCGTATACAACGCAAATTCAGTCTACGACAATTTTATCTGTATGTTCCCAAAAGACGAAGACACTCTGAAAATTCAGTTTTCCGGGGAATATGACGGAGTTCCTTTTTCCCATACTCTCTCCGGAAAACAGTCAAAAAAATTACTAGACGTAAGGGAATTACCGAACTCTTTCCCCTTTCTTATGTTCGGAAAACGCTTAAACGACAGTAGTTTGTCAGATGATGCACGTGAAGAATTTGACGAATCAAATGGGGAAACAGAAACCGATGTATTTGACGGTCTATCCGTTTATACGAAAGCAGATCAGCCTTCTACAAAACGTATACGGTTGAATCGCTTTTCTCGTATGACTGGAACGACGCTCAGAGCAAACGAACAGATGAAAATCAACTATGTGGCTCCATTTGAACATCTCAGAGGAAGTAACATTAATCGGATAGTAAAGAACGACCAATATAAAGAACAATGTCTGAGAGTGTTGCAATTGTACGATCCCAACATCGAAGATATGGCGATATTCCGAAGCGACGTCTTTAACCGACCTGTGGATTATCTCAAGCACAAACGTCTGGGATATATGCCTCTATCAACATACGGCGATGGTATTAAGAAAGCGCTTGTTCTTGTTAATGCGATCGTCGGATCCGAAAACGGCGTTCTATTGATTGACGAAATTGAAACGGCGCTTCATCAACAATACTACGATAAAATTTTTCGTTTCATAGTTGAATCCTGTAAAGAGTTCAATGTTCAGGCTTTTATTACTACGCACAGTCTTGAAGCGATCGACGGAATATTGAATTCTCAAGACTACGAAAAGCAAGACGGCAACGACGACGTTACGGTCGTTA
Organism: Thermoguttaceae bacterium; assembly: GCA_045641205.1. GTDB lineage: Bacteria > Planctomycetota > Planctomycetia > Pirellulales > Thermoguttaceae > RUG369. The sequence goes on from JAZUGM010000242.1 coordinate 10,795, forward strand.
CTTTAGAACGTGATGACGGCAAAACTTACTCCAGAGTTCTTCCCGGTCGACGAGTCTTTAAGGCGCGCGACGCCTTTGATTTTGAGGTTCGCCTATGAATAAGCTAATTCTTTGCGAGGGCGCAACCGACGCCGCTTTGCTCAGTTTTTATCTTGAAAAAGTCGCGGGGTGGAAGTATAGCTCAGATGCTCCAAAAGGGTTGAAAATAAAAATAAAAATAAAAGATAAAGTCAACAATCAATCTGCAAATTGGTATTATAATAACGACGACTATCTATTGATTTGCGCCGTTGGCGGCAAAAATAATTTCAAAAATTTCTTTGAAGAATATATCGCCGAAACGTTGCTTCTAGGTTCTCAAGAAACTTTTGAGAAGATCGCCTTCGTAACGGATAGAGACGACCGTAAGTTGCAGGAAATCGAAGATTCCGTTAATTCCACGCTGGAAAAGGTATCGGCTACAGTAAAAAACAACGAGTGGATCGACTGTCGTTATAGAGATGGGTTCTCGAAAGACCCACCGTTGAAGACGCTTTTAGTCGTAATACCACCAGATCGGCAGGGAGCTTTGGAAACGGCGATGCTCGACGCCATTTCCGAAGACAAGTACGACAAAATAATTGTAGACAAAACAAGGGATTTTGCAAGTGAAATGCGGTATGGCGCGGCGTCAAAGTACATAAAAAACGACGGCGCTGAACTCAAAGTACATTTGGGGTTGACGTGGTCAATACAATACCCGGAAAAATTATTTGACCTAATCATCGAACAAATCAAAAGCGTCCCTTGGGAAAAATCCAAGACGTTACGAAGTCTCTTTTCAAAGCTGATCGAAATATAAGTTCGACGAAAGATTAGGGCGAAACAACCATTCCGTCTTCCCTGCATATGTTTCAAGGGAAGATTCGCCAAAATTCGTTAATTACGTCTCAGAATTGAATAAGAACGCAGGAGACGACAGGTTTAATGAAACTGATAAACAAACTTCAAGTCGAGCGATTTCGCGGTATTCGTGATTTGTCTATTAGTCGTTTGGCACAGATAAATTTGATTGTCGGGGACAATAATTGTGGTAAAACTAGTTTGCTGGAGGCTATACAATTATTGTGGAAGCCAGGAAGCCTTACTAATATCGAAAAGTTAGTCAAAAGGCGCGACGACAAAAGGACGTTTGAGACAGACTCGCTCTTCGATAGTGTTGTCAGTTTATTTTCCAGAGACGGTAAAGACCTAAAAATCCAGCTTTCTTGCGAATATGACGGAAATGTTATTTCCTATTGGCTTTTTGGAAAAGAATCAATGAAATTACCAAGCGTCGACGAAAAGGCGAACGACGATTGTGAAAAAACTGACGAAACCAGTAGCGACAAATGCAACTTTTTTAATGGAAAATCAATCTGTACGTTCAATGCTCGTCATTTTTCTACCTTAGACGTACAGTTAGATCGTCGTTCTTGTTTGTTAAAAGATAACAATGAAACAAAAGAGTTAATAAAAATCCATTACGCATCGCCCTTTGAGTCTCGCCAAGAAAGTAAACTCAAACGAATAATAAGGGAGGAACAATATAAGGAAAGCTGTCTTCGAGCGTTGCAACTGTTTGACCCCAATATTGAGGATATGAGAACGTTCTCAAGTAAAAATAATCGTTCAATGGAATACCTCAAGCACAAACAGTTCGGAGATATGCCGTTGTCCTCCTATGGAGACGGTATTAAAAAGGTACTCGCCCTTTTCAACGCAATTATCGGAGCAGAAAACGGGGTTTTGTTAATTGACGAAATTGAAACGTCAATTCATATGAAACACTTTGACGATATTTTCCGTTTCCTTATAAACGCCTGTAAAGAGTTCAACGTTCAAATGTTCATTACCACGCACAGTATTGAAGCTGTCGACGGTTTGTTGAATACGCAAGACTATGAAACGCAAAGTAGTAACGACGAGATTATGGTCGTTACCTTAAAGCGAGTGAACGATAAAACTTATTCCAGCGTTCTTCCAGGTCGGGAAGTTTTCGAAGATCGTAAAGACTTTGGCTTTGAGGTGCGTCTATGAATAAATTAATCCTTTGCGAGGGTCAAACAGACGCCGCTCTACTTGGTTATTATCTCAAAAAAGTTGCCGGATGGATAGACGCCAGAGAATTCGTCAATCGGAAAGTTTATAAAAAGGCGCCCCCAAGACCGATTATAACAACTATCGACAATCATCAGCTAATAAAGAGGTACGAAAAAGACGAGGACTACTTGTTAATTTGTTCAGTGGGAGGTATTTCTCGATTTCAAGAATTTTTTGAAAAGAAAATTGCACCACAACAAAGAAAGGAAGATACCTTCGAGAAAATTTCAGTCGTAATAGACAGAGATAACCACGAGATACAAGAAATTGAAGATTTTGCCAATTCTATTTTGAAAAAACTATCGCCTACGACCAAATTACAAACTAATAGGTGGGTTAATTGTTGCTATAAAAATCGCTTCGGTCAAGGCAATTCGTTTCAGGCTCTTTTAGTCGTGGTTCCTAAAAAAGGTTCAGGAGCATTGGAAACCCTAATGCTCAAAGCTATAGCAGAAAATGCGGACAAACGTAAGATCGTTGATAAAACAAGGAATTTCGCTAAACAAATACGGATCAAGGAAGCGTCAAGTTATATAACAAACGACAGTTTGGAACTCAAGGCGTGTTGGGGACTGACTTGGGCAGTACTATTTCCCGAAACAATCTTTATGCCATTCAACGTACAAATTGAAAAATTTCCTTGGGAACAATCCCAAACATTACAAGATTGCTTTTCAAAATTGATCGGAATATAAAGAGAAGAAAAACTGGAAGACAAAACAAGCGTTTCTTCTTCCGATTTTTCATTTCGAACCTATATTCTATCGTTCAACTCGCCCCAATAAGGACGTGTTATAACACGGTTGCGCAAGCCGTCCCCTGCTTTCCAAAAATTGTTCAAAGTCGCCTCAAGCCTTGTTCCGTTATCCTCCAAAAACCGTTTTTTCTTGCGCCTTCACGAACGATCATTTTCTTTTCCTTGAGACCTTTCAACGCACGTTCCACGGAACTTCTTGACAAATTAAATCGTTCGGAAATTTTCGGTATTGATAAAGTATTGTTAATTTTTAACGTCTCAAGAACAAGTTCTTCACTTTCCGTCAAATCACGCCCTTCATTTATCCCTTCATTTATCCCTTCATTTATCTCTTCATTTATCTCGCCGCTACTCAAAACAAAGTCAGGATGAATGAACAATGTAGTGGCAAAGAAGGTTCTTTCATCGTCCGTTTCAAACAGAGGCTCTGGCGAACCGTTATTTTTCAGCGCTTTAATAATTTTTCGGAACCCTGTGTTTCGACCTTCCGTTAGACGTATTTCTTTCAGAAACTCGCCGATACGACGATTACGATAACAACGATTGAAAACCCGATATGATTTCAGACCTTCTTCAGAAATGGATCTGTCGGCGCCCGGATGACTGACAATCTCTATTCGATCGGAAAGGACGCGGACTTCGATAGGTTCTCGGACGTCGTAGCCTTTATGATAGACGGCGTTGGCTAGCGCTTCTTCTACCGCCTCATACGGATAATTAAAAAATCTGTCCGCTTCCGCGCGGTCTGGATACTTAATTATACGCTCTTCCAGTACGGAATTACGAATATGCAACAAAGCCCCGCGAAGCTGTTGATGCAAAGGACCTTTAAAAATTTTCTCGTCGATCCGATCTCCGCCTTCTCCCTCAGGAAACTGAACAACGTCGATCTGCGCGTATGGAAAGAAACGTTCCGGCTCAAAACTGAAAAACATTAAACCGACGTTCTTCGGCTTCGTATATTCTGGTCTTGAATTGACAATATTCATACTTCGACACAGATCGATAAAATCCATATGTTTGGATTCTTCATATAACGAACTGCCAATTTCTTTGAGATAGGCTTGAATCAGCGTAATGTTCAAGTCGGAAAGTTCCGCTTCGTGATTAATTCTGTCGTCAAAGGGAACTTTATTTGCGAGATTATACAATTCTCTCGTCTCTTCAGCGGACGGTTGTATCGTACTAGACGCCTTGCGAATATAAGGAACGCGTACTTTTTCGTCTTTTGCCATAGTCTTCGGCGCCAGATACGGTCGCAAGTAACCTCCGGGCGCCCAAATAACGATAAATTTTTTACCTTCATAGTCCGCAACTTCCCAGATCGGCATATATTCAGGCTGAATCCGTTTGCAGGCGTTCAACATATTCTTCAAATAACCGTCTACTTTGTCTATCGGAACTCCTTTCAGCGGACGTTTCGGTCTGCCGTTTTCTTCTTCAACGCCAATCACGACGTATCCGCCGCCCCAATTGTCCAGATCGTTGGCAAAGGCGCAGATAGTTTTTAAAGACGTCTCGGCGTCCCACGTTTCCTTGAACTCAATTCTTTCACACTCTACAACGACGCCGGAAAGAAGAGTCTTAATGCTAGTCGGAACCGCCATATCGTCGATCCTCCGATTTTTAAACGACGTCTCTATTGTTCATACAAATCACGGGTACGCGACGCGTTCATTGTTCCGTAGTCGTCTTTTCGAAATACGTCTGGAAGGGCACTAGCGGGAATTGCGCGATAAAATGAATCGCGCGATGGACGCGATTGCGGTCCCGCTGAGAGAGTCGACGCGCAATCGAAGATTCGTTTCTGATTTGAACCGCTCGCGTAAAGATAGTCTTTCCCTTCGGGTAAATATCGGCGACGACTTTTGCAGGAAACCTTGACGCCTTCGCCAGCGTCGCGTTCGTCTCGACGCGCGCCAACGGAGTAACCGCGCCCGGATTCATATAGACGTTCAATTTGCCTAACGCGTCGACAAATTTAAAATAGGCGTCGGCAATCTGCTCGTCTTCAAAAGCGCTCGTGTCGATATGATAGTCGATCCATTTGCTTTGAAAGAACAATTCGTTTTCCTTTTCGGAAACTTCGAAGCTCGGCTCGACCATAAAGGCGGCAAAACCGTCTTTGTCACGCAGAATCGGCTTAACGCGTTCAAGGAAACGTTCGATTTCCGCCGCGTCCAATTCGGCGCGAATACGTCTAATAGGATCGACTAACGCGTATTTTTGCGATTTAAAAGAATAGACGACGATCTCGCCGTTCTCGCCGACAAAATCAAACGCCAAATCGCCGCAAAAGACCGTCGACGACCGAAACTCAAATTCGCGCTCGTTTTTCGTATAGCTCACGACGTTGTCGACGCGGAATTGCAACGCGCCTTCGCCGACAAGATCGACCGAGTCGACCCAAGGCGAGTCAAGTTCGCTCTTCGTTTCCTCTTTCGCTTCTTCCGACGCGGGCTCGTCGGCTCGAATCGTCGCCGTTTTCACAGTCGTCGTTTTCACAAACGCCCCTAAAACGACGAACGACAAGACAAGCAAGAACCTTAACGCTCTTTTCCAGTCGTCTGAAACGCTTTTCGCCCTCAATTCAACCTCCCTGTCTTTTCTTCAAACAGATCGTCTCGTCGCGTTAAAATCAAAAGACGAAAAGCGCAAACAACGCGCGCGACTATCCGTTTTTCCTCGTTTCGCCCTTGCCGACTCGCGCGGAAGAACAAACAAAAAGAGCGAGCCTGCGGCGCTTTCGCAACGCCGCGACTCGTTCCTTTTCATACAAAGAACGCCGACGTTTCTTCCGTGAAACGCAACGTTAGAACTACGAATCGTTAGAACTACGGATCGTTAGAACTACGGATCGTTAGACTCGCAAATTATTTAGGCGCCAGCGTACACCACATTCGCTTGCCCATCTGCTTAGGCGCGGCTTCAACCTTGGCGACGTCTTCAAGTTGGGCGATCACGGAATCGAGCAACTTGCCGCCCTCTTCAATATGCGCCATCTCGCGTCCGCGAAACATAATCGCAAGCGTGACTTTGTCTTTCTTGGCAAGGAATTCGCGCGCCTTGTTCACTTTGACTTGAACGTCGGCGACGCCCGTCTTAGGACGCAAACGCAGTTCCTTTAATTGCGTCTTATTCGTCTGCTGTTTAGCGACGCGCTTCTTTTGCTGATACTTGTATTTGCCGTAATCCATAATACGGCAAACGGGGGGCTTGGCTTGCGGAGCGACTTCGACAAGATCGAGCCCGGCGGCGCGCGCCTTGGCGAGCGCTTCTTGCGAACTCATCACGCCTAATTGTTCGCCTTCGTCCGAAATAACGCGCACTTGCGCGATTCGGATCATCTCGTTCACACGTTGCGGCGCGGCGTTTCCGCCGGCGTTCCCATTCCCAGGTCGGGGAACGTTGTTGTCCATTCTCCTAAGCGACATATTCTTTACAAAGACGCCTTTCTGACAAGGAATAATAAATCCGTCGACCTAGCGACTATACGCTTAGTCGCAAAAAACGTTGTCTGCCGACGAAGGCGCGTCTAACGCGCTTCGACGTGACCGTCGATTCGAGAAAACGCGTCGTCTCTTTCGTCGCGACCGTTTCCCGCCTTATTTTAGCGCCCTTTTCTTTAATCGACAAGCGGGCGCGGCGCGTCGAAAAATTTTTTTCCTAAAATTTTTACGGACTCAAATTCGAATCGTTCCCTTGAACGTTCGCTTGATCGTCCAAAGTCGCCGATTCCGACGTTTCTTCGTCTCTTTTTTCTCCTTCCAACGAGTAGTCGCCAAAATTAGTTTGAGACGCTTCCTTCTCAGCTTCGTCCTCAAAACGAACTTCCAATTCTCCTTCGACGATTTCTTCTTTCGCGCCGTTGTTCAACGCCTCGCGTTCCGCCAGCGTCGTAAAATCGGAAAAACGATCAAATTGTTCGTCTTGTTGCGTCACTAAGAGACGCAACACGAGGATTTTCTGATCGAAATCCTCTCGTCCGTTGGTGAAAAAACAGCGTCCCAGCGCGTTCGTATGCGAATCGGTCGCGCCGATTACCAAAAATTGACCGGGACGCAACGAAACGGAAAAATTCAAGCGATCAAAGGCTTTCGTCGGCTTTTCCTGCGTTCGCACCAACTGACCGTGTTTGTAACGAATAACCTGTTGCGCCTCGCCGTAGCGCAACAAAGGCGCAAAGTCAAAACGAACGGCGCCGTCGCGCGTCGGTTCGACGGCGAAACTGAAAATCGGATGCGCGTCGAAATAACTCCGCCCGACCAACGAGCCGTTTTCGTTCTCCAAGATGGGCAAAGAGGGCGTCACCTCGTCTTGTGTCTCGATAACGCTCTTTATGCCCGCGCGCATTTTTATCGACTTCGAAAGAACAGTCGGCTCCGTCGCCGATTCCGTTTGGGACGGATCGACCTCCTCGATAATAGTCGAACGCAATTCCCTGCCCTTTAACGTCAAAATCGCGGAAAGCGACTCCGGGGGCGAAGCTCCAACCAGACCGACGCGAAATCCCTGTTCGTTTAAACGACGTCTTGTCGTCGCGTCAAGTTCCATTTCATCGACGTCGTTCCAAAGCTCCTTCGTCAATTCGCGGTATTGAAAGGGTATTCGGGCAAGTAGAACGTCGACGACCACGGCGTCCGGCGCCAACGTCGCGCGTTGCAACGTCTGACGTTCGACCGGCGCGGGCGGTTCCTCCGACGGCGCGTCGAACGTCTTGCAAGAGCCAAGGACGCAAATCCAGAGCGTCGGCAAGAGTCCCCAAAAAATCGTCGGCGGTTTAAACATTGTCTCGTATATAGTCGAACGCGTCGTTTTGCGTTAAATTGTCGTAACTCGTTACTCCGCGTAAAATACGCGAATCAAGAGCGATTGTAACTTTTTTTTCAACCGACGTCAAGCGCGTTGGCGCCGCGATTGACGCGCGCGCGTCCTCGCGATATAATAGCGGAGTAGAAAAAGCGTCGCGACGTCGCGACAAAGTTTTTGCCCGTTTCCTTTATTATTGCCTATTGAAAGTGAACGTAATGCGTCTTTCTCGAAGAAACTTCCTACAACTCGGCGCCGGCGCTTGCCTGGCCTCGACCCTTCCTTTCAAATTCGACTCCAACGCGTTCGGCGACGGCGTGTCCCCGTTGAAAGAGTCCCCGTTAAATATCGTCAAATTCACGCTCGACGTAGGCGCGACGCAACCTTTTACGGCGGTTCATGTCTCCGACACGCATATCTGTTTTGCCGACGAACGCGAAAACGAACGCAAGTTGACGCTCGCTAAGAATCGTTCGCGTTATTTCACCAAAGGGGAAGCGAATTTCCTCGCCGCGCTCGACTACGCGCAAAAGAAGAACGCTCTTTTCCTCCATACGGGCGATATGATCGACTTCGTTAGCGAAAAGAACCTCGACTACGTCGCCGACGTCTATAAGGACGTCTCGAATCGTTTCGTCTCTTCCGGCAACCACGAATTCAGTCAATACGTCGGCGAAGCGCGCGAAGACGAAGCGTACAAAGCGCAGTCCTTTGCGCGCGTTCAAAAATCGTATCCAAACGATTTGACGTTCTGCTCGAAGATCGTCAACGGCGTCAACTTTATCGCCTTCGACGACGTTTATTATTACGTCGCCGAAGATTTGCTCGACAAATTCAAAGCGGAAGTCGAAAAGGGCTTGCCGATCGTCACGCTGTGCCACGTCCCCTTCTATACGCCCGAGCTGTTCAAGCATATGATCGTCGACTTGAAAGAACCGTGCGCCTACGTTACCGGCGCGCCTCAAGACGCTATGAAGGAATATAAGCAAGACCGTTTCACGCAACAACTTGGCGACGAAAAGACGATTAAGTTTATCGAATGGCTGAAAGAACAAAGTCTCGTCAAAGCGCTTCTTTGCGGACACCTGCATATCAATTTCGACGAACAGTTCTCCGAATCGGCGCGTCAATACGTCGTCGGCGGCAATTTCAAGGGCGACGCCTACGAATTTGAGTTTGTATGAGCGACGCAATGGAACGAATTTCCTTGAATTCGCGCGATTCGATCCTGTTTCGACCGTCGGCGCCCCTCGAAAATCTCGAGCGACGCACGATTCTCTATCGGATTGTCCGTCGATTTTTCGACGAACGACGTTTTGTCGAAGTAACGACCCCGACGCTTTCGCGCGACGTCGTGGTCGATCGTTACGTCGATTCTATCCCGGTCGAAATCGAACGCTGTTGGATAGAACGAGACGACTTGGCTAAACGACGTTTTCCAGACGCCGAACAGGCGCGACGGAACGAAACGACGTTCTATTTGCAGACGTCCCCCGAATTTGCGATGAAGCGCTTAGTCGCCTCGGGTATGAGCGCGATTTACCAAATCGCCCACGCTTATCGTCGAGGAGATCGCGGCGCCTCTCATAACGTCGAATTTGCAATGCTCGAATGGTATAAACGAGACGACGGATATCAAGAAGGACGCGATTTTCTCGCCCAATTAGTCGAAACGATCGCCGATCTTTTTCCTCAACAAACCGACGTCGACCGTCAAGAGTGGCAAAACGACTCGACCGTTCAACGTCCGTTTAGCGAGGCGTTCGCGGAAAAAACGGGGCTCGATCCTTGTTTGTGCGCGACGGAAGAATTAATTCGTTTTGCCGACGCGCGGAGAATCCCCTACCCGGAATCGTATCTTGAAGCGACGACAAGCGCGACGAAGGACGATTGGATCGATTTGATCTTTTCCGAGGTCGTTCAACCGACGCTCGGATTCGACGCGCCCGTCTTGCTCTTCGACTATCCGGCGTCGCAGTCTCAACTGGCGAAAACGGAACGGATCGTCGATTCGGTTTCGAGGGTCGAACGCGTCGTTTCCAAGCGTTTCGAGCTTTTTATTCGAGGGCTTGAAATCGCCAACGGATACGACGAACTGCTCGATCCAAACGTCTTGCGCGCGCGGATTGCGACGACGAGTGAAGAACGGCGTCGAGACGGTTCTCGAGAACTTCCGCGCGAGTCGCGATTACTTGCCGCGATGGACTTCGGTCTTCCTCAATGTTCCGGGTGCGCGCTTGGGGTCGACCGCCTCTTCTGCGCGCTGTTGGGCGCGGATAAAATTGACGACGTTTTGACTTTTCCGATCGAACTGGCATAGATTTTAGGAAACGACGCTTGAAAAATTCGAAATAATCGTTAATAAAAAATTTCAAAGGTCGATAATAACAAACGAGACGGCGCGGTCGATTTGCTTTCGCGCCGCTCGTTTGTTTTTTATTTTATCCATTTTATTATTTGAGCGTTCGTTATGAAGTCCTCAACCGCCGAAGTCGATAAGCGCGCGCCTTTGTCGCAGTATTTGCGCGCGGAGGACGAAGACGGCTGGACGGTCTTTAGTTCGGACGAAGAAAATAACGAGGAAAAAAAACGCCCCGAATCGGCGTCTAAGCCCGAGCGCAATCCCGATCTTTCGGTACTTAAGCGTATTAAAAATTTTCTATGCGACGAAGCGACGCAAGAAGGTTCTTTTTTTTCGGGCGATCCCGACGACTGCGTGCAAAATTACCGCGTAGATTATCCGTTTTACGATTCTTTGTCGGAAGAAGACGAAAACGTCGAAGAACTTCCGCAAGCGTTCGACGCGCTCGAGCAAGGTTCTAAAAGCGAGGCGATCGACAATCAGAAAACGGAATCGAGACAAAACGAGACGACCGAACCCGTCGAATCTATGATCGTCAAACCCAAAGAGCCGACGGACGACGAAGCGAATCAAACGGAGGCGCCAAGCGTAAACGCGTCAAGCCTGCATTTTGCGCCGACAGTCTTACAAGCGCCGGAAACGCAGGCGCCTTGCGCGTCCGACGACGAGTCTTCGCAACGTCCGAAAGAAAACGAAACGCCTGTAAACGCGTCGTCCGAGGAAGAAATCGAAGTCTCGCGCGGTTCTCTTGAAGCGTCGGCGGAATTAGAACCGCAACTTGACGTTGTTACGGAAGCCAACGACGTCGTTGAAGAGCGCGAAGTGTTCGACGAGACGCCCTATGAAAGCGCGTTCGAAAAAAAAGAGGAAACCTCTTGCGTCGAAGAGCGCGTCGAATCTTCGGAAGGCGTTCAATCCGAAAGCGCCGAAGTCCAGCCCGCTTCTCAAACGTTCGTCGTCGATTTCGGCGAGACGTTGACGCCGGTACTAGAGCGACGCGCGCGCGGGGAGGAAATCGAAGAGCTTCCGCTAGTTCAGACGCGCGCGAAACGTTCCAAAGACGTGAAAAGAACGCCTAAGGCAAACGCGGCTTCCGAAAGCAAAACGTCGGATCGGCGTCGCGTTGAAACGACGGAAGACCGAACGGAAGAGGCGGCGTTTGGTCGTTTGCGCCGCGCGCCCGACGCTCGTTTGGCGATTTTCAGACGTTGCGTCGATCTTGTCTCTCAACGCGCGGAAAACGCGGACGCGTTCGCGACGGATAAGCGCGAACAGGAAACGTTGGAAACGCCGACGTCCGACTTTGTATCCGACGCGTCTTCCGTCCCTACTCCTTGGGACGCCCTTTTCGACTACGGGGAGTCGGTAGAATTCGTCGCCGCCCCTTGCTTTTGCGATTTAGGTTCCGGCGCGTCGTTTGCCGCGACGACTTTTAGTTCGTCGGTTCGTTAGAAGTCGCGCGTTCAACTCGACGCCGTTTGTTCGGGAATATAATCGTTATGTTCGTAATCGCAATTTTGATTTTTTTCGTTCCGTATCTGATTAGTCTGGCGACTTGTCTCTTAGTCAAACGTTACGGGCCGTCGGTCGGTCTAGTCGACAAGCCCGGCTTCCGTAAGATTCACCAAACGGCGACGCCGACGGGCGGCGGAATAGGCGTCTGGCTCGGCGTGTTGGTTCCCTTCGTTTTTCTGACGGCGCTAACGTTTGGACTTGGCGATTTAACGTCCTCGGGCGCGGTTTCTTCGGAGACGTCGACGCTTTTCGGCGTTCCTCTCGCTAAATTTCCTTCCTTTTTTGCCAAACATATCGGAGGCGCGGCGACGCGTCTAACGCAACTGTGGACGCTGTTGGGACTCGGCTCGGTTCTTGTCGTACTTGGCACGTTCGACGATCGACGCGGCTTGCCTTGGCCGTTGAGACTCGGCGTCGAATTTGTCGTCGCGATCGTCGCCGTCGCGTCGGGCTGGCGCGCGACGTTCTTTCTCGATGCGCCGATTATTACGTCTATTGTCAGCGTCTTTTGGATCGTCGGTCTAATCAATTCGTTCAATATGCTCGACAATATGGACGCGCTTTCGGGCGGAGTCGCTACGATTTGCGCGCTCTTTCTCGCGGCGGTCGCGTTATGTTTCGCTTCGAATCCAATCTCGGGCGAACCGCAATATTTTCTCGCGGGTTTCCTACTGCTCCTCGCGGGCTCGATTTGCGGCTTCCTAACGCTCAATCGTCCGCCTGCAAAGATGTTTATGGGCGACGGCGGCGCCTATTTTATCGGATTTATTCTTGCGACGTCGACGATTTCCATTACGTTCGTCGGCGAATCGACGCCTCAAACGGCGATTTTCGCCCCGCTGTGTATTTTGGCGGTTCCGCTCTACGACACGATCAGCGTCGTTACAATAAGACTGCGCAACGGAGCTAGTCCCTTCGTCGGCGATAAAAACCACTACTCGCACCGACTCGTCGCTTTGGGGCTTTCCAAGGCGCAAGCGGTCGCGACGATCTATCTAACGACCGCGATTTGCGCAATGGGCGCGTTGTTGTTGTATCAAGTCGATTTGTTTGTCGCCGCCTTGATCCTTTTACAGACGGTTTTGATTCTAACGCTTGTGGCAATTTTGGAATTTGCCGCGCGGAAAAAAATACGCGAAGAAGAAGCGAAATCGCCAAAGGAAGAGAATAAAGAGAACAAAGGGTAAAATCCTTTTATCGCTACTAAGTTAATAGAATATCAATTAAGAAAAAATTGACGCCCCCTTGAAAGAAGATTTGTCTAAGGTATACTTAAAGACCTAAGCGTTCTCAACGGTCTCGCGAAGGCGACGATCTACGCGCTCGAGCGGTCTCGCGCAGTTTCGCGCGATTTCGTTCCGGCAGGAGGGCGTTTCGCGGGCGGATCGCCGTGTTCGGCGCGTCGCGTCCGTCGTTTGTCGCAAACTGGACGCCGAGCCAAAACGAGCGGCCGCGTTAAATCGTTTGGAGAATTGTCAATGACCATCGATAAGAGTTTAAAAATTAAAAAAGGCGTTACGCGTTCGCGCAACGTCTTGACGAGAGTCGAACGTATCGAAAAGCTTCAGTCGCAAGATCGTTGGAGCGACGAGTCTTCCCCTTTCAGCCTTCCCAAGATTCGCGTTTATAAGGTCGTCTTGAAGAAAAAGAAGAAGGTTAAGGAAGACGACGACGCCAAGGGCAAGAAGTGATTTTAGGCTTGTTCTTATAGCGTAATAAAATTGAAGGCGGTTTGAACGAAAAGTCAAACCGCCTTTTTCTATTGACGCCGACTTTTTACGAAACCGACGCTCGCCAAACGCGTTCGAAACGTCGCGCGATTACGACAGCATCGCTTCAATTTGCGCCTTCGTTTTAAATCCGACCGACGTTTGAACGATCGCGCCGTTCTTCATAAGGATCAGGGTCGGAATACTCGAGATATGGAACTTGTCGGCTAACGCGGGCTGTTCGTCCACGTTGACTTTTCCGACGCGAACCTTTCCTTCGTACTCGTCGGCGATCTCTTTAAGAACCGGCGCGACCATCATACAAGGACCGCACCACGAAGCCCAAAAATCAAGCAAGACGGGCTTGTCCGACTGAACGACTTCGCGCTCAAAGTTTTCGCCGGTAATGGTAATCTCAGCCATAAGTCGCTCCTTTTTCTCTTATTTTTCCTTGTAATAGAGCATACAATGACAAAACCCTTCAAAATCCGGGTCTTTAATTTGCTCGCGAAACTCTTGGCACATACATTTGTTTTCCGGCGTTCGTTCGCGACGACAAGGACAAAAACCGCTGGTTCGTTCCAGTCCTTCCTTCACTTTTTTGACAATTTCCTCGTTAGGATTGAGCGTTACTTTCATTTCGGTTTGCCTCCTTCTTATTGATACTATCGAACGTCGCAAACTCGACGCCAAAAACGTCGACAATCTTAGGACTTATTCGAAAATAGCGATTGACTTTTTTACAAATATTCGTTATTCCTTTTTTACCCACGCATTACTTTTAGTAGGAGTAACGAACAATGCGAACGCATCCTTGGACAGTATCGGACGAGCTTTGGAATCTTGT
>JAZUGM010000243.1:0-9637 GCA_045641205.1 Thermoguttaceae bacterium
ATAATGCGGCGGTTGGCGCGGATTGCCGAAAAACGACCAATTTCGGAAAAAATTGAGCCGTGACGCACTATCTACGCGGTTCATAATTCAACCTCAACCGCCGCATTATATGCGGCGGCTTACCGAGATGAATTACAAAAACGACGCGGGCGAATCGTCGGAGTAATCGGGAAAACGTTCCTTTAAAACTTTGACGACGGACTCAAATTCAAAACGCGAAGAAAGCGAATAGAGCTCCGAATCGTCAATATTTGCCGTCTCTTGAAGTTCTTGGCGTTCATTCATAGACGTTTGTTTCCTTGTAATCGTTCACGATAAACGACTTTAGAATAGGCGCTTGATTTTGCATAGATTTTACACAAAACGACGCGCAAGCCCCTCGGCGTAAGTCGGAGCGCAAGAATTTCGAATCGACGCTTGTTTAAAACAACGTTCCGTAAAACGTTATGAATCTAAACTTCATCGGCGTTCTAATTGTCCGTAAACGCTTACAATAAAAAAAACGCCAAAGGACTTCCTACCCTTTGGCGTTTTCTCCGTTCGCTTCGTCCCAACGCTTCTTTGACGCTCGAAACCTCGTACTTTTTCGACGTCGAAAAAAAACCGAACGACGTTCACAACCCTAAAACGTCGCTCAAAAAACCGGGCGCGCTCAAACTAATCGCGTCGTCTGTCGTTCAACTCACAGGGTGAATCTCTGCGATCGAACGTCCCAATTTACGTTGCGTCGCCGAAGAACTCGACGATGCAACGCGACGACGAGTCGGCGTCGCGGCGTCTGTTTCGCTTTTTAAAAAGGACATAATTTTGCTCTGCGCGACTTCCTGATCGTGCGGAGCGCCCATCGTCTCCACGGCGTCGGAAACGCCCATCAACACGGAACGCTTAACGCCTTCGCGAATCCATTCGAAAAAATTGAAATCCATTTCTTCCCTCGACTTTGATCGTCCTTCCAAAAAACGTAACGCCGCCGACTTCCTGTCCTCAACGTCGACGACGCAAGGATAACCAAAAGCGGAAATCGAGTCTAGGGCAATTTCTCAAAAAAATTTTGGATAGTAATTCCAACCGTCGAACTTCATTCGGCGGCTTTTCGCGAGCGCCAACTTCCAATCAACGGCTTGGAACGCGCGCGACCGCTTGAGGTAAAATCTCGTCGATCGGCGCGTAGAATACAAGCGACGCTTGCGAATCGAGTTGAGTCGGGGTTTTGTTAATCACGACAAAGGGCGTTCCGGCGTCGCATTCGCGGGGTAGCCCGGCGGCGGGATAGACTTGCAAGGAGGTTCCGAGAACGATCAGCAGACGAGCTTCCCACATAGCGCGTTGCGCCTCAACATAGGCGCGTTCGGGCAAGCTCTCGCCGTAAAACGTAACGTCCGGCTTCAAGACGCCCCCGCAAGCGCAACGAGGCATTCGACCGGCGGCGAGGTCTTCGCGAAAATAGTCGGGCGAAAATTGTTTCTCGCAAGTCAGACACGAGGCGGTTCGCAACGTTCCGTGAATTTCCCAAACGCGCGAAGAGCCCGCCGCGCTGTGAAGTCCGTCGATATTTTGCGTAACGACGTCGACGCGCTTGCCGCAACGTCGTTCCAATTCGGCGATCGCAAGACAGCCCGAATTCGGCTTCGCTTCCGTTATCAAACGATAAAAAGAGGCGAAATTTGCGTAAAAACGCTTCGGATCCTCGCAAAAGGAATCGATCGAAAAAATTTCTTCCGACGTCGTTTGATAGACGCCCGACGACGAGCGAAAATCGGGAACGCCGCTGCTGGTCGACGCGCCCGCGCCGGTTAGAAAGGCGATTTTTGACGCGTTCGTCATCATTTCCGCGAGGCGCTGAATTTGCGCGTCGCGCTCCTGCTCCGTCGCTTCGTCGAATATCAACGTTTTCATTAGAAACCTCGTATAAACGTTCACGGAAAGCCCGCTTACCGTCGCTATTCGTCGTCGCGTTCTTCGTCGTCTTCGTACTCGAACTCGTCGTCGCCAAACGCGTATTCTTTTTCGGCGGCGCGTAGGAAGTCTTCAAGCGCCTCGTCGTCCTTTGCAATAATCGCGCGGCGGCGCTCTTCGTCGTTTTCATCGTCGTTTCCATCGCCGGTCTCAAATCCGTCGATTTGCGAACGCCGCTCTTCTTCTTCCTCGCTCCAACGCGCGCGTTCGTACTTGCGACGGAAATATTCGCGGTTCTCCTCTTCGCGCAAAGTCCTTTCGTCGACGGGAGCTTCAAAACGCAGTTCGTCGTCTTCGTCGTCCCAATCGTCTTCTTGCCCGGTTAGATTCGAGACGAGCGTGTGCGTCATCGCGTCGAAGACGTCGGAACGAGAAAGCCCTTCGTCGCCGTTGATCGACAAACGATCGCACGTTTGCCAAAAGACGACGTAACCGCGCCGCTCGTCTTGGAATTTTAAGGCGATCGCGGTGCTTGTCAAATCAAGATAAAAAAAGTTGATTTCGTAACCGGTCAAAACGCGATCGGCTACGTAACGCTTGACTCGCGCTTCGTCGATTTCGTCGTATTCGGCGTGCATTTCGCCGACGATCTTCTTTGCGGCGGCGTCTAAGTCGACGTCTTTGGGGTAAATCGCCAACGACCAAAAACTTCCGTCGGGACTGTCGACCGTAATACCGTAGGTTCCCTTGTCCCACGTTTCCGTCTGAACAAACCAGTTGTTCGGGTAGATAAATCGGACGCCTAAATCGTCGTAAACCTTAAAATTCTTAGCCATTGCCGCGCCTTTCTCAAACGTCTACGAACTACTCGTCGACGTCGGCTTATTCTTTGCCCTATTCGCGCCGATCCGAACCCGTATCGGCGACGCTATTTCTTCATTTTCTTTTTTAACGTTTCTTTTTAACGTCTTCGACCAAGCGGTTCTTTCCGACGACTTCCTCAATTAATTCGGTCGTAACGGGCGATATGACGCCGTTTTCAGTAACTATGCCCGCGATAAGTTCGGCGGGTGTAAAGTCAAACGCGGGATTGTAAACGTCAATTCCGTCGGGCGCGGTTTGTTTGCCAAATCCGCGTCGAATTTCCTCGGGATCGCGCTCTTCGATCGGTATGCCTTCGCCCGATTCGAGCGTCAAATCGAACGTCGACCTTGGCGCGACGACGTAAAACGGAACGTTGTGCGCCTTGGCGTTAATTGCGACGGAATAGGTTCCAATTTTATTCGCAGTATCGCCGTTTCTTGCAATGCGATCGGCGCCGACGAACACGCCGTCGATTTTGCCTTGCCGCATAACGACCGCCGCCATCGAGTCGCAAATCAACGTGACGTCGATTCCGTTTTCTTTGAGTTCCCACGCGGTCAGGCGCGCGCCTTGAAGCAAGGGGCGCGTTTCGTCCGCGTAGACCCTAATTTTTTTGCCTTCTTCTTCGTTCGCCCAATAAAAGACTGCGAGCGCGGTGCCGTATTCGCCCGTCGCGAGTCCTCCGGCGTTGCAATGCGTCAAATAGGAACCGCCGTCGCGAGTCAACGCGGCGCCGTAACGCCCCATTTTGCGGCACAAAATATTGTCTTCTTCGTGAATCGCCTTCGCTTCGTCGAGCAAGGCGGCGGCGATCGCTTCGACCGACGCGAAACCGCGCATCGACTCGCCCTTCGCCTTCATACGATCGAGCGCCCAGAAAAGATTGACGGCGGTCGGTCGACTCGTCGCCAAGTAACGCGTCGTTTCTTCTAATCGCTCGAAAAATCTCGATTCGGTCGGAACGACGGCGGCGCCGCGCTCGTCGCGAAAGATCGTTTGCAACCCGACGCAAACGCCGTAAGCGGCGGCGATTCCAATCGCGGGCGCGCCTCGCACGCGCAACATTTTTATACCTTCCCAAACGGTCTCGATCGTTCTCCATTCCGCATATTTCAATTCGACGGGCAAAAGCGTCTGATCGAGCGCTTCGAGCCAACCGTTTTGAAACGCCTCAAAGGAAGAAGACGCGTTCGGCGCTTTCCACGCCAACGAATTAATTTTATGCGTTGAAGAACCCATTGCAACTCCGACTCGCAAATAGGGAAAACAAAAAAAACAACGACGCGCCCGAAAGCGCGTCGCGACGACTCTATTAGTATAACGTCCTCAAGCGTCGGCTGCAACTAAAAAAATATTTTCTTCCCCAAATTACCGAAGGAAAATTTTTTGTCGATTTCCGACGCCCGCGAATTCGTTATTTTTCCAACATTTTAATAAAGACGGCGCCGACGACCGAACGCGCTTGCATATTGCATTCTCGCGCCGTGTCGGTATGATACCAGTCCGTAAGGGGCACGCGCGGTTGCGTCGCGCTTACGTAGCGATAAAGGGGCGCCATCAACGCGTCGAAATCGGCGCGATCGTCGGCAAGCGTCGCGGTCCAGACTTGCCAGTCGGTCTTCGTAAATTCCTTGCGCGAATCGAGCGGAAGTCCGAATTCGTTCAAAACGGTCTTGTAAAACGCGACTTCTTTTTGCGCGACTTCTTTCGGGAAGAGGTTCAAATCGAGCAATTTGTCCCAAACGAGATTATACTTTTGACTCCAAGAATTCGGGTTCTCGAACGTCAGCGAATAATGGTCGCCCGCAGCGGCAAGTTCAAGCCATTTCGGGACAAATTCTTCCGCCTTCGCGCGGAAATATTTGGCGTCCTCGGTTTTACCAGCGCGTTCGCACATCGACGCGAAACACGCGACGGCGACAAGCGCTTTTGCCGACAAATTCGCGTTGCGCGCGAGTCGACCGGCGAAGTCGTCGGTACAAAGCTGATCGGCGGGATCGAATCCGTTTTCGACCAAATATTCGGTCCAACCGCGCAACATATCCCAGTAAGGCAAGGCGAATTCAAGATTGCCGTCAAGACGCGTCGCGACGTCGGTTACAATAATCAAATTCGCCGTTTCTTCGACGGGCATCTGATTTTCTTCAGTCTTTTCGCCGCCGCCGTAGACTTGCCCGTTAAGTTTCGGATACGTGCCCATATCGTGAGGCGCGAAGGGGAACTTCCAGTAATCGGACATAGCGTAATCGAGATCGGGCGAAATCGACGCTTTGAGCAACGTCGGACTGAATACCGCCAAAATCGGCGAAGCGGGATAGACCAAGTCGACCGTCGCGGCGCAACCGTTGCTGAAATTCTCTTTAGAAACAAAGAACAGCTTTCCGTCGGGTAAGACGGCAAGTTTTTGCGCCGCAAGGCATTGCGGATAAGCGAGCGAACACAGGAACGCGTAATTTTCGCCCCCGATTTTCTCGGCGCGTTCCCAAAGCGAGGCGTCAAATTGCGCGGAACGTTCCATTAAAGCTTCGTAATCTTCAAAGGCTTTCGCGAGAAGATCGACCGGCTGCATTCCGTCTTTACGCCAATAGGCGCGCAACCATTCGCCCTTCAATTCGAGACAATAGATATCGTCGTAAGCGACGACGAGTTTTTTCGCAACGGGCTCGGCGCCGACGGAGCCGCAGTTGAAAACATACGCCAAGACGGGCCAGTCTTCGTTGGCGCGACGCGGGAAATTCGCGTCGTCGGTCGTCGGGAGAACGCCGCTCTTAAGGAACGAGCCGCGCGCGGCGACGTCGCCCGCGATCGCGCTTTGAGACGCGCCTTTTTGCGCGGCGACGTAGAAATAGCCCCAATCGATTCGAACGTCGTCCCCTTTCCTTTCGAGAATCTTCTGGTCTTCCGTTCCAACGCGCAAGACGTCGAAAGGCGCTTCTTTGACGCGCTTCGCGATCACTTTCTGATCGGGCGTGTTGACGCAAAGCTCGGCGCTCGCGTCAAAATAGATCGCGACGTCGTGATTTTTGCCGTCGGTCGACTTGACCGTCCACGTCAAATAAGTCGCCGGGCGCGCGAAGACGTCGAGATCGTCGAGCAGATTCGGATTCGTAAATTTCAGCGTAATTTCCACGCCCGCGTCGTTGAAAGTATAACGCGTGTTCGTCGCGCGAGTCGTAACGTCCGTTTGCGTCGCCTTCGCGGCGGCGTCTTCAAACTGCGCGGGTCTGCCCATCAAACGATAATTTTTGCCGTCGATTTTTACGTAAGAAGTCAACGCGTTGATTTTGCCGGTCCAATGAACGGGGAAAGAGTCGGCAAGTTCGTCCGTACTCGACCACACGCTAAAATAAGGATCGTTCGCAATCAGCGGAAACGCGGGCGCGCGCAACGGATCGGAAGCGCGAAGAGTCGCGCAAGTTCCAAAAAGCGCGACGACGCCAAGTAAAGACGCGACGATCAAACGACGCGAGGTTAATTTCGACATTATTCTGCCTTTCTGATTTCATCGACTATTTCGCCGCGCGCGACAAACGCGCCGCTCTCCGTACATTGTATTAGAAAAGGCGATAAAAACAACGGCGTCTCCGCAGTTTTTTGAAACGCGAGGAAAAGACGCGTCAAAAGCAGGCGGCGTCGAAACGCGGCGCTCGTAAAGACTACGGATAATCTACTAGGCTCACTTCCTGGCGACGCGTTTGGTCTTCGGTTTGGCTTGCGACAAATTCGCGGCAAAATTCTCGACGTCAAGCAACGAAGGAGCGGTCAACGCAAATCGACGCGTCTGATCCAAGAGATTAAGATCTTTAAGACCGATCAATATGTTAGTCAATCGTTCGGAATCGTCTTGAAAACGCAAAGACGCGATCGTTTGAATCGTCTCGAGTTTTCCTTCGATCTTTCCTTCGATCTTTCCTTCGATCTTTCCTTCGATCTTTCCTTCGATCTTTCCTTTGATTTCTCCTTGGATTCTTCCGTCCTCTTCGGCCAATTCAAAAATCGTTTTCATTTTTTCTCTCGCTCCTTTGTTGTCGACGCTTTGAGACAATTCTTGGCGTTCTTCTTTCGTCAAAGGTTCTTCAGACGCCAAGACGACGTAATTTGTGCAAGCGACGAGACGTTCGTATACTTCTTTAGTCCAATTTTGAATTAATCCCAACGAACGAAACAACGTCGAATAGGTTTCCTTTAGACGCTTTAAACTGGCGCGAACCATAATCTCGGGCACGACGCGTAAAAAATCGTCCGCGCTCAATTTGTCCTCTAAAAACAGACGCGTCAAATTGACGCAAAGAGGCTTGAATCGAACTTGAGCCTCTCGTAATTCTTCAACTTGCAACAATTCGGGCAAAGGAAAAGAATTTTCCCAAGAAGGCGCGTCAAAAGTCGGATCGGAGCCCGTGTAAAACAACACGACCAACGGCTGATAAAGAACCGCGTCGCTCGGCAAGTCGCGCAGTTGCTCCTCGACTTCCAAAGCGACGTATTTCAGCGTCTGCGCGATCGTCTTGCGATCGATCGACGCGCCGCTTTGCGCCTTGTGTTCCACGATCAACGTCAACGCGACAAATTTGTTTTCTTCCTTGCAAGGAACGACAAAAATTAAATCGGCAACGTGTTTTTTAACGCGTCGATCATAAAAATCAGTCGAAAGCGTTCTAATCTTCTTTGGGTCGCTCAAATCGAGCGCGTCGCGCAATTTTTTAGGCAAGTACGCGTTGAGAAATCTCGCGGCAAACGCGACGTCTTTCAGCATAAAATGAAAGAAAACGTCGTGAATCGAACCGCCCTTCTTGAATTCCTTACATACGCCTTTGTAGAGAAGATACTCCGCCTTGGCGATCCGACCGCGAAGAACCGAATCGGCGCGCGCGCTTTTTCGCTCCTCCGCTTTTTTTGTTTCACGTTTCGTTTTTTTGGCGTTCATAGTTCCCAGCCGAATGTTAAAGTTTTGCTCGTTCCGCGACGTCGCGCGTCAAATAAATTGTAACGACGCTTCCAACGAAAATCAAGCGTTTTGTCGAAAAAAAGAAAAAAGAAACGCGATCGCCAAACGAACGCGTCGCGTAGAAATCCCATAAAAAAACGTTTATTTTTTATATTTTCTTTGCTTTTCTCCTGCTCTTCTGTTAAAATAGCGGCGCGTAACGCGTATTTTCGACAATTCGATCCAACGACGCTATGAAAGGAAAGAAAGACAATGACAAACGATCGACGCGAATTTATGAAACTAACTTCTTCGACCGCCTTAGGCTTCGGACTTGCCGCTTTGCAGACGCCGACGTCGAAAGCGGCGATTCTCGGCGCCAACGACAAAGCGCGCCTTGCGTTCGTCGGGCTGGCGAATCGCGGGAGTCAGGTTCTCGACGCCTTTAAGAAATCGCCCGACTTGAAAATCGCGGCGTTTTGCGACGTCGATTCGAAAACGTTGGCGACCGCCGCCGAACGCTTTGGCGACGGCTCAGAAACGAAAACGACCGATTTTCGCACGCTGTACGACCGCGCCGACGTCGACGGAATCGTCTTGGCTACGCCCGACCATTGGCACGCGTATCAGACGGTCGAAGCGTGCAAGGCGGGCAAGGACGTCTACTGCGAAAAGCCGCTGGCGACGTCGGTCGTCGAAGGTCGAACTATGGTTCAAGCGGCGCGAAAATACGAACGCGTCGTGCAAGTCGGGATTCACCGACGCAGCGCGCCCCTCTACCACGCCGCGTTCGACGCCGGGCTGGAAAATAAAATCGGACGAGTCGCCGTCGCGCGAACCGCGCATTGCTCGAATATGTACCCAAACGGCATAGGCAAGGCGAAGCCGACGACGCCCCCGGAAAACGTCGACTGGGAAATGTGGCTCGGTCCGCGTCCGAAACGAGAATATCAAGAGAATATCGCGCCTTACAAGTTCCGCTGGTGGGACGAATATTGCACGCAAGTAGCCAATCAAGGCGTTCACTTTTTCGACTTGATTCGCTGGGCGTTGAACGAAAAAGCGCCCGCCTCAATTTGCGCGATGGGCGGAAAATACGTCGTCGACGACGATCGAACGATTCCCGACACGATGGCGGTCTGTTTCGAATTCGCTTCCGGGCGACTTGCGACGTTCTATCATTTCGAAAGCAGCGGCAACCCGATTATGGCGACCGACGAGAATTATCGCGCCTTAGGATACGTCGAATATCGAGGCACGCAGGGAACTTGCTACGTTTACGACAATCGTTACGTCATTAAGCCGGAAAAGCCGGGGCAGTTCCAAGCGAAAGAACCGCGCGCCAAAGAAGAGGTCTATCAACTCGAAGGGGACGCGCAACAGAACGCCGACGCGACCGCGCTTCACGCGCAGAATTTCATCGACTGTATGAGAAGCCGAAAACGACCGAATACCGACGTCGAAGAGGCGCATTACAGCACGACGATGAGTCACTTGGCGAATATTTCGCTCAAGACGCGACTAAGAATCGAATGGGACGCCGAAAAAGAAAGAATTACCAATTCCGAAGACGCCAACGAATTACTTGCGGCGCCTTATCGCGCGCCTTGGGAATTAAAACTGTGAGTTTCGAGTCGACGCGAGGATTGCCGTGAACGATTACAAAAAAGTAGGCGTTCACGGAGAGTTATGCAAAATTTAACCGACGCGCTAATTTCAGAATAAACGTTGCGTAAGAAGCGGCGCGCGACAAGCCGCTACGCGGCGGTTCTTACGCGTCGTTTTTCCGTGAACGCTTACAAAATATTTTATGTTGTATATTTTTATTTTTTTATAATACTATTTAATAAACATTCAGGTCTGAAAATTCAAAATTCGTCGGGGGGCTTTGCCCCCCGAACCCCCCAAGGGAATTAAACCGGCTTGCCTGGTCTAAACGCGATCTCAACTTTT
>JAZUGM010000244.1:0-24028 GCA_045641205.1 Thermoguttaceae bacterium
ATTATCAAAGAAGTCTCAACAAAAAAACACTTTTTTTGAAAATATTATGTTCAAAAACGCTTGAAAGAACAAGACGAAGCATATACTATCTAACATATTATGTTCAACACTTGATCAAAGGACAAAAAACGTCGAAAAATAAAAGAGACGTTTTAAAAAATCAGCGTTTTGAACCTATGGTAGTAGATTGAAGATAGTAGCGACGTCTAACAAACGGCGCTTTGGGTGGAAACAAGGGTCGATAGATGAGCCTCTACGTAAGAGCTAAGACGATAGACAAAGAAGCATCTATCTATCTATCTATCTATCTATCTATCTATCTATCTATCTATCTATCTATCTATCTATCTATCTATCTATCTATCGTAAAATAGGTAGTTTGCTTAATTTTCAACGGACGTTTCGT
This sequence comes from Thermoguttaceae bacterium, assembly GCA_045641205.1. Classification (GTDB taxonomy): domain Bacteria; phylum Planctomycetota; class Planctomycetia; order Pirellulales; family Thermoguttaceae; genus RUG369. The sequence continues at coordinate 407 of JAZUGM010000244.1, forward strand.
CTGTACGAGTCCTTCTCTAATTGGGACGTCGGTTTTTCTTCTGGTTTGTCTCCTCCGGCCTCCGCATAGACGTCGTTAGAAGTTTTTATCTGTTCTTGCGCGCCTTCCCTCGTGAGATTTCGAATTTAAATGAAAATATCGTCGAAACTACAAGATTCCGAAACGAACAAAACAGAAAAACGAATAGTGGATCGTCGACTGTTTGAATCGTTCGCCCAAAGCGACGGTTTTCTAGCAAGGCTAGAAAAATCGATTCCTTGGGAAGAATTTAAGACGACGCTCGAAGAAGAAAAAGAAGAAGAAACCGTCGGTCGAAAGGGATACGACAAGCTAACCCTTTTTAAATGCCTGATCATTCAAGAAGCCTACGGGCTTTCAGACAAAGCGTTGGAGTTGGCGTTAAAAGACAGGTTAAGTTTTAGGTTCTTTGTCGGAATCGATTTAAACCCAAGCGCGCCTGACCGCTTGACCATTATGAGATTTAGAAATCGTCTAGCGATAAACGACTTGCAACGTCGTTTGTTTGCAAGATTTTACGCGGCGCTAGAAGAACGCGGCTTGTCGATTTACAGCGGAACAAACGCGACTTTTTCCTATACGAAGACGCCAAGATTACGAAGAGTAAAAACAAAGAAAGAGCGTTAATTCCCGAATGTCGATAGAAAAACGCGGAAATTAATAGGCGACGAAACAAACGACGGTAGAACGAAAATTCCAAAACGCAAACTTCAAAGAAATCGCGTTCACAATGGAAAGTCAAGAAAGAAAAGAACTTGTCTACCTCTCCTCGCCCCATATGAGCGAAAGAGAACAAAAACTGCTCCAAGAAGCGTTCGATTCCAACTGGATCGCGCCCCTTGGTCCGCAAGTCGACGCGTTCGAACGTGAACTCGCCCAATATTCCGAAAGAAAATTCGGTTGTGCGACCGCTTCTGGAACTTCCGCGATTCATTTAGGTCTGAAAGCGTTGGGCGTTCAAGAAGGCGACGAGGTATTAGTTTCAGACCTCACCTTCTCCGCCACCGTCAATCCGATCCGATACCTAGGCGCCAATCCCGTCTTTATTGATTCGAACAAAGAGACGTGGAATATGAGTCCCGATCTCTTAGCCGATGAATTGGACGACCTAGCCCGAAAAAACAGACTCCCAAAAGTCGTCGCGCCCGTCGATTTGTACGGACAATGTTGCGACTGGAACCCAATTAAGGAAGTCTGCGCCAAATACGAAATACCGATCCTAGAAGACGCCGCAGAAGCGCTAGGCGCAAGCTACAAAGGCAAGAAAGCGGGCGCGTTCGGAGATATTGCGATCTTTTCCTTCAACGGAAATAAAATCGTAACGACAAGCGGCGGCGGAATGTTGATGACCGACGACGAAAACGTCGCCAAAAAAATCCGCTTTTGGTCGACCCAATCGCGCGAAGCGACGACCGACAATCATTACGAACACAAAGAGCTGGGCTACAACTACCGTATGAGCAACCTGTGCGCGGCGGTCGGACGCGGGCAACTCCAATGGCTAGACGAGCGCGTCAACAAACGTCGCGTAAACTTCCAGTTCTATAAGGAACGTTTATCCGATTTGCCAGGCGTCGAGTTCCCAACCGAACCCGACGGATTTTATTCGACGCATTGGCTCACGTGCTTTATGATCGATCCGAAAAAATCGAAATTCACGCGCGAAGACGTCCAAAAAGCGTTGAAAGACGAAAATATCGAATCGCGCCCGATTTGGAAGCCTATGTCGATGCAACCCGTCTTCAAGCAATTCCGATCAAGAACGTCCGGCTTTGCTAAAACGCTCTTTGAAAACGGAATTTGCGTTCCTAGCGGATCGAATTTGACGGAAGAAACGCTTGAACGCGTCGTTGAGACGATCAAAAAATTAGCTTGAGGGCTTCTTCGTGGAAAGACGCAAGGGATTATACGAGCGTTATTTTAAACGGTCGCTTGATATTTGTTGCGCTTTAGCGGCGTTGATTGTTTTCAGTTGGTTGTACGTTATTCTCGCTATCCTAGTTCGAATTAAACTTGGCAAGCCGATTTTTTTCAAACAGGCAAGACCGGGCTTGAATGAGAAAATCTTCGAGTTGTACAAGTTTCGAACAATGACCGACGCGAGGGACGAAAAAGGCGGTTTGTTGCCCGACGAACTTAGGTTGACGCCCTTTGGTAAGTTTTTGCGTTCGACAAGTTTAGACGAAATTCCCGAAGCGTTCAATATTCTCAAAGGAGATATGAGCGTCGTTGGTCCAAGACCTTTGTTAGTTCAGTATTTGCAGCTCTATTCTGAACGACAGAAGAGAAGAAGCGAGGTTCGTCCCGGATTAACGGGATTGGCTCAAACCAATGGAAGAAATTCAATATCGTGGACGAAAAGGTTTGAATACGACGTTCAGTACGTGGATTCAATATCTTTCTTCGGCGATCTTGGGATTATCCTGCGTACAATACGGAAAGCCCTTGTGAGAAGGGAAGGCATTTCTTCAGAGTCCTGTGAAACGATGGAGGATTTCGACGGTTTCAATTAGTGGTTAAGTCCAAGAAACACCGACGCCCAATAGTTATAAAGATTGTGGTTGCGTAGACTATTGGGACTCCATCAATGGAATTATACTATGCAGACACCCTATTACGTTATCCACGTCGACGAGTTAAATAATAATTATCTGAATTTAAGGAGCGCGTTAGATCGTTATTGGAAGAATAACATTATTGGATATTCCTATAAGACGAACTCTGTTCCTTGGATTGTTTCTCACTTTGCGAACCTTGGCGCTTATGCGGAAGTTGTTTCGGAAGACGAATACAGTTTGGCAAAGTTCATTGGGGTTAAGAACGAAAAAATTATTTATAACGGATCAATTAAAACCCAAAAGTCGTTTGTAGAGGCGTTGCGAAATTTCAGTTATGTAAATATCGATTCGCAAAGAGAACTCGAATGGTTGACCGAACTTCCCTTGGGCGAATATAATCTTGGGCTCAGGGTAAATTTTGATATTGAACGTCTTTGTCCCAATAGTTCCCAATGTGGAACGAAAGGAGGGAGGTTTGGTTTTTGTTATGAAAACGGCGAATTAGAAAAGGTTATTCGTTTCCTTCAAAATAGGGGCGTTCGAATAAAAGGTTTGCATTTGCATACGAGTTCAAAGACTCGAGGAGTTGAAATCTATAAAGCTATTGCCGATACGGCTTGCATCGTAGCAGATAAGTATAACCTTTACTTGTCGTTTGTCGATATTGGAGGAGGTTTTTTTGGGGGACTTCCATCCAAACCCCAGTTTGACAATTATTTTCAGGCGGTTTCCGAGATTCTTAGGAAAAAATTTAATGAAAATAATACGACGCTTATTGTTGAACCAGGTATGGCGGTTATCGGTTCGCCCGTTAGTTACGTAACGTCTGTGATAGACGTTAAGGATACTACGTATGGACGTTTTGTTGTAACGGACGGTTCAAGAACTAATATTGATCCTTTGGAGAATAAAACATCTTACTTTTATGAAATTGTCGCATCAAACCAAAAAGAACGATTGAGAAGACAAGTAATATGCGGTTTTACTTGTATGGAGAATGATCGACTCTTTGAAATTAATAACGAATATCAATTAAACGTTGGCGACAAGATAGTTTACCATAAAGTCGGCGCGTATACGATGTGTTTAACGCCGTTGTTTATTAAATATTTTCCCGACGTCTATGTTGAACGCGAAGGAAAATATCAAAAGATAAGAGGCGCTTGGTCATCGGTCGAGTATGTGCAAAATAGCGTTTGGGAACAACTTAAATAGAAATGAATTGATTGTGTCGCTTATACAATTGCAACCGCTAAACAAGAAACCGCAATTATGATAGTTTGCGAGAAAACGAACATCCTTTTTTCCTGTGCGGGTCGTCGAAATTATCTGCTCCGCTATTTCAGAGAAGCTTTGATAGCGAGAGGAGACTCGGGAAAGATTATCGCAACTGACGCCAGTGAATCTGCGCCAGCGTTCGCAGACGCCGACGTTGCCGTTATAGCGCCCAGAGTTGACGCAAGCAATTACGTCGAACGAACGCTGGAAATTTGCCAAGAAAACGAAGTCAAATTGTTGTTTTCGTTGAACGATATCGATTTGCCCGTAATCGCTCAAAATAGAGAACGATTCCTTCAAATTGGCGTAACGCCTGTTGTTTCTGATCCAAGCGTCGTCGACGTCGCTTTCGACAAGTGGAGGACGTCGCTGTTTTTACAAGACATAGGACTTCCCTGCCCTCAAACTTATTTGACGTTAAAAGACGCAAAAGAAGCCTTAGCCATTGGAAAAATGGATTTTCCGCTGATCGTAAAGCCGCGTTGGGGTTCAGGTTCAATTGGAGTGGAAACGGTTGAGTCGTTGAAAGAACTTGACGAAATATACGCTTGGGTCAATTACAAAGTCTCGAAATCCATTTTGAGCGCCGTATCCTCAAAAGACTCGAAACGTTGCGTTTTGATCCAAGAGAAGATCATCGGGCGGGAATATGGTCTTGACGTTATCGACAATTTGAATTGCGAGTACGTTGCGACGATCATCAAGGAGAAACTGGCGATGCGCGCGGGCGAGACAGATAAAGCGCGTGTTGTCGAGAGCGAAACGATTCACGCTTTGGGTGAAAAAATCGGACGAAATTTGAAACATCGCGCATTGCTTGACGTCGACGTTTTAGAACGAGACGGAAATTATTACGTTTTAGAAATGAACCCTAGGTTTGGCGGTGGTTATCCCTTTTCTCACGAGGCAGGCGCTAACGTACCCCTTGCGATACTAAGTTGGGCAAAGGGCGAGATTCCTTGGTCGCGGTGGTTTCAGCCGATGGTAAAAGAGCCTTTTGCGAAGTGCGATAGACTTGTGGTCGTTGGACATAACGTTTGAGATTTCTGTATTGGTTCAATTCGGTAGTGTTTTTTAACTTTGTTAGAAACTATAAACCGATTGCCCCCCATATTTTACTGTGGAGAATAGTACTTGAATATTTTAGTAATTTCAAACGTTTCCTCCGGTCTATACGAATTTAGACTGGAATTATTAGAAAGATTGTGTCAGGACGCTACTGTTTTTGTAACCGCTGAAGACGATGGAAAACTAGACAAAATTGTACAATTAGGCGTCAAAATTGTTGGGTCTAATGTGAATAGGCGAGGAATCAATCCTTTTAAGGACTTAAAACTATTACGGTTTTATAAGAATCTGATCAAAAAAATTAAGCCCGACGTAGTTTTAACCTATACGATTAAACCCAACGTATATGGCGGTTTGGCGTGCGAATCGTTGGGCGTTCCATATATCGCCAACGTTACTGGACTTGGAACGGCGATCGAAAACCAGGGGATTTTGCAAAAAATTTGTTTGTTCCTGTATAAGAAGGGACTGCGTAAAGCAAAGAAAGTTTTTTTCCAGAATCAGAGCAATCTTGACTTTATGTTGAAGCATAAAGTAGTTGAAGACAATTACGGTTTACTGCCCGGCTCCGGCGTCAATTTACAACGTTTTTCACCTTCGGAATATCCAAACGATAATGAAATTAATTTTGTTTTTGTTGGGAGGATTATGAAGGAAAAGGGCGTCGATCAGTATTTTGATGCGGCTCGATTTTTACGACAAAAGTATCCGCAGACAAAGTTTCATATTTACGGTTATTTTGAACAAAGTTATCAAAAACTTGTTGAACAATTACATAATGAGAACGTGATAATTTATCACGGCGTTGCCGAAGATATGCCTTCTGTTTATCAGGCGATGCATTGCGTGGTTCACCCAACTTATTATCCGGAAGGTATGTCTAACGTTCTTCTTGAGGCTTGCGCTAGCGCTAGACCGATTATTACAACGGACAGACCTGGTTGTCGAGAGGTTATAGTCGACGGTTATAATGGATATATGGTCAAACAGCGAGACACTAAGGATTTGATCGAAGCGGTTGAACGATTTATCGCCCTTCCCTACGATGAAAAAAAGTCGTTAGGTTTGAACGCTAGAAAACGAGTTGAAGAAAAGTTTGATCGTGAAATCGTCGTTCAAAAATATCTGGATGAGATTACGAAAGTTCGTCGCAAACTTTAATTAAATATTAAATTTCCATAATTTAACCCCCAAACAGTTCTTCCAACTCTATTACCAATGCCAAGGCTAAACGATGAATCGTCTCCTTCGCAATATTATAAGCGTTATTTATTCCTTATTTCTTATGGGAACAACCAAAATAATACATCCTCGAGCTTTTCATTGTTCTCTCATAGAACGTTTTTCTCCAGGCGTTGCGTTAAGAGTTGTTGGCGGACGTTGTAGGCTCGGCAAACTGGTTCGAGTACATAGCGGTTCTAAGATTGTCTCAAAAAGAAACGGTTCTCTTGTTATTGGCGATGGGGTAAGCATAAATAACAATTGTTACGTCGTTTGTTTTGATAAAATTGAAATTGGTAGTGGAACGACCTTTGGTCAGAACGTCCTTCTCTATGACCACGATCACGATTTTAGAATTGGATTATCTCAGAACGTCTTTAAAACGTCTCCCATTACGATTGGAAAAAATTGTTGGATCGGCGCCAATACGGTAATTTTACGCGGAACAACGCTCGGCGATAATTACGTCGTTGGCGCTGGTTCCGTTATTAAGGGGGTTTTTCCAAGTAATTCTCTGATAATACAGAAAAGAGAAACAATAGTTTCCAGTTACAAAAACGAAGTCGAGTAGATTGCTTTTAAACATTTTTTGGCGCTTTCGACGTAAGTTGTCTTTTGGTTTTGTAAGGCGGGCTGGTATGGATTACAAAAAGATTATTAAATCAAGAAACATTCGTCGTAAATTGTTAGATTTTCTAAGTTTTGTCCCAGATTCTCTAATGTTGTCGATTCAATATCGTCTGAAATTTGACAGACGTTTAAATTTAAAGAATCCGACGCGATATGGAGAAAAAATCCAGTGGTATAAGTTATACTACCGAGATCCGATTATGCACGAATGCGTCGACAAATTTCTTGTACGACAATACGTTGAAAGCAAAGGATTGTCGGATACGTTGGTAAAGTTATACGGGGTTTACGATTCCATAGAAGAAGTAGATTTTACAAACCTTCCTGAAAGTTTTGTTATAAAGTTAACTTGCGGAGGCGGAGGTCTTGACGTAGTTCTTTGTACTAAAAAGAATGAACTGGATATAGAAGAACTCAAACGACGTTTTCATACGCAAGGCGATGTTAAGTCCCAAACTGGGGGGCGTGAGTGGGCGTACTACGGTCTGAAAAAACGTATCGTCGTCGAGGAATTGCTACTTAATCCGCAAAATCCACAAGCAGGCGTAAACGATTATAAGTTCTATTGTTTTGACGGCGAACCAAAAGCGATCGCGATCGACGTTGGAAGGTATACAAATCATCGCAGATATTTTTACGACACAAAATGGAACGATCTGCACGTTTTCAGCGAGTATCCTGGGACAGAAGAGGGAAAGTTCTTAGAAAAACCTGAAAATTTTGAAAAAATGTTGGAAGTTGCTAAACGTCTATCAGAGGATTTTCCACACGTTCGCGTCGACCTTTACAATATTGAAGGGAGAATATATTTTGGAGAATTGACTTTTTATCCATACAGCGGATATGCGCAGTTTAATCCTGATGAATTTGACGTTACGTTAGGTAAATATTTTAATTTACGTCGTTATAACACTAATTAGAGATAATGATATTCTAACGCTTTACATATTTATGGCTTTCAATGAATACTTTTTATGTTGGGCATAGATTTATATTTGGTTGTTAGACATGACGGATCGTAATAGGTATTTCGGACGTTTTTTAGCGAGGCTTCCAGTTCGGAAAAATAAGGATTTTCCCGTCCGTTCATCTTTTGAGATCGATAAGGGTCTGTCGGCTTTTCGTCCGCCTTTTCAACCGCCTAATAGAAGCGTTAAACCACAGTTTGAAAAACCGTTTCGTCAAAGAAAAGACGTTGGCGAATACAGACAAGTCGATGCAGATGAAAAAATAAGGATAACGAGATATGATTGGATACTTGTGATTGGTATCATACTAGCTCCAATGACGAATTTTAGATTTGGCAAAGTCGGTCCTGGAGAAGTTTTGTGTCTGTTATGGTCGTTAAAATATATTAAAACTCTTTTTGACGACACGATGTTTAGTCGTTTTTTCGCCGTTTTTATTTGCGTAATGTTCGTTGGACAGGCGTTAGCAACAGTGTTTGTTCCCAATGAGGTTGACACATACGGCGGTTTTACTTGGATATACCTCGGAACCGTGGCGTCGCTAATGTTTAACGGTTTAAAAACTAAAAGTAAGGAGTACCTTGAGAATTTATTGCAAGTTTGCGGAGCGGGATTTTCACTCTGGTTCTTTTTCATATACCTATACAGTTTTTGCGTTAGTAGTTCCTTTTTAGGAGCGCCTATTTGGTACGCGGGAGTTAGATACGCGGGTTGCGCGCATAATCCGCACCAGTTTGCTGTTGGAATATGCGTCGCAATGTTCGTTTGCGTTAGATTTATCATCCACAAAAAAAATATTCCTTTAAACATAGCTTGTGTTATTTTGGCTTGGATACAATTAAAAGCGACTCAATCATCGACGGGTTATTTGGCGACTGGGTGTTCTATTTTAGTTTTGGCTAATGTTCAATTACTCAGAATGAGGGCGTTTTATGGAAATAAAGCGCAAATATTGGCGGCTTCGTATGCAATTGTAATAGGTCTAACGTTAGCCTGCTCGACTTGGCTATACGGTTCGTTTATGGATTGGGTTAAAAGCGATGCAAACGGCGAGGGACGTTTAGAGTTATTTTCTAAGATTGGCAATTGTTTTATAAGATGTCCACCGAGCGTTATTGTCGGTTTAGGACCAGGATCGCATTCGGGCGAAGCTGATAAAGAAGCATCTATGGAATTTCACAACACTTACCTTGAGGTTTTTTCTTCAACGGGAATTGTAGGTTTTGTAGCGTTCACGATATTGACGATAAAGTTGATTGTTTTGTTCAAAAAAGAACCGTATTTTTATTTACCATTAATGTCAATGTACGCTTTCGGTTTTTCAGGGTTTGCAATGCGCAGATTACCATATTGGACGTTTCTAGTAATTATTTCCGTAATATTGACAGACCAACCGATCAAGTCAACTATGAGGATTGAACATTATAAAAATGTAACCTGATTCAAAAACGATCATTAATTCAAAGAGCGAACAGGATTCGGAATCTGGAAATCCGTCTTGCAGATGGAAATTTTTCACATAATTCGGTGGAAATAGGGTATAAAATTTTGTCGAAATGCGCCTTGGAATCGTAACAAGAAGTTCTGTTTTATATAATGAAAACTTTTATTGATTTTTCTCATTCGTTGAATACCATTAGATAAATCCATATATATATGCAGTTTTAAGGATTGTAACTTATGTCTCCAAGAATTTCAGTTTTGATGGGCGTTTACAATAGAGAAAAGACAGTTGGACGCGCTATTGATTCCATACTAAAACAGACCTTTGAAGATTTTGAATTTATTATTTGCGACGACGCTTCAACGGACGGTTCGTTAAAGGTTTTATATGAATACGCAAAAAAAGACAAACGAATAAAGGTTCTTCATAACGGACAAAACATTGGTCTCGCAGGAACTCTCAATAAATGTCTTGCTTATGCCAAAGGCGAGTACGTTGCGAGAATGGACGACGACGACGTTTCACAAGAAGGAAGATTTGAAAAGCAGGTTTCGTTTCTAGACACCCATACGGAATACGTTTTGTTGGGAACGGGAAGAAAAATATTTGACAAACAAGGCGTTTGGGGTATTGAATCTGTGGAATGCGAACCTTCAGTATTAGAGGTTTTCCTTCGTGGTGGATTTACACATCCAACAGTTATGATAAGACGCAATCCATTAATCGAAGTCGGAGGATATACGAGTCTACCACGTACGCAACGTTGTGAAGATTTCGATTTGTGGTGTAAATTATATGAAAGAGGATATAAGGGATACGTTATTGGCGACGTATTGTTAGAGTATTTTGAAGATCGTAACGTTGTTTCTCATAATACTTTCAAAAAGCGTTTTGGTTGTTTTATTACAGTATTGTTGCATCGACGTCTTTTACATCTTCCTTGGTTTTACGACTATCGAGCTTTTCAAAGTATCGGACGTTTATTTATCCCGAAGTTTATTGTTACGCGTCACAAGCTTAAATCTCGCGGAGGAATTTTGGAAACAAAGGACGCTGTTGAAAATATACGCTAATGACGCAATTTATTACCATACGTTTGTCTATTTCGCCTTCTCTTTACACTTTGAGAAACGAAGTTCAAGCGCCGTAATAACTTGTTCATTCCGCTTGTGGAATGAGAAACGTTATGTTTATCACAGACGTAGGCGACGACTTCCTTGACCGTCGCAGGAGCGACTTCGTCGAGGTATTGCGTTAAATCGGCTAACATTTCCGAATTCAAATACGGCTTACGACCATAATGCAAGTTAAACATAAGCCCGTCGATGCCGAAGTTCTTGTATGTATAAAAGTATTGGCGAACCGTACGTTCGTCAATCAACAACGCCTCGGCAATCTTAGACGTCTCCCAGCCTTCGCTCAGCAAGACGACGGCTTTAATACGGTTGGCAACGGCTCGGTTCCGGGTATGTTTGTGAATTTTACATAAATAGGCGATTGTTCAGGAGGAAGTTCGTACGAAGCCATAGGACGGTTCCCAAAAAAGTAAAAGGAGGGGAAATCCTATGGCGTTCTGACAAGACAAGTGGAAAAAGTCAAGTCCAATGAATATAATTATCGTAAGAGTAATTTCGTCCAAACTTTTCATCAAAAAGGTACGCATAACATATCGTACGAACAACCAATGTATGTAAATCCTTGACAAATATCCACTCTTACAAGCTACAATAGCTAAAGTTACGTTGAAAAAATACAATACGATCGGACTATAGCCAAACATATCTCATAGTGCTTGAGATTTTCCAGAACCACGCCGCTAGAAAGTCGAGAATTTAGGAACTTGGGAGTGGGAAAACTCAAAGGCAAGGAGTATGTGATATATCTGACATAAAGTAGGTATCCGTAAAATGTTACTTTCGATTATCGTCCCTGTTTACAACGAGCGCCTAAACATTCGTCGGTGTATAGAATCGTTGTTTAAGGCGACAGTTGATGATTCTGAGATAATACTAGTAGACGACGGATCAACCGACGGTTCCGAAATTATATGCGACGAATGCGCGCGGCTTGATCCAAGGATTAAAGTTGTTCATATCGTAAACGGAGGCGTTTCACACGCACGAAACGTAGGTCTGAAACTCGCTCAAGGCGATTATACGACGTTTGTCGATTCAGACGACTCTGTGGAACCATTCGCGTTTCAAACTCTGTTGGAAATTATCAAACAAAACAACGCGCAACTGTTAAGTTATGAATTTGTCAACGAGTTCGTCGACGACAATGGCGCCGTTTACTGTAAAGGAACGCGATGCACGTCTACTGAAGAAAAGGACTTCTCTCTCCTACGCTTCTCTGGCAAGGAAATCCTCGCCAGTTTAATTGATTTTCCAGAAATTGGAGGATATGCTTGTAATAAACTTTTTGATCGTAGATATATTGTCTCTCTATTTGATGAAACATTAGCGCAATGCGAAGACTTCCTGTTCGTCGCCTTTTTTGCAAGCGGGATCGAGCGTTCGATTCACGTAAAAAAGCGGTTGTACCATTATCGACGAAGAATAGGAACTAATTTTGTCCTTTCCAAAAGAGCTAAAACATTGTCGTATTCCTATGAAGCGTTACTGCAATTGTATCGAAAACATTGTCCAGAACGAGCGTTTTCAATTGAATTAGACCTATTGAAAATATATTTGAATCATCGGGCAAAAATAATTATTTCAAACGATTCAGATATTGAATATCACGTTTTTATTAACGATGGAATCAAAAGGCTCTGGCAATCTGTAACAACGCATCCGCGCTTGAAAAGTTCGACTAAAATCAATTTATTGTTAACAAGATTTTTTCCAAAAACAGTTTTGAGAATTAAAGAGAAAATTAAAATCGCTCGCCAAAAGAAGCATTGATTATCGTTTGTGGAAAACATATCCCAAAAGTTATTTGCGAGTTATTTTGAATTCACAAAACTGAATTTAAATATAAAACGTACAATATTATTTTGGACGTTTCATAAGTGATCGTTTTTAAAAGGAACTTGTGTTTTGAAAAAAATTGGACTTTTGACGTTCCACAATGAAAATAACTTTGGGGCGATCCTGCAGACATTCGCTCTACAAAAGTATATTCAATTGTTGGATAATAAAAACGACGTAGGAGTCATTGATTATCGTTCTTATATGGAACTTCATAGAAGAAGGATAAGTTCGCGCCTAGGACGATTTTATAGATTTCTAAAAAGTCCTTTACCCATTGTTGACAAAAAAAAATTTTTGAGATTTCGCGAGACGTTCCTTCATTTTTCTGGAAAAAGATATGTCGGCGACAAAGATTTTTTAAAAACCCCGCCTTTAGAATTCGACACTCTGTTGGTTGGAAGCGATCAAGTTTGGAATTTAGAATTAACAGGGAACTCTAAGGGGTACTATTTGCCGTTCCAAACAAATGCGAAAAAAATATCTTACGCGTCAAGTTTTGGACGTTCCGAGCTTACCAACGCAGAACGCGAGGCGATTCGGGAGTATTTGCCTTCGTTTTCCGCAGTTTCCTCGCGCGAACAATCAGGCGTTGACGCAATTAAACGTGAAATTAACAAAGACGTTTCTCTTTGTCTTGATCCCGTGTATCTTTTAGAAGCCGACGAATGGAAAAAACTTACAAGTAAAAACCTCGAGTTGCCCAAGACCTACGTTTTCGTCTACGTTATGGAAACGACCGAGCTTTTGAAATCTTTGCTTGATGCAGTTCAACGGAAATATCGTCTTCCTGTGATTGCGGTCTGGGGCTGGGGAAAAGTACAGAACTGGGGTAAAGTCGATCGGAGTTGCGGTCCAGAAGAATTTTTGAAGTATATTGAATCAGCAACTTACGTCGTCACTAACTCGTTCCACGGACTTTCGTTTTCACTAATCTTCAAAAAAAAGGTTTTCTGCGCGGCGCATACGACTCGAAACACGCGCTTAGAAAACGTTCTCTCGTTGGCGGGTGTTCAGCAGAAACAGTACGTCGAAAACGCGCCGATCAACGACGTTGAGGATTATTTAATCGACGGAGCGACGGCGTTTGAAAATTTGCTTCCCTACGTTGTTTCTTCCAAAGATTATTTGAAAAAAGCGTTAGACGCGTAAAACATACCAAGGGAAAGACTTATCTATGCCGAAATTGTGCGACGAAATTCAATGCACGGGTTGTGCGAGTTGTTTCAATACTTGTCCAACGGGCGCGATCACAATGAAACAAGACGTGGAAGGATTTCTAGCGCCGCGCGTCGATAGTTCGAAATGCCGAGAATGCGCGTTATGCGAGCGTTCTTGTCCGATTATGAATCCGCCGCGTTTAGATCGCGTCGTCGATCCCATAGTTTACGCCTGTTGGAACAACGACGAGGAGATTAGGCGCGCATCGTCGTCAGGCGGTATGTTTTCAGTTTACGCTTCGAAGATTCTAGACGAGGGCGGAGTCGTGTTTGGCGCCGCATATGACGATTCTATGAAAGTCGTCTTTTCGAAGGCAGAATCAAAAGAAGATTTAACAAAGTTGCGAACCTCGAAGTATGTTCAAGCGGAAGTCGGAACAATTTATCGCGATGTCAAAGCCGAGCTTCAATCAGGTCGCCCCGTTCTGTTCGTTGGAACGTCCTGTCAAGTCGGCGGACTTTACGGGTTCTTGGGAAAGGATTACGAAAATCTCGTAACCTGCGATCTGATTTGTTACGGCGCGCCGTCGCCCACGCTGTATGATAAATGGTTAAAATTCCTCGAAAAGCGTTTAGGGGGTAAGATCGTTTCGCTCAATATGCGCGGCAAACAGGACAAATGTTCTCACTTAGTAGTGGTAGTAGTAGACTCACGACCTAACGAACCGTTCGTTTTTTGGTGGGAAAAAGACGCGCTTGTCGGTTACGTCAGTAGAATGTTTGTGAAGAGTATTTGTCTGCGCAAGTCTTGCGCTTGTTGTTCTTTTGCGAAGTTTCCGCGAATCGGCGATATAACGCTCGGGGATTTTTGGGGCATAGGAAGCGAGGTTCCCTTTGAACGTTCTGTGGAAGAAGGCGTCTCTCTGAATCTTATCAATAGCGAAAAAGGGGCGCGACTTGTCGAATTATGTCAAAAAGACGCCGAATATTTTGAACGTTCTTTAGACGAGGCCCAAAAGGGAAATCCTCGTCTCTTCAGTTCGACGAGACCGCATCCTAAAAGGGACGTCTTTTTGAGGGACGTTGGGAAATTCGACTATCAAACGTTGGCGCGGAAATACAAGTCGGAGTTAGAGGGAACGTTCTTACAAAAGGTTCGTAACAAAGCGCGAAGAGGCGTCTCGGACATAATTCGACTCTTTTTACCTAAAGGGACGCGAAGTCTTCTCAAAAAAGCGCTTTTGGGACGTTGAGAAATGGCACAGACAAAATTTTCACTAAAAACGTTTTCCAGAAACGTCGGCAGCGGTTGGGTTGCGATGCTCGTATCGGGTCTAGTCGGATTCGTCACCCTCCCCCTTTCTATGCGCTACCTTGGCAAGGAACTCTACGGAGTCTCCGCGTTAATGGTCGCGTTTTTATCGATTTTCCAATTTCTTAGTTTCGGTTTGCCTCCGACTATTTTGCGTTTTTTCTCCCTTGCCTACGCTAAAAAAGACGACGTTGAAGCAAAACAAACACTCTTCGTTTCGTTGACGTTATTGGGTGGATTAGGCACCGTCGGAACAATAGGCATATTGGCTTGTTTTCCTCGTTTTTTAAGCGTATATTCTATTCCCCAAGAATGGCGCAACGACGTTTTATTCCTGTTTATAGTAACGGCTTTTCATTTCTTTCAAACCTTTGTCCTCATTCCTTATTACGCATTAATTCAAGCGAAAAATCGATTTGATCTCGCCAATTATCGACGTGTTTTAGCGTCGTTGATTCGACTGACGACGCTTTGGTTGGGATACGCGTTTTTAGCCCCTACGCTTAGAGTTTTAGCTTACTCTTCCATTTGCGGAATAGTTTACGAACTCGTTTCCGTTTTATGGATCGCTTGGCGTTTAGAAGGTTTAAACATCATTCCTAGTCGTAAATACTGGTCTGGGTCGATCGCTAAGAAAATGTTTTCTTTTAGCGTTGATAATCTGATTAACGCGACGTTTTTTTCATTGTCAATTCAACTGCCAATTCTTATCATTGGTAAGACGCTAGGAAAAGAAAGCGTAGCTTATTTCACCCCAGCCGTCACGATTAGCGGTCTTTGCGCTTCCGTGTTGGGTTCTTTCGGCAGTCCCTTAACTCCGCTGGCAAGCGCCGATAAAATTAACAACGACGGCGGAAGTATTGGACGTTGGGCGATCATCTTAGGAGAAACGGTGGCGCTTGTCGGATGTTTGATCGTCGTCGGCTGTAGCGTTATGGGACGTGATTTTTTAACGTTATGGCTTGGCGAATCATTTGTTTGGACGACTCCGACCGTCGTTCTTATGGTCTTTGGGATCGTATACGCGGCAATTCAAGCGGTAAATTACAGTTTGGCGCTAGGTTCAAGCACGATCAAGCCGGTTGCGTATAGTTCGGTCGTAATGGCGCTTCTGACGGCGTTGGGAACTTATATCGGAACCGCTTATTACGGTTGGTCGATTCTTGGAGTCGCGATTTGTATCGCGGTCGTCCGTATCTTGCGCAACACGTTCTTTCTTGCCGGCGTTTATTCGCGACTTTTCCACTATAATTACCCGCGTTATTTTTGGCGCGTGTACTTTAAGCCGACGGTGTTGGCGTGTTTCGTGATATTTCTCGGTTTTTGGGCGAGGAAGGTTTTACCCGATTACGAACCGAATTATTTCACGTTGATTTTTGGTTCTTTCGTCGTGGCGTTCCTATATGGAATTTTAGGCTGGTACTTTGTGTTGAGCGACGAGATCAAAAAACGCGTTCCTTATTTGAATCGGGCGCCGCGTTTGGTTCGTAAATTACTGGGGGTGAAATCGTAGTTTGTTACGGATCGTCGGCGCTTTGTAAACGACCACAGAGAGCCACCAATGAAATTCGACGGTTGGAATTACCCAAAGGACGACAATTCCAGCCTCTCTTCCGCCCAATCAATACGTTTACAATTCAAAATCAACGCCTTTATTGAACTTTTTTAACCGAAAGCGCAAATACGACGAGTCGACTCGTTCCACCCCAACCGCCGCAACAAATTGCGGCGGCTTTCCATAGCGTTTACGTTCTTTTAGCGCGCGGTCTCGCCGGCGATTTTTTCCAGATACACGGCTTCTTCCGCGCTTACTTTGAAATCTTGCCCAGCCGACTTCAATTTTTCATAGAGTCCGATCGGCGACTTGCCCGAGATCGTCTTGAAGAACACGCAACCGGCAAGATACGTTCCTTGCGGGCTCGGGTGATGCGGGCGTTTGTCCCCTTCTGCGGCGTGTAAATCGATCTTGTCGCCCGCGCGTTGGAACGCTTCGCCAACCGGCGCGACAGTCGCGTTCGCCGCCTTAGCCAACGTTTCGCAACCGCCTTGCATTCCGTCCTTTAACGCTTCGACCGTCGCATCGTTCGGCTTGCCGAAACGCTTTTCCCAATCGGCGAGAATTTCCGCTTTGCGCGCTTCGTCTTCGCCGTAACCTTCGAACATACCGTCGCTACGTCCCCACGTTTGATAGAGCAAAATTTTCGTCGACGGATTGTTCTCTCGAATCAAACCGCAAACTTTTTGTCCGTATTCGAGGTATTCTGCGCGCCGATCGACCACGCCCGTACTTTGCTCCTGAAGGACGACGTAATCCCAAGCCTTGCTTTTAATGACTTCGGGCGTGGTTCCGCCCTTCCAATTTTTTGGCGTTTCTCCGTTGAAGTGCTGGCGAAGGCGCCATCCTCCGGGCGTGTTTCTCGTCGCGCTCGTCGGAACGTCGGACACGTTCAACATTTCTTGAACGACTTTGTCGAGGGAATTGTAGAATGTGTAACTGTTGCCAATAAAGAGAATATTCGTCGTTTTTTCTTGCGCGTTCGCGCCGGTCGTCAACGCGACGCAGGCGACAAGCGCTAGAAATAAGGAAGTCGTTTTCATTTTGAATAGTTCCTTGGGTTAAAATTTTGGCAAGCGTTTACGGAAAGCGCGCTCGGTAAGCCGCCGAATTAGATTCGGCGGCTTACCGCTAACGTCAAATCAATACTTCACGCAAAGATGAACGGCAAATCCGCCGATCTCTTCCTCAAGATACGCGGCGATCATAGCGCCTTGAGGATTGAATTTGAAATCGCGGAATTTGATTCCGCGTCGTTGCAACTGATAAACGGCGCGGGTCATCGAGTTCGTCGCGATCGCGATATGCCCTTTTTCGCCGTAACTGGGCTTCTTCATCGTTTCGACGGCCGCGCCCGCGAAGAAGGAAATACCCGTCTCGCGCGTCGCCAGTCCGAATCGTTCGTTGAACCATTCGGCGGTCGCGCCCGCTTCTTCGGAGGAATTGCAGTTGATTCCGACGTGTCCCATAGCCAACCCGAGCGAAGTTTCGACGGCTCGCGCGGCGACGGCGGTAATCGCGCCCCAATCTTCGGCGGCGATCGCGTTTTTCGGAGTCATAAAACTGCCGCCGACCGCCAAAACTGCGGGATTCTCGCAATACGGCTTCATATTGTCAAGCGTAATTCCGCCCGTCGGAACGAATCGAACGGCGCCAAAAGGACCGCGCAGGGCTTTAATCGCGTTCAAGCCGCCCGCAACGTCGGCGGGAAAGAATTTAAAGACGTTCAAACCGAGCGAAACGCCCAGTTCCAATTCCGTCGCGGTCGTCGCGCCCGGAATAATCGGCACGTTCTTTTCTTGGCAAAATTTAACGGTCTGCGGATTCAATCCGGGCGTAACGATAAAATCGGCGCCCGCTTCGATCGCTTTGCTCGCCTGTTCCGGGCTGAGAACCGTTCCGGCGCACAGAGTCAAATCGGGTAGAGCCTTGCGAATATTCGCGATCGCCTCCAAGGCCGCCGGGTCGCGCAGGGCGACTTCCACGACCGCGACGCCCCCGTCGCAAAGCGCCTTCGCGATCGGAACCGCTTTACTTGGATCGTTGACGTTGACAAGGGGTAAAAGTCCGATCTTTTCGATCGTTTCCATCGCGTTCGTACTCATTCTTCTTACTCCCAAAGAGTTTTTGATAAATCGGCGAATCGTTCCAAAGACTCGCGTCTATGAAGATTATACGTCGAGACTCGAAGGGCGTCAAATAAGGCTTCAAATTTTTCGCGCGGCGTCCTTTTTCTCGCGAATCGGCGCCGCGCGTCTGGGGACTAGACAAAATTAGCCTAGAGTCTATACTTTATAAAACGGTCGGAACGGTTGCGTCCGACGTCCTTGTACTTTGCACAGCAGAACGTTTACGAAGGTTCCTCGATGAAAACGAACGACGTTTTTCCTTTTGACGCGTTTCTTTCTTCTTTTTTAGCGCGCGCGTCTTTTGCGGCGTTTTTAACGTTTTGTCTTGCGTTTTCGGGTTGCGGAGATCGCGAACAAACCTTGCGACACGGCGCCGGTCAAGTCGCGACGGCGCATGAAAAAGAGTTGCAAAACCGCAATCTTATCGAGCAAGTCGTTCAAGCGGCCGAACGTCAAGAAAATTATCCCGACAGAACCTATCTTCGCGGCGCGTTAGGGCGTCTCAATACGTGGCTTGCGGAAAAGCCCGTTTCGATCGATTTCGATCCCGATCCCGAATACGACGCTTTGGCAGCCGACGTTGCGAATTTAGTCGCGACGTCGCGACGCGCCGACGAACTTGTCAAGCTCTTCGTCGACGAATCGAAAGCGCCGACTGAAAAAGACGGCGCCGAATTGCAGGAAATTTTGTCTAAAGCGAAGTCGCAAATCGACCCGCTGGCGGAAACGTTCAAATCGAGCGCGCTCCGCGAGTTCGGGCTTTTTATCGACGATCTTTCCGCCAAACTTTCCGGCGCGAAAGAATTCCAATTTGCCGACGCGACGGAAACTTTTCAAACGCAGATTCGGCAATTTGTCAAGGAGCCGACCTATCGCTACTATAATTTCGAAACGTTGACCAAAGGACTCGACGATTTCGCTCGTCTGCTTAAAATCGACGGGCAAACGTTCTTGCCTCAAGACGCCGATTATTTGCGCGAGGTCGTGTGGTTTCGCGACGTTTTTACGTGGGCGAAGGGCTCCAAACAGGACGATTTGACGATCGCGCTCAGTTTGTTCGATTGGACGGTAAAAAACGTGGTTCTCGCGCCTCCGCTTCCCGGTCAGGCAGGTTTTATGAAGCAGTTGGCTTGGCAAACGCTCTTGACGGGTCAAGGCTCGGCAATGGATCGCGCGATCGTTTTCGTCGAATTGTTGCGTCAACATAGGCTCGACGCGTTCGTGTTGCGTCCCGAAGGCGCAACGCCGGAAAACTTTCCGTTGGTCGTCGGCGTGCGACTCAACGACGAAGTTTACCTCTTCTTGCCCGAACTCGGTTTGCCGATTCCTAGCGGCGCTTCCGATTCGCTTGTTCTCGATTCCGGGCTGAAATTCAACAAAGTCGCGACGCTTGCCGAAGTCGCTTCCAACGACGCGGTTCTTCGCAAACTAGACTTAGAGGGCGCGCCCTTCCCGGCGACTTCCAAGGATTTTGAAAAAGTCGTCGCTTACGTTCCTTCGACTCCTTTCGTCGTCTCGGCGCGTATGATCCCAATGGAGCAAGAATTTAGCGGGTCGGTCAACACCGTTTTGTCGACTTCCTTTGCGATTCAAAAGGAGCGAATTGCCGAAATTGCGGGAATCGTCGACGTCAAGCGCTTGCACGAAGCGAACGAGCCAATTTTGGAACAAGCGCTCTTTCCTTTCGAGTCGGACGACCTAATATCCGTCTATATGACGACCTCCGCGTCTAAGGGAAATCTTGAGGTTTCCGATTCCAGCTCCAGCGACGCCGGGTCGGATAAAATCGAGGACTATACGGCGGACTCCAATTCGAAAGAGTCTTCAGAAGACGACTCGTCTTCCCCAACGACCTCCAAGAAATCGCAAACGGCGCCCTTGTGGATCGCCAAAGTTCTCTATCTTCGCGGTAAATTCGTCGACGAAGGCGGCGCGGGACGCTGGTTCCTACAGGGTCGAATTTCCGACCGACTCATTAAGCAAGAAGAATCGAGCATACCCGAGCGCGTTAAAGCGTACGTCGCGCAATACGTCGAATGGAAAGCGAGTCGACAACAAACGCCTTCGCAAGAGGAAATACAGGCGATCGTCAATCAAGCGGCGTCCGAGTTCCAAAGAGAAGTTGAAATTAAGCGTTTCGTAAAAGCGCTGACTAGCTTCGACTTGGCGACGCTTTCGGAAGCGAACGGCAACGACAAAGCCGCGCTCGAACGTCTAAACGACGATTCGTTGCGTCCCGTCGCGCGCCCCGATTCCGCGCGCGCGGTCGTCGACGAGTTGCGTCAAGCAGCGAGCTATTTGCGCGCTCGTATTCTCGAAAAGCAAGGAAGTTACGAAACGGCGATCGATCGATACCGACTCAACGTCAAAACGCCGGGCGCTTTGATTCGCGCGCGTTGGATCGCCGAGTTAGCAGGTATTAAGCTCGAGTCGGAACCTGCGCCGCAGGAACAAAAAGACGAAGCGCCCGCGACGCCGGAAGAAACCGCGCCGCAAGTGGAAGCGGCCCCGACGGAAACGACGCAGGAACCCGCGCTGGAAACGGCGCCGCAAGTGGAAGCGACGTCGACGGAAACGACGCAGGAACCCGCGCAAGAAACGGCGCCGCAAGTGGAAGCGGCGCCGACGGAAACGACGCAGGAACCCGCGCTGGAAACGGCGCCGCAAGTGGAAGCGACGCCGACGGAAACGACGATTCCCGACGCGTCGCAAGAATCTCAAGCCGTTCCTTCGTCGCTCGAATAAAGTTTTGATTAAGCCCTTCGTATCTTTCGTTAGGGCTTTTTTTACGCGTCGTTTCGGCGCTTATTTCGCATATCATCGATCATTGGAAATCGAACAAATCGACCTTTCAAGTAATCGCGTTAAAACGGGGAGACCGCGTCAATGAGTTGCGACTCTGACAAACAAAACGTAATAGAAAAATTAGAAGAACTGCTCGTCGGGTGGAACCGTCCGCATCTGTTGGGATTGGAGGAACTGAGCGCGTCGGAAATAACGCAACTGCTCAATATCGCCGACGTTTTTAGGAACGAAGTCTCCGAATCGCCGGATCGCAAACTTCCGCTGTTGAAAAATAAAGCGATCGTGAATTTGTTCTTCGAAAACTCCACGCGCACGCGAACAAGTTTCGGTATGGCGGGTCGTCGCCTCGGCGCCGACGTCAGCGATTTTTCCGCGTCCACCAGTAGTCTTTCGAAAGGCGAAACGCTTCTTGACACGACGAAAAATATTCAAGCGATGGGCGTGGACGCGTTCGTCGTGCGCCATAGCTGTCCCGGCGTTCCGAAATTACTCGCGGAAAATTTCAAAAACGTAACGTTCGTGAACGCGGGGGACGGTCCTCACGCGCACCCGACGCAAGGCTTGCTCGACGTCCTCACGATTCGCCGACGTTTCGGCTCGCTCCAAGGTCTGAAAGTCGCGCTTGTCGGCGATATTACGTACAGTCGCGCGGCGCGTTCGAATATAGTCGCGTTAAAAAAACTTGGCGCTACGCCGATTCTTTGCGGACCTTCGACGCTCGTTTCGCCTTGCTGGAGGGAACTTGGCGTCGAAACGCATAATTCGCTAGACGAAATTCTGCCCGAAATCGACGTCTTTAATCTGTTGCGCATTCAACTCGAGCGTCAAACTCAATCGATTCCGCTCTTTCCCTCCCTTCACGAATACGCGCATCTCTACGCAATGAACGGCGAGCGCTTAGCGCGTTGTAAAAAGGACGTTCTCATTATCGCGCCCGGTCCGATCAATCGCGGAGTCGAAGTTGCGCCCGAGGTTGCCGACGGCTCGCATTCGGCGATTTTGGAACAAGTTACCAACGGCGTGGCGGTTAGAATGGCGGTTCTTTGGGCGACTTTGACCGCTTCGGCGTCGAATCGTTAAAAGTAAAGCGCGTCGACGTCCCGTTCGACCTCCCGTTCCCCTGAAAACGAACAATATTGACATAGCATACAGGAAATAAAGTGGCTTCTCTAATCATTGAAAACGGACGCGTCGTCGACCCGGCGCAGAAACTTGACAAAATCGCCGCCGTCTTAATTGAAAACGGCAAAATCAAACAAATCGATCCTCGCGCGGAGGACGTTCCCGCCGACGTCGAACGCGTCGACGCTTCGGGTAAAATCGTCGTTCCCGGTCTGATCGACATGCACGTTCACTTGCGCGAGCCGGGCGGCGAAGTATCAGAAACGATCGAGTCAGGCGCGACGGCGGCTCTTTCGGGAGGTTTTACGTCGATCGTTTGTCCGCCGAACACCGATCCTCCGATCGACACGCAAGCGGCGGTCTCGTTCGTGTATGATCGCGCGGCAAGCGTAAAAAAATGCAACGTCTTCCCAATGTGTTGCATTAGTCAAGGGCGTCAAGGAAAAAAACTCGCCGAATTGGGCAGTCTATTCGAAAGCGGCGCGGTCGCGTGTAGCGACGACGGGTCTGGAATCGAAAACTCCTGCTTGATGAGACTCGCGCTCGAATACTGTAAAATGTTTAATAGACCGATTCTTTGCCACGAAGAATCCGCGCCGCTCGTCGAAGGGGGCGTAATGCACGAAGGCGTCGTTTCCACGCAATTAGGGCTGAAAGGAATGCCCGCCGCCGCTGAAGACGTAATGACGACGCGCGATATTACGCTGGCGGAAAGTCTCGACGCAAGCCTGCATATTATGCACGTTTCGACCAAAGGCGCGGTCGAAGCGATTCGTCAAGCGAAAGCGCGAGGCGTTCGCGTTACCGCCGAGGTTACGCCGCATCATCTCACTTTGACGGACGAAGAATTGCGTTCGTTCGATTCAAATTACAAGATGAATCCGCCTTTGAGAAGCAAGGATCACGTTCAAGCCTGCGTCGAAGGGCTTGTCGACGGAACGATCGACGTTATCGCGACCGACCACGCCCCGCACGCGGCGGAAAAGAAGCAGCGCGAAATCTCCGTCGCGCCCTTTGGAATCATCGGGCTAGAGTCGGCGCTTCCGCTCGTGATCGAAACGCTCGTCGATTCGGGCAAATTGTCTTGGTCGCAACTTATCGAAAAAATGGCGCTCAATCCGGCGAAGATTCTACGTTTGTCCAAGGGAACGCTTGAACCCGGTCGCGACGCCGACGTTACGATTATCGATCCGAATTTGGAATGGGTCTACGACGAATCGACAATTTCTTCAAAGAGCAAGAACACGCCTTACTTGGGGCGCAAAATGAAGGGACGCGCCGTAACGGTCATAGTTTCAGGAGAAATTCGTCTGCAACGGTAGAACGAAATCGCTTTATCCTTTATAAGCGTTCACGAAAGGGCGCGTATCAACGATACGCGG
>JAZUGM010000245.1:0-9304 GCA_045641205.1 Thermoguttaceae bacterium
CGTTGGCGAGCGCTTCGAGCGTTCGTTTCCAATCGGCGAGCCGTTCCGCGACGGCGCTCGTATTCGCGCCGAATTTTTGACGGAGCTTTTCGCCTTCGGAAAGAACGACGACCGATCGCGCGTTGGGCGCGTCGGCAATTAACGCGTCGCGCAGGAAACGCGTAAAATGTCGCGCGGGCGGAAGGGAGACGTCGGAAACAAGAGCGCAAAGAGAGACGGACGCGCCGCGCTCTTGCAACAACGCGCGCAAACGTTTTTTAATCGTCGGATCGTCGGCGACGTCGCCAAAGACGAAAACGTCGGAACGCGTCGGCAATAGATCGCGCCACAATTCGTCGCGCAACGAAGCGTCGTAGCCAAGCGCCAAGACGGCGTCTGCGCGGCGCGCTTGAGGCTTGGGCGCTTCGACGAAAGACGATTTTGCGACAATTTTAGGCTCGATAGGCGCTTTCGGTTCCTCCGCGCGTTCGACGAGCGTTTGTTCCGCTTGACTCGAGTCTGCCGAAAGGGCGTCTATCGACTTTTCCTCGTGCGGACGTTCCAAATCGACTTCAGACGTTTCAATATCTTTCGAAACGCTCGACGGAACGTTCGCGTCTTCTTGGAACGCCTCTTCCGACGTCGGCGCCGATTCTTCGATTTCAGGCGTTTCGGACGACGCGGGCGCGACGTCTTTCGCCGTTAGGGAAGTTTCCGTTTCTTCAACGGGTTCTTTTTTCAGAACGTCGCCGCCGATTAGCGCCGCGCGCAAGTTCGATCTTGCGACGATTTCGTCGTAATTTGTCGTAACTTGGGGAAGGGAAGGCGGCGTTTCCAAGAGGACGTCTTGGTCGTCGACGACTTGAGATTCCGTTCGCGAAGGACGAAGCTCGACGTTCTCTTGAATCTTTTTGAAATAAGGCTCCTCTAATTTAGGGCGAAAATCGCGAAGGGCGAACCTGTAAAAGACGTAATTAATAGCGCAAAGGACGGCGCGGGGCAAAACGCACCAGACGAAAACGACGCTCAACAAGAAAAAGGACCAACGCGCGCGCGCGCTTTCCCGTTGAGTCGCCTCGTTCTCTTCGACTGACGAATCAGTAAGTCGAACGTTTTCAGTCGTTTCCAAAGGAACGTCGTTTTCTTTAAAGAGGCTTTCGACGTCGCTTTTCTTCAGCGGCTTGATTCCCAGCCAAGCGACGGAAGGCTCCAGCCCTTTGACGACTTTCGTCACTACGTTGCGATTTTCAAGCGACGTTCGCCAACGGTAGTCGTAACGTTCGCTTTGCATACGCGCGCCGAGAATGATTAGGACGCAAAACGAACAGGAGGTCCAAAAGAGTTGCGAGAGGGTTCCGCCCCAAAAGAACAGGAACCGAGGACGAGAAAACACGACGTCCCAAAACAACGCGCGTCCTTTGAGTTCGAGCGTGTCTTCGCGCGGTTCGTTCGATCCGTCGGATTTCTTCGGAACGCGTCGACGCGAAAGCGCCGATTCAAGCGGTCGTTCTTGTTGCAAGTAGCGCGCAAAGGCGATTTGTTTGCGTAAAACGAACAGCACGATTTCGCCGACGACGTTCGACAGGCTCTCGACAAGTTTTTCGCCGAAAGTTTTAGGACGCGTTTTGCCGCATAGGCGACGCAAGAACGCTTGAACGACCAAAACGCAAGACAAAACCAACGAAACGGACAAAAAGAAAATCTGTCCGACGACGAAGAAGAAAAACGGACCCGCCAAATTTACGTCGTCGCCCAAGAGTCGCTCGACGCGCGCCATTGGAAAGACGAGCGCGCCCAAAGCGACGACAAGACAGCACGAAAAGATTTTGATTGCGAGCGATCGTTCGTACTGGCGCTTGTACGACAGATTAAGCGAATCCAGGATTCGTCGCGCGCGTTCGCTCAAACACGATTCTGGATCGATCAAGCGCCCTTGATCGTCTCGTTCTATTTCTAATTCGCGATCGACCTTTGACGCGTCGATTATTTTCGCTTCTTCGCAAGAACGCGCCCATTGAATTAACGTCCAGTCGAACGCGTTGGTTTGATTCTTTTTCATCTGTTTCGCGCTCCGACGACTAAGCGTCTTCAGTGAACGTTGTCCGGCGAATCGTGTGAATTACGTTCGCGTATTTTAACCTTTTTATCGTAAACGCGCAAGTTGCTAGTTGAGACGTCGAGGCTTTTTTGCCATATTTTACGCGCGACGCGGCGTTTATCCGACGTCGACGACGACGTTGGGCGCCGTTCTGTCGTCAAGATTCGGTCGAAAAAAGGTTAAAACGATCAGCGGCAAATACCACGCCATATACAGTCCGCCCTGTCTGCCTTGCCAAAATTGAGTCGCGACCAGCAACGCGGCGGAATAGGCGATAAGCGTCGCCAAGTTGCGGCGCGGGGTCCAAAGCGCGAACGCGACGACGAAAACGAAATAGAGCGCGATCAACGGAATGCGATATATGCGAGACCAATATTCCCATATGCCGTCGGCGCAGGCTAGAAAAAGCGAATGACGCCCGAAGGTCGACGCAAGCGCGGCGCCATAGCCAATTTCTGGATCGAGAAAGAGGAGCAAAAGGACGGAAAGGGTTAAAATAGACGCCGACGTTCCAAACGCAAATCGAACCGCGCCTTTTTTCCAGTAGAAACTTAACCACAGCGGAAGGAGGAAAAACGGATAAAACACGAGCATACCCGCGATTCCGAGCGCGGCGCCCGCTATAAAAGGACGGCGGTAGAACGCGACCGCAAGGAGAATCGCCAAGGCGGGCGCGAGATGATCGAGACGCGCTGAAAATTGATTGATGTAGGGAAGCAACAGATAGATCAACGCCGCCGCCAAGCCGGTCTGCAACGATCCGAAATGCGCGCGTCCGATCGTCGCGACGAGAACGACGATTCCAATTTGCAGGGCGCAAACGCATAAAATCAACAGAATCCCCCCTTGCGACAAAGTCTGTCGTTCAATTTTGTCGGAGTCCGTCGCGTTTGGCGAGGAAGAAACGCGTTCGGCGCTTAGACTATTCGCGCGCGTTTCCAAGTTTGAATCGGCGCCGGGTTGGACGGAACTTTTCGTCGTTGGAGATTTGCGTTCGTCGTCGCGCGCGCTTGGAGCGAGCGGCGCCGCCGAGGCGACCGGAATCGACGGCGCCGCGCGCAATTCGTCAAATTCTTCTTCTTTTGCGTCGAACGCCGATTCTTTGGCGACGCCGGACGCTCTACGAACGACCCGCGCAAAAGGACGACGCGCGCGCGTTTCCTCGTCGAGCGTCAGAGTCGTTCCGAAAAAATCGAATTCGTCGTCGGCGGCGCGCGCGTCGCGCGTTTCGTCGAGCGCGCGTTTCCACGATTCTTGCGACGGGGCGAAAAAACGATTCGCCGATTGAGTCGCCGCGAGGAAAGGAGGATAGCCGGGCCAGTTTTCAACGGCGGATTTTTCAGGGTTCGATTCTTCCGCCGCCGAGAGAATTTGTTCGAGGCGCCACGCGCGCGGAGAATCGCAAGCGTCTCCGCGATTGAGAAAAAGATTAGGAACGATAAAGGCGGACGCCGCGACGCAAGAAAAAGCCAAACCCGTATGATTCAAATTCGGCTCGAGTAACGGACGACGAAGGAGGAACGCGTCGAAAAACAGGCGAATAAAGAGCGCGAGATCGACGAACCAGAGACAACGATAGCCCTGTTTCACCGAGCCCATTGCGACGTAGATCAAGCCGGGCGTCGTCGCGAGTAAGAGAACGACGTCGAAATTACGAACGCTCAACACGCGATTAAAGCGAAAAAACGCGGCGAGAATCAACAGCGACGAAAGGTAAAACCAAGTCGTCGGCAACATCTCGTATTGAAAAAGGGAAGTCGGCATATCCTTATATCGTGGGCACGAGCGAAAACGCCTAACCTTGGGCAATTATTTTGTAAGCGTTCACGGAAAGCATCCTCGAAAAGTCGCCTAATGAAAGGCGTTGATATTGGATTATAAGCGCGCCGATTCGCGGATGCGCGCCTAGAATCGTCGTTTTTTGGGGTTCTTAACCGAATATGCAATATTACGGCTTCGCTCGACGTTCCAACCCAACCTCCGTAAGAATTGCGGCGGTTAGATTGGAACGCCCACGACGTCTTTAATTGAGGCGCCGACGCGCCCGCGCCTAGAGTATACCAATAAAAGCCCCTTTTGTTAAGAGCCGTAAAAAGGCGCTTGCAAATAAAACGTCCGAATTTCAAACGACGCGACGCGCGGTTTTCCGCAAACGTCGGCGAATCGTCGATTAAAGAATTACAACTTCCCGCCGTTTTCGATCATTTTGCCGAATCCTTCGAGCAGATCGTATTTATGGCGCCAAGTCGTGTACATTATGCCCGAGCATTTAGGCGTCTTGGCGCATTCTTCGAACCAATCGACGCAACCGTTTAGATCGTCCGTATCATAATAGGCGGCGCCTTGCGTGCGGAACCCGCGCTCGGAAAAGAATTTCAGGCTTGCCTCGCGCTTCTCGTAATACCAACAACTGATAATCAAATCTTTCGGAATCAAATCCCAAACGCCGGTATAATCGCCGTCGCAAACGTAATAATTATCGTGCGCGTTATGGTTCGGGTCGAGCATATCGGACCAAATATAGACCTCGGCGCCCGGCTTGGCTTTTCGGATAATTTCGTATTGACGCGTCACGCAGTCGCCCAAAATGGCGGCGAGCGAAATTCCCCGATCTTTGCACGCGCGACACGTGCCCGCGCAACGTATTTCGTCCATACTTAGAAACCATTTTTTCGGATTCAAAATTTTGACGATCTCTTGCGCGTTCCGCTCAAAAAGCTCGTAAAGTTCCGGCTCCGACATACAAGTTCCAATTTGCGGGGCGCCGACAAGGGGCGGATAATAGAAATCGACGCTCAATTTTTCGCCCTCTTGGATTCGGCTTCCTTCGGGGATCGTCAACTCGACCGATTCGGCGTCGGGATTCCAAGGCTTCAAAGGAAACTTCGGCAAAATCCAGTCTTTTCCTTCTTCGTAAACGATTTTTCCGTCGTCGCTTGCAACTTCGATCGGCGTTCCGGGTCTTTGGAGCGGATTGACTAAACCGACCGGCTCGACCGTCGCGTTATCGAGCCAGAAGGTTCCCTCTTTTCCTTCCCAAACGCCCGAATAAACACGGACTCTTCCGTTTGCCGGAACGCGAAAGACCGTCGCGACGCGCGTCCAATCGCAAGAGCCGCGCCCGGCGTCGTCGGTCTCGACCGTAGGACGCGCGGTCGTAAGTTGCGCGCCGTCCATATCGTAAACTTGTAGCATCAAGGTTCCTTTGACCTTTTCCGCCTTGATCCAAATCGAAGCGCGATAAATTCGACCCGGCGTCAATTCGACTTCTTGAAGCAAACGCCCGTGTCCATATTTGTCGGAACCAAAATTTTCGAATCGAATCGACGACTTGCCCGAACGAACGGTCTTGTCGTCGCGGAAAGAAACGGAACCCGGCTTGTCGTGGAACCCGGCGCCGACAAGTCGATTCTCGTTCCATTCTTCCATATCGCCGTTAGGAATCGCGACGTCTTCGGGCGCAAAAGTAATTTTTCCGTCGCGCGCGATCATCGGCAAATCTTTGACGGGCAAGCCTTCGGCAAGATTCGAATTTTTGCCGAGCATTGTTCCGTATCCGACCGACCACAAAATCGGAATAATTTCGACGTCGTTTGCGTCGGCGGCGTTTTTAATCCGTTCGAATCGCGCGCGCGTTTCAGAAGACCAATCCTCGCAACTTTCCCAGCCGATCGCCCAAAGTACGCCGTTGAGTCCGACTTTCGAGCCGCGCTCGATTAACGAAATAAGCTCCTCGGCTTGCGCGTCGGAGCCGACTCCAAAGGACGCGTAAAACCAGCGGTCTTCAGGGCGCCAGTCGGCGCTACGAGCGTTCTGGAACGCGCCGAAAAAAAGCGCGAACGACGCAAATAACAACGCGTAAAAACGCGCGTTCAACAAAGGTCGATTATGTTTCATTGTCGTTTCCTTTTTTGTACTCGTCGACGTCAAGCCGCTCGTCGACGACAAGCGGCTTGGTTGAATCGGACGGCGTTATTCTTTCGGGACTACGTATTGAATCGACTCCCAATATTTGAGTTCGACTTCGTAAGGATCGATAGACGCTTTCAAGTCGTGATCGGGCGGCAAAATCCCGTAGCGCTTCAATTCTCGCGCGTAATCGGCGCGGGGGACGAACCGCTTCGGGCAATTTTCGCCGTTGTTTGGCGACTCAAACGCCATCGTAAAACGGTTGTTTTCTTCCAAAATATAACGTCGTCCTCTCGCGACGTAATCGACGATTTTTTGATAATCGGGGTCGTTTTTGTCGGCAAAGATTTTCTTTCCGCTCTTCGCCTCGCAGACGCCCAAGCCGCCCTGTTCTTTCGAAAGGGGAGCGCGCGCGACTTTCGACTGTTCCGGGTAGGAAAGGTCGAAAATAACGTGTCGATTGAATCTTCCGCCGTCTTGCGCCATACTTCTTGCGACAAACATATTCTTCTGATGCTTTTCAGGCGGATAATACAAGACGTAAAACTGCGCGGGCTGACCATACGAGCCGACTTTCTTAGACTCGGGCGTCGGCGCGTGGCACTCGTCGCAACGTCGCGTCAAGACGTCTTCGTAAGCGGCAAGCTCCGACCAATCTTTGTCGTCGCGCGAATTGACGTTCATTACGTAATTGCCGATCGATCCGTGCGAATTACAAGCGTAAACGCCCGCGTAAGTCGCGCCGGAATCGAGCCAAAAGCGAATTAGTTTCAATTCGTGTTCGGAAAGTTTGCAAACGCCGTGCCCTTCTTCCATCAGCTTCAAGAGTCGACTCGAGCCCGAGCCGATTTCGTAGGGCGCAAAATTGCTCTTTTCGTGTTCCGCGTAGGGCAACATTACGCGATTGTCGCCAAATAGCTCGCGCCACGACATTTGTTGATAGCCGATCGTGTAAAGGGGCGCCCAATGCCCGGAAATATTGAACCCGCCTTCTTCGCGGTCGGGATTGTGACACTCGAGGCAATGTTTGTCCAAAATCGGCTGGACGTCGCGCATATAGTCGATAATTTCCGGTACGTCGGGAATCGGCGTCGGGTCGACGGGCTTACTATAACGCGTCAGTTGCGCCAAACGAATCCCGTCCTCTTGTTTCGGCGCTTCGGCGCGGTCTTCGTGACAGCCGATGCAACTGTTCTTTTCGCCAGGCATTACCGACGTAAAAGAGTGCATTCGTTTCACGCAACGACCGTTCTCGTCAAGCGCGACAAAAAAGAGCGATCTCAACGCGGGCGCGTTGAAATATGCGGAACCGTCTTCCGAAACGGGCACGGAACCGAGCAAACGCTCGACGGAGAACGCGCCGCCGCTCGACGTCTCGGACATCGCGCCGGAATAGTTGATCGGCTTCGGCAAAACTTCGTAAATCAACAGTTCTTTGACCGTGCCCGGCTTCAAACCGCTAGTCTTGCGCCCGCTGTAAAAATTGCTCAAAACGAACGTGCCCGTCGACTTTTTCGGATCGGTTTGATCGGCGATAATCGGCTCGCGCGGTCGTTCCATTACGGGGCGCGGCTCGCCGATCCAATACCCGGCTTTGACGTCGGCTTCGGGCAGTTCGTAAATCGGCGTAACGTTCCCTTCGCCGTCAAGCAACACGATTTTTGTACGCGACGCGGCGAGAAAATGTTCCTCGGAAAACGCCCACGGATCGGTAAAATCGTTTGTTTTCGAAATAAAGGTCACGCCCTCGGGCGCGTCCGGACCAAGCGTCGGGGAGAAAAGCGCGATTCGTCCGTAATGTTCCTTCATACCGTGCCCCGGCGAAAAAACGCCGACCGCCTTCCCAGAGTCGGGCACGGATTTCGCGTCGAGAAAAACGCCGCCGGGCTTCTGATTCCCGTAATAGACCATCTGTTTCGTTCCGTCGGGATTCATCGTCCACAAGTGGTGAAACGTCAAATGGTTGCGGTCGACGTATTCCCAACGCATATAGATAATTTGTCCGTTGGCAAGAGGCCAAGGCGTGTTGTCTTGTTCGACGTTGCAAGAGAGTTCGCGGACGTTCGTTCCGTCGGAATTGCAACGGTGAACGGTCGCGACTTGCGAAACCCAGCACTGAACGTAGCGATTCACGCGCGACGAGCAGAAAACGATCGAATCGTCGGGCATATAAGACGGCTCAATGTCGTCCCAGCCGTCGAGTCGATCTCCGTATTTTTCTTCTCCGCCCGGCTCGAGCCGTTCTTTTTCCCAACCGGTCAGACGCTTAAGATTCGAGCCGTCAAGATTTATTTCGTAAAGGGAATAATGATCGGCGCCTTCGGGCAAGTAGGAAAAGACGATCTTTTGTCCGTCGTAATGAAGTTGCGGATCGCGAATATTCCCCTTCGGGTCTTCGAAAATCGTCCGCGTCTCTTTCGTTTTCAGATTGTAAGCGCGCAACGCGCCCCCGGAACCTTTAGGAAACGTCCAGCTGTTTTCGTTGAAAGAATAATATCCGATGTTGCCGTACCAATGCCCGTCGATACTCGGCTTACGCACGGCAAAGAGAATTTCGTCGGGCAAGCCCGCGTCTTGAAAATCGGCGATCGTCGTCGCGACGGAGGCGTCGTTTGGAGTCGGCTCGTCGGCGTTTAACCAAGCGGCGGACGCGACGCAAGAAGCGACGAACAAGAAAAGGACTAGAAAACGCGACATTTTCAACCTCTACGTTAAACTTTTATGATGAAAAACAAAATATGGCATATTCGAAATATAACCGCGCCGTCAAAGAAAAGTCGACTTAGAAGGAGCGTTGAATTTTTCAGCAACCGTTTACGACGCGTTCAAAATTCCAGCGTTTATTGTCGACGGGAGTCGTCCGACGTCTTAACTCGATCATTCGCCGTCGAGCGTTTTCCGCTTTGCGAAAAACGCCCCCCATACGCGAAAAGGCAACGCGTCGTTTAGTAAACGATACTCAACAAAGGAAATCGGAAAACAGACAAGAACAAACCTCCAGTCTCTAACCCAAAACGCGGCAAACATTGTCAAAATATACAAAAGGACGATAAAATATTCCGTTCTTCTTCGTCGCGTTTCTTCTTCTGTAATCGTCTGAGGAAACGCGCGCGTCTATTGAACGTTAAACGCCCAAAAGACGTAGTCTTTGCAAGTCAGCTTATCGGCGCAATTCCTCGAATATCCCTTTGAAAGCTGTCGAGTGAATCCGAAGTGCAGGCAAAGTTAAAAATCGATTCCAGAACGTTGGAGTCGGTTATCGACAAAATATTATTGATCGTTGTTTGCGATGTTTGAGGAAAACGAAGGACGATACAG
>JAZUGM010000246.1:0-8028 GCA_045641205.1 Thermoguttaceae bacterium
CTAAAACGCAGTTTTCGGAAGTCCAACCGCCGGAAACTTGACTCGTTATCGAGAGATAACTGCACTGGACGGCCGCGATAAACGCGTATTTGCCGTCGGCGGAAATCGCTATGTCTTCGAGCGTGTTATGTCCGTTGAGAAGCGCGGTCGACTTCATTTCGCCGGAGTCCAAATCGATCACAAAAACTTTCGCGCAAGAGAAAGACTGATTCGCCTTCATTTCGGTAATACGGTCGGCGACGACCAGCTTCTTTCCGTCGGGAGTCGGCTCGATACAAAACGGCTCGCGTCCGACTTCCCAAAAACGGGTCGTTTCGCCGTTCGTCGGGTCGATTTCAAGAAGTTTTCCGCGGAAACGATCCGCAACGTAAACGCGTTCGACTCCGTCCGCCGTTTTACGTGCGGAGACGTCGGCGGGCGAGTGTCCCGCGTCGTATTCGGCGACGACGCGCATCGGCAGAGGCGCGCCCTGCGCGTCGGCAATTTCGACGATCGCCAATTTGCCGTTTTCCTCTCCTCCGACGATCGCGACGCGCGTTTCGTCGGGCATAAATCGCATCTTGAAAGGTTTAAAATCTAAGGACAAAATTTCCGCGTTTTCGGAGCCGTCGGCGCGAACGCGTCTCAGTTGCGACGAAGCCCACCCGGAAACGAAGAAGTATTTGCCTTCGCGATCAAGTAGAAAATCGGACGGGTCGACGTAACTTTCCGCTTCCTCGCCTTGTTCTTGGGGCAAAGTCGGACCGGAAATAGCGGAATAAATCGAGGCGACGCCCTGAGCGCGCGCCTGTTCGGTCGACGTATGCAAAGCGCCGACAAGCGCCGTCGCAAAGACGGTCGCGACTAAGTAAATATGATGACAAGACATTACGTTTCTCGCGGTTGTAAGTGTTCGGTCAAACGCGCGTTTACGCGCGATTCCACATCCTCGGTAATTCTATTATATAGGAAAAGAATTTCTTTTCAACAAAAACGGGGCGTCTTGCAAAAATTTTTCCAGCGACTTCTGGAAAAGACGTCGACGAGAAGTTATAATAGGGAAAATCGCGTTCCTTTCGACGCGTCGCCGTTTTTTTCAACGTTTTGCGGAGTAGTCCTATGCCGTTCGTTCATAAGTCGCCAACCTGCGCGCGCGTCTTCCTTTTCGCTGTTTTCGCCCTGTTTTTAGGCGCGACGTTTGCCGCGTCTTTCGGGCGAGAGGCGTCCGAAGGTTCTTTTCGACAAGTTCGTCCCGATAGAGCCAACGTCGTCGATTTTGAATCTCGCGCGGCGAAGTTCCTCCGCTTTGAGATATTCTCGTCGCAAAACGGAACGCCCGCGATCGACGAATTGCAAATTTTCGGTTCCGACGCCAACGATACGCCCAACGATACGCCCAACGATACGTCCAACGATACGCCCAACGATGCGCCCAACGATGCGCCCAATCTCGCGCTCGCCGACGTGAAAAAGGTCGACGCCTCGTCCTGTATTCCCGGTTACGAGATTCATCAAATCGCCAACGTCGTCGACGGAAAATTCGGCAATTCCGCCTCTTGGGTCGCCGAAGACGAGCCGACGAAAGACGCCCCGCAATGGGTTCAAATCGAATGGAACGAGCCGGTTGAAATTGCGCGCGTCGTCTATTCGCGCGATCGCGAAGGACGATTTGTCGACCGCGTTCCTCTCGACGTCGCGATCCAACTTTCCGACGACGGACAAAGCTGGTCTTGCGTCGCTAAGATTCGCGGCGTAACGGCGAACGTAAGCGCGGGCGGTCTTTCCCAAGCCGGATCGAATTGGTTTACGGAAGTTCCTCAAGGCGCGGCGATCGACTTGGCGCGCGCGACGAGCGCTAAAACGAATTCGACCCTTTCGAATTACGACTTGGCGCTTCAAAACGCGTTTCTTGGCGAAGAAAACGCGCTGTTAAAAATCGCCGGTTTCGCCGACTGCGAGCCTTGGCTCTTACAACGGCATTATCCGGAGTACGTCGAGCCGCTTCATAAGCCGGAAATCGTCGCGCCCCTTCCGACCTTTGAGCAAGCGCCGACCGACGAAAACGACGAAGCGTTTTGGAAACGCGCCTCCGCAGGGACGGTTTGGGCGTTCGCGGCGGGTTCCTTCGAAAACGGTCCCGTCGTCGCACAGACGGCGCGCGCGGCTATCGCGGGAAAATCGCTCTATTTGCGCCTCTCGGGAAATCGTTTTCTTTCGGAAAATCGCGCGCTTGTTTCGTCGGAAAATATCCCGACGCGCGGCTTGATTCTCGTTCGAGACGGCAAAATTTATTGGAAGCAAGTCGACGCGTTCGACGGACGCGAGTCGGGCGCGGAATTCGAATTGCAAGGTCGATACGACGCGGCGACCGGCGAGCTTGAAACGTCGATTCCGCTCGAATGGACGCCCGAAGCGACGACGCGTGGCGTTTACGTCGGACTGGCGATCGGCGCGCGATGGGTTCCTAACGGCGGACGTCCCGTTCATTTCAGACCCGCCGATTTTTCCGCGTCGATCCAAGGCGTCGACGACGACGCAAAATTCGCGGTGCGCTTGGAAGCGACGAACGCGAACGGAACGACGCTGGTCGTCGATTCGACGGAAATCAAGCTGGAACCGGGCAAGCCCGTCGACTTTGAAATTCAAGGAAATTTCGGCGAAGTCGGTCCGGAGGTAATTTGGAACGTCAACGAAAAAGAATTCGGAACAGCTTTCCGTCTCGTAGGGTTCCAATACGATCCCTGTTATCGCCCCTTCTGTCAACTGAAAGACTCCTTCGAACGCGCGTCGGGTAATTCCGAAGTCGATCTTGACGCTCGCGATTTCGTCAAGCGCGTCGCGACGCCCGGCGTCGCCAATCCGCGTTACGTCGACGTCGAAGCCGAAGTCAAGGCGCTGAATTTGCCGAACGAACGCGAAGATTTAGCGCGGTATTTCGACGCGCTGGAACCGCAAGACGAATATCAAACGCGCGTCCTCGCGCTCTGGAAAGAATATCGCGCGCTTCGAAAAGACGCGCAAGGGGACGAGCGCGCGCTCTTTTGGAAATTGCGAATACTCAAACGCGAGTTTTTCCTCGCGTGCGAGGAACTTGAGCCGGTCGAGCATATTTTAGCGAATAAACGCAACCCGTTCTGGCCGTCGCACAATTACAGCGACTTGTTTGATTCGCAATGGGCGCCGGGCGGCGCGGTCGTCTTGATCGACATTCCGCGTGAAAACGGTCGACTTGCGCCGGAACGCGCGACGACGCGCGAAATTGTCCAAGCGGGCGACGGCGTAATACGCAACCCGTCGGCAAGTTTCGACGCGACGAAGATTTATTACGCGTTGCGCGCTAATCAAAACGAATATTTCCGCATCTACGAACTCGATTTGTCGACCGGGAAAACGCGACGAATCAGCGCCGACGGTCCTTTCCACGATTTCTGGCCGACGGAACTGCCCGACGGCGCATTGGCGTTTATTTCGACGCGCTGTAAAAAGAAGTTCATCTGCTGGCGTCCGCAAGCGTTCGTACTGCATCGTATGAACAAAGACGGCGGCGACATTACTCCGCTTTCTTTTGCGAACTTGTCGGAATTTGCGCCGTCCGTCTGCGACGACGGGCGTTTGCTCTGGACGCGCTCCGAATACGTCGACAAAGGCGCCGACTACGGGCACACGCTCTGGACGATTCGTTCCGACGGAACGGCGCCCGAACTGACTTTCGGCAATACGATCAATCTGCCGCAAGGTTACGCGAATGGTCGACGCGTCCCCGATTCAGACGACGTGAGTTGCGTATTAATTTCGCACTTCGGCGATTTAAACGGTCCCGTCGCGTTGCTAGACCAAGCGAAAGGACCGCACAATCCTTCCGCGATTCGTTCGATCACGCCCGAAGTTCCTTGGCCCGGTTTCTGGGCACGTTCGGAGACGTTCCGCGAGCCTTTCCCGATCTCGCGCGACGTCTTGCTTGTCGCGCACGCGCCTTTCGAGCGTTTCGGACTCTACCTTATCGACCGTTTCGGCAATCGCGAATTGTTGACGATCGACGACGCGATCGACACGATTTGTCCGCAACCTTTCGGATCGCGCGAAGTTCCGCCCGTCGTGAAAAGCGCGATCGAACCGAATTTGGCGCAAGAAAAATTGGGACGTTTCTCCGTCGCGAACGTCTATCGCGGGCTTGAAGGTCAGGTCGAGCCGGGCAAGGCGAAGTATTTGCGCGTCTGTCAGGAATTGCCGACGCCCCTCGCGCAAATGCCCGACGGAACCTATCAAGCGGATCACGAGCCCTTTATGGAATATTACGCCTCGCCCGTCGACGTCTTGCAAGGCGCGTTCGGCTGGTCGTCTTACGTCGCCAAGGGAGTCTTGGGAACGGTCGAAATCGAAGAGGACGGCAGCGTCGATTTCCTCGCGCCCGCCGAAAAAGTCCTTTTCTTCGAGCTACTCGACGAAAATTACAACGAAATTCAGCGTATGCGTTCGGTCGTTCAGCTCCGCGCGGGCGAACAACGTTCTTGCGTCGGTTGTCACGAAAGCCGACTCAGTACGCCCGAAGGCGGATTGACGCTCGCGTCCGGCGGCGTTTCGCAAAGTCTTGTCGCTCCTCCTTGGGGCGCCGGTCCCTTCTGGTACGAAAAGACCGTTCAGCCGGTCTTAGACGCCAAGTGCGTCGAATGTCATACGTCGGAAACCGCCTCGACGAATCCGCGCCAAATCGATTTAACAAGCGCGCTCGACGCAAACAAGATTCCCGCCTCCTATCGTTCGTTGATTTCGAGCGGCGACGTTCACTACTTCGACTACACGTGGGGCGCGGGCAAGACTACGAAGGCGGCTCCGTATTCATTTGGAACGTTCCAAAGCAAATTGTGGAACGTCCTACAAGACGCCAATCATCGCGGCGTCAAATTAGAATCTGCGGAAGAACAGGCGCTCAAGTGTTGGATCGATTTGAACGTTCCTCTTTGGGGCGATTATCAGAAACGTAGCGAGCGCGAATGACGCGGCGTTTATTTTAACAATTACGCTTGTATTTTTAGAAAGGAGGTCGAACGTTGAATCGAAGCGTTTTAAAATTGTCCGACGACGTTGTTTTCCGCGCGCTTTTTGGCGCGGAACGCTTGTCGGTCTCGCTTATGGGGCTTTTGAACGCCATCCTTCGAGAGGCGCGTTTGCCTCAGGTTAAATCGTTGACGCTTAAGAACCCCTTTTTATTGGAAACGTGGAAAAACGAAAAGGAGCCCATACTTGACGTCCGCGTCGTCGACGAAGAGGAACGCGAGTACGACGTCGAAATGCAATGCCGACGTGAAAAGTATTACGTCGGTCGCGCCGTTTACTACACGTTTCGACTACACGTCGACCAGCTGGAACGGAGCGCCGCGTATCATAGGCTCAAACGAACCGTCGGAATTTCTTTGACGACTTTTCCGATCGATTCCGCGCGTCCCGACGTTTGGTTCGACGTATGGAAGTATCGTTCTACGCTCGACTCGGGGTTGGGTTACGAGGACGCAATCAATATTTTTGTGCGCCTTCCGACAAGTAGGGACGAAAAACCTATTGGAATTAACGACCCAGAACTGTTAAATTGGATCGATCTTATCGCTTTTTACCCGTATTTGAGCGACGAAGAAATTGAGTTGATCGAACGTTCGACTTCGGGCGCTACAGAAATTCTTCAGGATGTGAAAATGTTTGCCGGAACGAAATATGAACACGAACTTATTCAGGCAAAGGAACGGTACTGGCACGATCAGGCGTCGCGCGTCTATGAATACGAGGAAGAAATACGAGCCAAGGACGCCGCGATACGTACGCGAGACGAAACGATACGATCTCAAGGGGAGCAATTACGATCTCAGGGCGAGCAATTACGATCACGAGACGACCAGTTACGATCGCAAGGCGAGCAGTTACGATCTGTAACGACGGAGAGGTTAGCGGCGGAGCGTAAAATAATCGCCAAAACGTTGAGTTTTCGGTTTAATAAACCCGTCGCGGCGTCGCTAGCTCTTTTGGACGCGATCGATTCTTCCGAAACCTTAAACAGGCTTTCCGATATTAGCGACGAATGTAAGGACTACGACGATTTTTTGAAACATTTGGCTAATTGTACGGTCAAGGCTTGAAACGAATGCAATTTCTTGTTTTTTCCCACTAGAACAAGTTGGAAATTACGTCGGTCAAGATTCAGATTCGTAAAAGTCTGAAATTCTTCAGGAGGCGACAATGTTTATCGGAACCAAGGCTGAACGCGAACTTTTGCAGGCGAAGGAACGGTACTGGCACGATCAAGCGTCCCGCGTCTATGAATTTGAGGAAGAAATACGCGCCAGGGAAGCCGTAATACGATCTCAAGACGAAAAGTTGCGATCTCAGAACGAAGAGTTACGATCATTAACGACTAGAAGATTAGCGGCGGAACGTAAAGTGATCGCCAAAACGTTGTTTTTTCGGTTTAACAAACCCGTCGCGACTTCGCTGGCTCTCTTGAACGAGATCGATTCTTCCGAGACTTTGAATAGGCTTTCCGACGTCGGCGACGAATGTGAAAGTTACGACGATTTTTTAAAGAAGTTGGCGGATTGCAACGCCGAAACTAAGGTCGGAGAATAAAAAAATGGACGTCAACGAAGAAACGGAAATGTCAACGGGCGTCGTCGTTCCCAAGAGACGCTGGAACGAAGAGACGCTCGGATTTTGCAGTATGCTCTGTTCCGCGCTGTGCTATACGATTTCGTTAAGCATGCTACGCGCGTTGTCAAATTATTCGACGCTCAGTACGAACTGGTCCTTAGCCGTCAAGGAAACGACGACTATCGTTTGCGTTACGCCGATTATTCTCGTTATGTTCCTACGCGGAAAATACCAATTCCCAAGTTGGCGCGTCGTTCTGTCGCTCTTTGTCGCGGGCGTCGTTTGTCAACTTATCGGGGCGATTCCGCACTTGCAAGCGTACGCGCTTCTTGGACTGGCGTTGACGACGGCGTTGCTTCAAGCGATTCAACTGATCTTTTCTTCGATCGTCGGCGCCGTCTGGTTAAAAGAGCGCGTCTCGCGAAGCAAAGTCGTTTCGATGATCTTGATGATCCTCGCCGTATGGCTTTTGAGTTGTTTTTCAGGGTCGGGCGACGAAAACGTCGCGACGAACGGCGCGACTATAGGTCTCGGACTGCTCTTCGTCGTCTCGACGGCGATCGGATATTGCGGCGAATTGTCGATTATGCGCAACGTCTTGCGTTCGCAAACGCCCGACGAAGCCAAAGAGGTCAAACGCGTTCGAACGCCGACGACGCTGACGATGGTTATGATCACCGGAGTCGGCGCGTTCTTTTGCGGCGGATTCCTGACGGCGACGCAAGGCGTCGGCGCGTGGGTTCCGCCCGCGCCGGAATGCTGGTTGTACGCGTTGGCGGCCGGCGTCGCCAATATGGTCGGGTTCTTTTTCCAAATCGAAGGTTTGCGCAGGGTCTATCTTCTCAAGTCGACGTTGCTGGCGACGGCGCAAACCGCGACGTTGTGCTTGATCGGCGTCGTCGCGTTCGGCGAGCCTTTTAGCTGGGCTATCGGGCTTGGCTTGGCGCTCGTCGTCGCGGGCGTCGCGCTTGCCGGAGCGTCAAAGTAACATGCCTTGGCGCTTGACGAGCGACCGCGCGCTTTGGGAACTTTTCGCGACGGGTCTGTTTTGGCTCTTTTGCCTGTGGACGCTCGGACTTTTTCGATCGACGCGACGCGCGCGCCCTTCCCTTGCGACTTGCGCGCGTTTGCTCGCGGCGTCGCTCTTGTGCTGGTTCCTTGCCGCGCCGCAATTATCCCGCCAAATCGAAACGTCGGCGCCGATCGCTATTCTGCTCGACGATTCCGCAAGTCTTAAACGCAAGCTGGACGACGGCGCGTCCGTTTGGGCGCGTTCCGTCGAGTTGGCGCGCGTTCTCGAAGAAACGGCGCGTAAACGAGGCGTTCCGATTTCTACTCGCGCGCTCGGCGGCGCAAAACCGCGCGACGTCGACGAGGCGTGCAAACTTGCGCCAAACGCGCCTTATTCGCCCTTGA
>JAZUGM010000247.1:0-5951 GCA_045641205.1 Thermoguttaceae bacterium
CGCCGATTTCTCACCGTTTTTCTTTCGGGAAGATTTTTTGAAGGTTTTCCGTAATTTCCCGCTCGAGCTTCCTGATTCTTTCCACGATGGACTCGACGCTTTCCGGCGCTTGATATTCGTAAAAATAGCGCGTCATTGGAATTTCAAAACCGATTTTCGTTTTGCTCTTGTCGATCCACGCGTCCGGCGCGTATGGCAAAACTTCTCGAGCGAAATATTGGTCGACGTCTTCGGTTATTGGAACGTTTTCCGTGTCTCGTAAGGACGCGTCCGGCGCGGGCTTGCCTTTTTTCAAGACGACGTCGCCCTTTTCGTCCCTTAGCGGACGTTCGACGACGATCTTTTGATAGCCGAAATCGCGATAGTCGAAGACTTTGCTTTCGCAATATACGTCCTTTTTGTCGCCGTAAACTCCGTTTTTAAATTCGCCGTAAGCTCTGACGATCAACTCGCGGCATTCGTCGTCGACGTCGAATTTTTTCGTACCGATCGCTTTTCGTCGCGGTTTGGCGCAATGTGAGGCGTCGATTAGTTGGACTTTGTCGCGTCGTTCGCCCGACTTCGCCTTGTTGCACACCCAAATATAAGTCGCGATGCCTGTGTTCATAAAGGCGTCGTTGCTCAACTGAATAATCGTTTCAAGCCAGTCGTTTTCGAGAATATAGCGTCGAATCTCTGAAGGACCGGAGCCCGCGTCGCCGGAAAATAGAGGCGAGCCGTTTTGAATAATCGCCATTTTTCCGTCGGCGGTCAATTTGGCGAGTCCGTTTAATACGAAGAGTTGCTGACCGTCTGAAATTTTCGGGAGACCGGGCGCAAACCGCCCCTTGTCGCCAAGTTTTGCTTCAGCTTCGACCGCTTTTTGTTCGCGCTTCC
Source organism: Thermoguttaceae bacterium (assembly GCA_045641205.1). Classification (GTDB taxonomy): domain Bacteria; phylum Planctomycetota; class Planctomycetia; order Pirellulales; family Thermoguttaceae; genus RUG369. The sequence continues at coordinate 877 of JAZUGM010000247.1, forward strand.
AGTCGATCCCGAAAGGGGGATTGGAGATAATGCGGTCGAAAAGATAATTGGGGAATCGATCGTCGGACAACGTGTCTCCATATCTCATATTTTCCGGCGTTCCGCCTCGGATCATCATATCGGCTTTAGCGATCGCGTAAGTCGACGGGTTGAATTCTTGCCCGAAACAGGTTACCGTCGCTTCGGAGTCGAGTGCGCGGATTCGCTCTTCCATACACGACAGCATTTGAGAGGTTCCCATCGTCATATCGTAGACGGTGATATTGGAACCGTCGAATTCGAAGTCGGCAAGGAGTAGGTCCGTCATCAAATAAACGACGTCGCGGCTAGTGAAGTGCGCTCCGGCTTCTTCGCCGTAACTTTCGTTGAATCGACGGACAAGGTCTTCGAAGATATACCCGCAGTCGACTGCCGATATTTTATCGGGACCGAGGTATCCTTTGGGCGAATTAAATTCTTTGAGAACAAGATAAAGCGCGTTGCTTTCGACAAGTCTCCGAACGATCGAATCGAAGTCGAATTTTTTCAAGACGTCTTGAACGTTTTCGGAGAATCCGTCAAGATAGGCGCGAAAATTCGCTTCGACGTTGTCGGGGTCGGCGAGCAGGGCGTCGAAATCGAATTTGGAGACGTTGTAGAATTGATACCCGGATTCATTTTTGAGCAGACCGTCCCGCATAGGCAACGCTTTGACTTCCTCGTATTTTTTGAGGACGGCGTCGCGCGTCGGGATCAGGCAGTCGTGAAATCGTTTGACTACCGTCATCGGGAGAATCACGAGCCCGTATTCGTGCGGCTTGAAAGGTCCGCGCAACTTGTCCGCGACGTTCCAAACGAGCGCCGATTTTTCGGCGATATTTGCGCCGACGTTTGTTATTTCACGCATATTAGCTCCCTCTTGCCGTTCTTTATTCTTCAGTTTTCGTTTCGCCTTCGCCCCAAATCTTCGTAACGTAATTTCTAGGCGCAAGGAACAGTTCTTCGATAAATTTTTCCCCTTCCGGCTGAATCCAGTCTTTCCAGACCGAATAGAGGGGCGCGCATAGCGTCGTTTTTTCTTTCGAGAGGAAATCGACGAACGAGATTTCGCGCGCGTGCAGGGCGATCGCGCGCTCGCGCCCGTCTTCAAATTGCGTTCCAAACGGAACTTTGGAGCCGTAAAGCTCGTCGCCAAGGATCGGAAATCCGCGCGAAGAGCATTGCAGACGAATCTGGTGCGTTCGACCCGTCTCAAGTTGAATTTCCAAAAGCGTCGCGTCGTTTAATCGTTGCAAAACGCGAAAATGCAGAATCGCCTCTCGCGCGTCGGGATTAATCGGCGGGACAAGCTCCGCTTCCGCGCGACCGGGTATTTTGCGCATAAAATCGTACCACGTTCCCTCGTCTTCGGGCACGACGCCCGAAACTAACGCCCAATATTTTTTCGTAATAGTTCGCTCTTCGAATTGATCGGAAAGTTTTCTCGCGGCGCGCGCGTGCTTGGCGAATATCAAGACGCCGGAGGCGGGACGGTCGAGCCTGTGGGGAAGTCCTAGGTATCGTTTACCGACGCGATTTTCCGTAAGATTCATATATTCTTTGACGCGAAATTCAAGCGAATCGACGCCGATCGGCGCTTGGGTAAGGACGCCCGGCTGTTTGTCGACGACAAGCGTCGGTCCGTTTTCGTAGAGGATATGGAACAGCGATTCCGATTCGGCGATCGAGGTCGCGCGTTCTTCTGTTTTTTGTTCGTTCATTTTGACTCATATTTAAGTTGCGCGTTGTCAATATGCGTCGTTTTGACGCTAACGTTAGCAATATACCCGAATTTACGCAAGAAACAAGTCGGCGGATTTCCGCTCTCTTTCGTCTTCGAATTTTCTCTAAATTAGTCTTTTTATCTGTTTTTTGCGGCGCTACTTGGCAATATTTCAGATTTGTGTTATACTTAGGGGAAGCGTGTTTTTGGCGAAAAGGGCGCTGGGCGTTTCGACTGATTTTCCTTTTTTGCCCGATTCGCGTTTGAAAGAAAATTTCGCTTGCGTTTGTTTAACGGATAGATTAGGAACGTATTCGCGTTCGTCGACCGTATTGAGGAGCAATAATGAAAAAGAGCGTCGTATTTACAATTTGCGCGGTCTTTGCGTTCGTAGGGCAAGCGGCTCTTGCGCAAGACTTCAGCGACAACCCCGCCTATAAAAACGGAACCGAATGGCTTGCCGACGCCGTTCCGAACGCCGACGCCGAAGCGTCGACCGAAGCCGATATGAAGGCTTACGAAGAAACGTTGCAAACGAACATTGCCGGCGAAACGATTAAATTCAAGATGGTTCCGATCAAGGGCGGCAAGTTCAAGATGGGCACCGATTCCGGCGAAAAAGACGAAGGTCCCGCCTTTGAAACGAAGGTCGCGCCCTTCTGGATGGAAGAACACGAAGTCACGTGGCAAGAATATTCGCTCTTCGCGCTTCTGTATTTGGCGAACGCTCGTAAGTCGGGCGCCGTTAAGTCGGAATCGGATCGCGACGCCGTCGCCGACGCGCTCGCCGCGCCGACCGCGCCTTACAGCATCGGCACGATCAGTTACGACAAGAGCAATAAAGAAGGCTATCCCGCGAGCGGTATGACGCGTTACGCGGCGCAAATGTATTGCAAGTGGCTGACCGCCACGACCGGTCGTTACTATCGTCTCCCGACCGAAATCGAATGGGAATACGCCTGCCGTTGCGGCACGGACACCGCCTACGAATTTGGCGACGACGAATCCGATCTTGAAGACTACGCTTGGTATCTTGCGAATAGTCCCGACGGTTACAACAAGGTTATGGGCAAAAAACCTAATTCTTGGGGCTTGTACGATATGCACGGCAACGTCTGCGAATGGGTTATGGATCAATACGAAAAGAAAGCCTACGAAGACTTCGCCAAAGGCAAGGTGAAGACGCCCTTCGTCGCGCCTTCCAAGCCGCTCGCCAAGACGTTCGTCGCCAAGGGTATGTTCGGCGAAATCGCGCGCGGCGGTTCCTGCGCTCACGAGCCGAAAGACTGCCGTAGCTATACGCGTATCGTTTCCGAAAAGAACTGGAAAGAACACGATCCGCAATTCCCGCAAAGCATTTGGTGGATGACCGAAGCGCCTTACGTCGGGTTCCGCGTCGTTCGTCCGTTGACGGCTCCGTCGGCGGAAGAAGCCGAACTCTTTGAACCCGATCCGGGCGTTTGGGCGAAATACAAGGTTCTCAACCCCCGTTGAGTTAACAAGTAGCCTCTTGACGGCGATTCGCGCGAGGCGTCTGCAAAATTAAATTAAAACGCTCGGTTATGCGATTTTTTGTCGTTAGCCGAGCGTTTGTCGTTTAGATTCGCTAGGTCTCTCTTTCAACGTCTTTCATTTTTAAATTAACGCGATATTTCAGCCGTTTGAAGAAAAATTGACAAATGGGCGTCGTTTTTTACTGCGGACGTCGCTTTTCAAACTACTGAAATATTACGTTTTTTGTAACTACCCGCTTGATTTTCATAGGAGAAAGATTTATATTTTCAAGTATGTCGCGCTTTACGCGCTAGACGAAATTGCCGAGGAACGCAATGTTTAATTTCCGTAAACGATTAGACGTTAAGAACCGCATCAAGCGTTATAACGCCGTCATCGAAGCCAATCCAATCCCGAGCGTCGACGAAATTCCCTTTTGGCTTTGCGAAGACGACGTTTTTCATCATATTTTTGACGGTCGACCAGACGAAGACGGCAACAACTGTCTTTTCGATCTTGTGAACAGCGCGTTGCGCAACGCCAAGATGAACGAAATAAAGAATTTGGTCGTGAAGAATCCGAACGTTTTGAAGCGTCGTCGGCGTCAAAAAACGTTGATTCTCGACTTGCGCGCCGAAGACGAAGAGGGCGTCGTATACGACGTAGAAATTCAAAAGCGGAACAGACCCGGTTTCTGGGATCGTATGTTTGCTTACGGGGATCGTTTGCGCGCGGAACAGCTGGACGAAGGGGACGATTATACGTCGTTGCGACCCGTCGTCGTGATCGTTTTCGTGGCGTTTCCTATTCGGGACGACGATTCCGTTTGGTTTGACGTTTATCGTGAAACTTCGCAGTTCGATCCGACGGTTGTCTACGACGGCAAGACGACGATTTTTATTCGCATACCTACGCGTAAAGATCAAACGCCGACCCGCGTGGAAGATTTCGGGCTGAAGACTTGGTTGAAACTGTTCGGTTATCCCAAAATAACGACCGACGACGACGTGAATCTTTTGGAAAAAATATATCCTATCGTTAAGAACGTGAGGGCGAAGATGCGAGGCTTTTTTGGTTTGTGGAGCGGGGGCGAAGTTCGACGAGTGGAACTTGCGTTAGCCGATGGGATAGGAATCGGTCGAACGGAAGGGTATGGCGACGGAAAGCGCGACGGTCGAGCGGAGGGATATGGCGACGGAAAGCGCGACGGTCGAGCGGAGGGCGAAGTCCAAGCAGTTCGGAATATGATTATTAGATCCTTACGTAATCGTTTTCCCAATGCAAACGAACGATTTTTTTCTTCTTGCGTTGAAAAACTAGAGAAAAAGAACAACGAAGAGCTGAATTTAGCGTTTGACAAGAGTATGTCTTGTTCTAATACCGACGAATTTGCAAAAACGCTGTAGGATTGTCGGTTACGCGACGGCGTTAGGTAATTGCGTTTGGCTTGGTTGAAACTGTTCGGTTACCCCAAAACAACGACCGACGACGACGTGAATCTTTTGGAAAAAATATATCCCATCGTTAAGAACGTGAAGGCGAAGATGCGAGGCTTTTTTGGTTTGTGGAGCGGGGGCGAAGTTCGACGCGTGGAACTTGCGTTAGCCGACGGGATAGGAATCGGTCGAGCGGAGGGGTATGGCGACGGAAAGCGCGACGGTCGAGCGGAAGGCGAAGTCCAAGCAGTTCGGAATATGATTATTAGATCCTTGCGTAATCGCTTTCCCAATGCAAACGAACGATTTTTTTCTTCTTGCGTTGAAAAACTAGAGAAAAAGAACAACGAAGAGCTGAATTTAGCGTTTGACAAGAGTATGTCTTGTTCTAATACCGACGAATT
>JAZUGM010000248.1:0-2686 GCA_045641205.1 Thermoguttaceae bacterium
TATTTCACCGACGCGTCCTTTTGCATCGATTATTCGCGGACAGACGCGCCAAATTCCAAGCGGCTTTTCCTCGACGACGACTCGCGGAGGAACTCAAAGTTACGATTATCAATCCTACGATTCGGCGTCTTCCGACGGAGAATCCCAGTACGCGGACGTTTCAAGGTATGCAAACGGCGCATCCGCCAATTTGCTCGACGGTTCCGCGACGGCCTACCACGGTTATTCGACGTCTTCGACGTTGAGTTCCGACGACGGCTCCGCGCCCGGTTTTTCCGACGGCGTGTACGATTCGATCGGTCGTGAACCGATAACGCCCGAAACGGACGAAATTTACGACGGCGACGTTTTAGTTAAAGTCCAAGAAGGGCGCACGGGGTTGTTCACGGCGTCGATCGGAGTCAATTCTGATTACGGGCTCGTTGGAAACGTCAGTTTTACCGAACGCAACTTCAATTTGTTCCGTCCTCCCACGCGGCTCTTCAGTTGCGACGGGTGGAAAGACGCGTTCCGAGGCGGCGGTCAAATATTCAACGTCCAGGCGAGTCCCGGCGCCAACGTTTCAAGTTACCGCGTTTCGTGGGACGTGCCCTATATTTTCAACACGAAGAACACCTTCGGAGTCACGGGGCTTTACGGTCAGCATTCTTTCGACGAATGGTTTGAAACGCGTTACGGCGGCGAATTGCGTCTCGGACGCCAATGGACGCCTCGATTTTCCACGACGCTCAACGGAGGATTATATCGCGTTAAGATTACCGATCCGATGGTTGATTTTAGCGACGACTTGAACGAAGCGCTCGGAACGCACCCAATGTACACGCTCGGTCTAACCGCCGCTTACGACACGAGAAACCACCCGTTTACGCCTTCGGAAGGCTTCTTGCTCAAAGGAACGGCGGAACAGGTCTTAGGCGACTATAAATTCCCTCGCGCCACGTTGGACGGTCGATATTTCAAGACGTTGCGCAATCGCGCCGACGGGTCGGGACGCTGGGTCTTGGGGCTGTATAGTCAATTCGGCTGGGCGGGTAGCGACGCGCCGATTTACGAACGTTACTACGGCGGAGGAACAAGCAACCTGCGCGGATTCGAATATCGAGGCGTCACGCCGCGATATAGAGGATTCGGAATCGGAGGCAATTTCGAGTTCTACAACTCGGCGGAATTGCTCGTCCCGGTCTCCGGCGGCGACGAATTTCAGCTTGCTTTCTTCGTCGATACGGGCACGGTCGCCAAGAAGATCGACCAATGGGGCAAATATCGCGTCGCGCCCGGCTTCGGCTTGCGCTTCTCGATCCCGATGTTAGGTCCCGCGCCGTTGGCGCTCGACTTCGCCTTCCCCGTCAACAAAGAGGACGGCGACGTAACGGAGGTCTTCAGCTTCACAATGAGCGGCTCGAGGTAACGTAGCGACGAGGGATCGCAAAGAACTCCGTTCGTACCGAATAGCGAAATCAAGTTCTTTTTGACGAGCGAACAAGTCGACGTATGAAATTCCGTTTAGGCGGCGTTTCATACGTCGACGTTTATTTTACGCACGACGCGTCGCCAAACGACGCGCCGTTTTTTTGGGCGAGCCGACCGACGAAAATTTAAATCGAACGTCTCCGACGTAAGAATTTTCGCGCTTGGCTTGCCAAACGAAACAAAAATGTTATAAATCTCAATTGTAAGCTCTATTAGAGGCTTTTTGAGAACGGCGTCGTTTTCGTCGCTGTTTTGGTCGTTGAAATCGATTTGTCAAAAGAGGTCGTTATGAAAATATCTCCGCCTATCCAAGCCGCGCCCTATGACGCTATACAAGTCGCCAACGAGTTCATTGTAAGAGGCAAAAGGGACGAAATACAAGATATGACCAATTTAAAAATCCAAAAATTGGTCTATTTCGCGCACGGATATTGCCTTGCTTGCGAAGACCATCCCTTGATTGTCGAAAATTTTGTCGCTTGGAAACACGGTCCGGTCGTTCGGCGACTTTACGACGAAATCAAACAAATTAGACTTCAAAACGACTGGGGAACGAAACAAAGTATCAAGACGCCGCTTTTACTTGACAAAAACGGTTCGTTTCCAAGAATGAACCAGGACGATACAGAACTCGTTATGATACTCGACACGGTCTGGAAAGGTTTCAAAAACACAAGGGCAAGCGCTTTGAGCCGCGTTACTCATAGATACAATTCTCCTTGGACGATCGTTAAGTACAGAGACGGTCTAGGAGCTAGAATCCCCAATGAAGAAATTAAACGATATTTTCAACGTTTAGGGGAAATTGGGATAGAATGAGTAAACAAAGAAAAGCCAATCCTATCGACAAAGTAGCAAGAAGCGGACGTCGAACGACGCCCGCCTTTTTTTTGTAATCTTCACGGAAAAACGACGCGTAAGAACCGCCGTGTAGCGGCGCGCGACAAGCCGCCCGTCAACGACGGGCGGATCGGCGGCTCGCTTGACGTTGCGCAAACGATTTTTTGTTTTTTACAGTCGCCGCGTCGTCTGAAAGTTCGTATGTTTTTCGCAGAACCTTCAAACGCTAATTCTTCCGATAAACTTGGTTTTCCGTAAACGGGAGTTTTTGGGATTGTCGGGTAATTTCGCTTTCACTACGGACGCGTTTTCGGCGGCGCCGTCCTCTTGTCTAAAGACAAGCGGCTTATCGCGCGCGCCTTACGGCGCGATTCCA
>JAZUGM010000249.1:0-19997 GCA_045641205.1 Thermoguttaceae bacterium
AAATTGGGACGTTTTCGCGTTCGTCGGGGGTTTACGCTCGTCGAACTCCTTGTCGTTATCGCGATTGTCGGGATTTTAATCGGTCTACTTTTGCCCGCCGTTCAAGCGGCGCGCGAGACGGCGCGTCGTATGAAATGTTCGAACAATATGCGCCAATGGGGGCTTGCGCTTCATAATTATCACGCCGTATTTGATCGCATACCAGGCTTGTCCGACACGGCAAATTCCTGCGTTTCGCCGCAAGCGTCCCTTCTTGCTTACGCAGAGCAAGTCGCGCTTCGAGAATTGGTCGATTCCAGAATCGACGTTTACCGTTATCAAACCGGCTCGAGTCGAAGCGTTACGCTGAACGACCGTTACGTCGAAATCGCCGCGACGCCGATTATGTTCGCGCGCTGTCCTAGCGATTCAGGACCGGCGACGCAAAGGATCGCGATCACGAACGACGCTCGCAACGCGGAGGATGTTTACGCTTGCAACAATTACGTTTGGCAAACGGGTAGCGGAACCGGCTGGACGTTTCGAATTAATAGTTCTTTGTCGACCGGCGACGCCGCGACGCGCAACGCGGGCGCGTCCGACGGGGCTTTTTACTTGAAGTCTGCGCTCGGATTCGAGGCGTTTCGCGACGGAACGAGCGCCACGATCATACTTTCTGAAACATGCGCGGGTTCCGGCGAAAAGGAAATTCCTTCGTCGACGATAAGTTATCGCGATATTGTTGAAAACAAACTGCAACAAACCTATATGGCGGACTATTCCGCCGCGACCCTCGCGAAATACGAGGAAATGCGCGACGCCGACGACGAGACGCTCGAAGCGATCTATTCGAAAATACCAAAGTGGCGAACTGATATTGGCAAATCCTGGATCGTCGGTAAATTCGATTCGACGCTCTTCAACGCGTTTTTGACGCCCAACTCGCGTTTTCCAAACCTTTATATTTCCAATTACGGCTTTATCGGCGCGCGGAGCCGCCATCCCGGCGTCGTCGAAACGCTCTTGGCCGACGGATCGGTTCGGACGGTTTCCGATTCCGTTTCAAAAGACGTTTGGCGCGCGGCGGCGACGATCGCGAGCGGCGAGACGGTTTCGGCGCCGTAACGCGTAAATAAAAACATATTTTAGCGACAGAAAACAACGGAGCGCGCAATGACGACCAAACTCGCGGCGATTTTCTTTTTAATTTCAGATTCGCTTCTTTGCCCCGTAATGTTAGGGCTATTGCTCGGTCTTGCGGTCTCCCTTTGGCGATTTGGAACGACTGCGCGCGAGGCGTTTGAACGATTTCGAGGACGCAAAATTCGGCGTCGATTTGAATTGGCGCTCGACGAAAACCGAATCGACGACGCGGAATCGGAAATTCGAACGACTAATTGCGCGTCGCAGTTGGATTCTTCGACGGCGACGATTCGACGCTTGTTCGATTCGCGTTCCGATCTGCCCCTTATTGAAAAAATCCTCGCCGAAGCGCAAAATCGACGAGCGGAACGATCGACGACGCTTCGGCTCTTGATGAAATTCGCGCCCGCTTTTGGTCTAATGGGAACCCTTATTCCGCTCGGTCCCGCGCTCGTCGGTCTGGCGACGGGTAATTTGGAAATTCTCGCGCAAAACTTAGGAATTGCGTTTGCAACGACCGTCGTCGGACTAGTCGTTGGCGCCATCGCGTTTTTCTCGGCGACGTTGGAAAAACGCTGGGCGACTCGAGACGCGATTTTAACGTCGTTTGTCGCCGAACGGATTCTCGCCGCGACGTCGCAAAAGGAGGAAAAACAATGATCGGAAAAACGCCGAGTCGATACGCCGCGCTTATCGACGCTACGGAAGAAGCCGATTTTGAGCCGCTTGCAAATATGTTCGACGCGGCGTTCGTTTTTGCGGTCGCGCTTCTCGTCGCGCTCGTTTCGTTCTTGCAAGCGCCCGATCTCTTGCGTCAAAAGGACTTCGCAATTATAACCGATCCGGGGACGCCGCAAATGAAAATGGTCGTAAAAGATGGAAAAGAGATCAAGCGCTACGAAGCGAACGGCGCCGTCGGCTCGGGATCGGGCGAGCTTCTCGGGCGAGCGTATCGACTGAGCGACGGACGAGTCGTTTACGTTCCGAAAGAGTCGGAACCGATTTACGCGACGCCCGGCGCGTCGCAAAATTCCGACGTCGACCGCTAATTCGCCGCAAAACGATTCTAAACGCTCGATTAAACGCTATGTCCCTTAAATTCCGTAATCTGACGCCTTTCGTCGTCGCGGCGATCATTTTCGCTTGCGGCGTCCTCGTTGTTTCGCAACGCCTTTGTTTAAAAAATTTTAGCGTCGCGTTCGTCGGTTTTTTCGATTCGGACGCGTTAGTTTTTGAGGACGCTGGACGCGCGACAAACGTTCGCGTCGAAACGTTTTCGCGAGACGAGTTTTTTTCGCTAAAAAATCGTTCCAAGCGCTTCGACGCCGTTGTCTTCCGAACGATCGGATTCAAAGCGGAGAACGAAACGCCGGAAATTCGCGCGCGGTTAGACGCTTGCGCCGTCGTCGTTCCATATCCGACGCAAAACGAGCTTTTTGAACGCTTTGCCAAAATGCCCGCAACGCTTGCCCCCGAAGCGCTCGACGCGCGTCTTGCGACGCCGACGCCCCTTAACGCGCGATCGCTCTTGCTCCTTTTACGCCGCGAAATAACGGGCGAAGAGATCGAGGTTCCGGCGCCGGAGGAGTTGCCGACGTCTGGCTTTTTCTATCGAGGAACGGAAGTTTCGCCAACGTTCGACGCTTGGCTCCAGCGTTCCGACGTTCCGTCGCTACCCGCCGACGCGCCGCGAGCCGCCTTCGTCGGTTCATTTCTAAATCCTTTTAAAACGGCGGATTCGGCGCCGTTGATCGCGTTGGTCGAGGCGCTCGCTCGACGTGGGATTCGCGCGGTTCCAATCTTCGGTTTTCGTAACGCGCCGGAAAAGCTCGAAGAAGTTCGTCCCGACCTCGTCGTAGTCTTTCCGCTTGGTCGACTCTTACCGAACGACGAGGCGTCGGAACTGTTCAAACGTTTGGACGCGCCCGTCTTGACGGCGATCAATCTTTCCGTCTCGCGAAGCCAATGGCTTGCGGAGCCTGTCGGCGCGACCGCGACGTATCAAAATTTAGCGATCGCGCTACCCGAACTGGACGGCGCGACGGAACCGACGCCGATTTCGACGCTCGAGCCCGACGCCGAAGGGCGCGAATTGCGCGCGCCGATTGCCGATCGCGTCGAACGACTCGCCGACCGAGCCGCGCGTTGGATCGCGTTGCGTCGCAAATCGAACGGCGAAAAGAAAGTCGCGATTTTTTACCGTCGCAGTCCCGGCGCGGCGGCAATTACGGCTCAGTCGCTCGACGCCGTTCCTTCTCTTTTCAACGCGTTAAACGCAATGCGCGCGTCAGGATACGATCTCGGCGATGATTTTCCCGAATCGCTGGAATCATTCGCGGAAATTCTTGATCGACGAGGACGAACCGTCGGACAATGGGCGCCGGGCGCCTTTCGGAAGTTTCTGGACGACGCCGACCCGGAACGCGTCGCGACGAGCGATTATCTCGCTTGGGCGGAAAAGGACTTGTCGGAAAATGCAAGACGCGAAACGTCAAGCGTCTGGGGCGAGGCGCCCGGCGTCTGTTTCAGTGGAAAAACGGAGAACGACGACTCTTTTATCGTCGTGTCGCGCGTGTTATTTGGAAACGTCGCGATTCTTCCGCAACCGACGACGGAAATAATCGCCGACGAGCCCGACGCGAGCGATTTCGACTCGGTTCATGGAACGAACAAAGCTCCGCCTCATTTTTATCAAGCCGCGTATCTTTGGGTTCGTGAAGGATTCCAAGCGGACGCGATCGCGCATTTCGGAACGCACGGCTCGCTCGAGTTCGCGCGGGGTAAGTCGGCGCTTTTGTCCGAAGACGATTGGCCGGACGCGCTGATCGGGAATCTTCCGAACATTTATTTGTACAGTATCAACAACGTGGGAGAAGCGCTGCTTGCCAAACGCAGGATTCGCGCTGCGCTTGTTTCGCACTCGACGCCTCCGTTCGTCGCAGCGGGCGCGTCCGACGAAACGCTCGAGCTGGAACGACTTCTCGACGATTTCGACGCGACGGAAGACGAAAACATCCGTCGAGGGTTGGCGCAAGAGATAGAACAAACCGCGCAAGACGCCGATTTAACACGTTATGAACCGACGCCCGACGAAAGGTCTAAAAACGACGATCAACGTTGTGATTTTTATCGCAAGCAAATTCAGAGGCTCCGTGAAACAAACGTTTCAGACGGTCTTCACGTCGTCGGTCGACCATGGACGGAAACGCAAATTCAAAGAACAGCGGAAGCGATCGGAACGACGGACGCTAAAGAACGCTTGCGCGAATCGACGGGCGGAATTGAGTTAACGCGTTTCGTCGACGCGCTTTCCGGGCGTTTCATTCCTCCGTCGACCGGGGGCGATCCGATCGTCAATCCCGATTCTATTCCAACGGGTCGCAACGTCGCCGGCGTCAATATCGAGAGAACGCCCGACGCCTCGACGTTTCGCGTCGCGCAAAAGTTGACCGACGAGCTAATCGAAGATTTTCGCTTGAGAAACGGGCGGGATCCTCGCAGAATCGCACTGACGCTTTGGGGCGGCGAATATTTACGAACGCGCGGTCTGACGGTCGCGCAGGCGCTTTGGGCGCTCGGCGTTCGACCGAAATTCGACGGCAAAGGCGTCTTGCGCGATTTTGAAGTCGTTCCTTCCGAGGAACTTGGTCGTCCTCGAATCGACGTCGTAGTTCAAACGTCGGGACAATTTCGCGACGCGGCGTTCTCTCGAATCGAACTTCTCGACCGCGCCGTCCGCGCCGTGTCGGCGTTGCCTGACGAGTCCTTTCCGAATTACGTTCGCGAACATTCGCGCAACGTCGCGAAGTCGTTGATTAGCCAAGGATTTGTCGAATCGGAAGCGAATGAACTATCGACGGCGCGAATATTCGGCTCGACGCGCGCGCTCGATTATGGAACGGGCATACGACGTCTAATCGAGCGTTCGGATCGATGGGAAACGCGCGGGGAAATCGCCGAGCGGTATTTGCTCAATATGGGCGGAATTTATCGAAGCGCCGAGGTTTGGGGCGTTCCAGTCAAGGGACTTTTGGAAGCAAATCTCACTGATACGGACGTCGTTTTACAATCGCGTTCGTCAAACGTTTGGGGACCGGTAAAACTTGATCATTTATACGAGTTTGGAACGCTGGCTATGGTCGTTAAGGAAAAAACGGGCGTCGATCCGAAGTTTCTCTTGTCCGACGCGCGACGTTCGTCGGCGATTCGCGCGCAGTCGCTCGACGAGGCGATTCGGGACGAACTACAAACGACGTTCTGGAATCGACGCTGGCTCGAAGGCGCGATTCGCGAAAAGGGCGGAGGAGGCGCGGCGGCGCTCGCTAAGGCGACGCAAAACCTGTTTGGCTGGAGCGTCGTCGGCAAAGAGGGATTAATCGACGACGGCGTTTGGCGGAGAACCTTCGATATAATCGTCGAAGATCGATTCAAACTGGGAACGAAACAATATTTTGAAGAGACGAACCCAGCCGCGCTCACGGAAACGACCGCCGTTATGCTAGACGCGGTTCGCAAAGGTTTTTGGGACGCCCCGCAAGAAGTCGCGCAAAAACTGGCGACGACTCATTGGGAAACGATTCGCAAATTTGGCGCGAGCTGTTCTTATAACGTCTGCGGTAATAAAGACTTGCGAGAATTTATAGCAGCGCGGCTCCCGGAACGCGAAGCGTCGGCTTATCGCGAGGCGCTCGACGAAGTCGTTCGCGACGCCGCGACGGACGCCAACGTCGAGGGCGTGGAACTTGTCGAAACGTCGACGAACGAGGAAAAATCGACGGAGGTTCCAAACGCTGAAAGCGTCGGGACGTTGAATCGAAATCCGACCGACGCGCACGCTAAAACGCTCGTTGTCTTTGTCGCAATATTGCTGACGGCGTTCGGTTTTGCCTCAGGACGGCGTCGTTAATTATATTGCCGAACAAAAACGCGCGTAAGCGTCGACGAGAGATTGGCGCTGGCACGTTTTTTTTAACGCTCGTAATCTACTGTTGAGTATAATTGTGGATAATAGACTTCTATCTGGGAGAATCTTCGTTGGCGGCAAGCAAAATAGGGGCGCGGCGTGCTTGTGGAGCCGTTCCTTTTTGTTGTCTCCAAAAACACCAATAGAGCTTATGTCTTTATAGGCGCGGCGAGCTTGTGGAGCCGTTCCTTTTTGTTGAGCAACAAATTCAGTCAGTTCGTCCTGACGGATTGCGTTAAGCGAACGACATTTTTTTTCATTGGGAACTTCAAAAGCGCCAAAGGAGGGAATTTTTTATGATACTTTAACCAATTTAGAGGTTCGAGGTTCGGAGTCGCGCCCGTTTTAAACAATCGCTGAACAGTAGATTTTGTTTTGTACTTATTACAACGCCAAACGGATCCTTTTCCGCACGCGTCAAGATGGTTGGTTTTTCCTTATTTTTTTAAAAGCGGGGAAGCGCAACTCTTTGTAAACCGCAAAAAACAAGGAAAACATCCAACCAAGTCGACGTATGCCAAAAGGTTGGCGTTCACTGAAAAATTGACTCTTTATTAAAAAACTAGTCGCAAGTCGTCTCTTGACTTTACTTGTCAAATCCCAAGTCTTTCCCCTTTAGCGTCGCCATACCGATCTGTTCGACGCCGCCGTTGCGACCGTTGTACCAGAGTCTCCACAGGTCTTCTTTTTCGTCGTAAATCACGTAAGGCTTATAGCACGCGGAAGCGTCCCATTTGCCTTCGTCGGGCGAAATAATCGGGTTGTTCGGGTTGCGTTCCCAATTTCCTAACCCGTCTTTCGAACGCGCGATACAAACGCGCGCGAGGTTTTCGTTTTCGAATCCGATATAGAAGACGTAATACCAGCCGTCGAGTTTAATAAACTGCGCCGCCGTTACTTTGTGTTGTTCCCAACGATTCGATTTGTCGGGCGTGAAAATCGGATTGTTTTCGTATTTCGTCCAGTTCAATCCGTCGGGACTCGTCGCCAAGCCGATCGCGTTCGGCTCGTATTGCTCGCCCGCCGAATAACGCATTTTATAGAGTCCGTCCTCTTCGTCCCACGTAACGTCGGGGCACATTACCGCGACTTTTTCCCACTCTTCTTCCGACGAAAGGACGGGCTTGTCGGACTGGCGCGTCCAGACGATCCCGTCGGGGCTCGTCGCAAAACCGATCCAAGAACGGTCGTTCGTTTGACCCGTATACCACATATAATAGACGTCGCCGCGACGAAGGACGCTACAACGATTGATATTGTCTTCCCAGCCCGTCGAACAAGGGGACAAGACGATTTTCGGCTCGGTCCAATTAATCCCGTCGACGCTTTCGACGTATGCGATCGATTTTTTCGGACGCCACGAAAACCACATCTTAAACACGCCGTCTTCTTGCATAAGCGAAACGTCAAAGCACGTGCCAAGCTCGCCGCCTAAAACGGGATTATTTTCGTACTTAACCCATTTTTTCGCAACGTCTTGCGCAAAGAGCGACGCGGCGGAAAAAACGAAAAACAACAAGAGAATTACGCGTGAAATACGTTTCATTTCTTACCTCGAGCATATAACGTTGGCGTTTTTCATTTGACGCCGATGAAATTTGGAGAAACGTTCAAATCGTCGGAATTTTGGTCGACAAGCGAACTGCCGACATTGCCGAAATCGCGCCCAAGCAACTGACCGAACCATTTTTTCATCGCGGTCGGATTCGTCAAAAAGACGTCGGCGTAAGATTCGTCGCTTTCAACGCCGAGCGCCTTTAAGTCGGGCGTCTCCGTCCAGCTTTTGTTTTCCGCGAAGACGTTCAGACCGTCTCCGTTTTGATTGAATCGACCGCAGTTGACCGCCTGATTTTCAAGAATGTAATTGCGATCATAATGTTTGAAAAGCTGATCGAAGAAGGGATACGTTTCAAGATATTTGGCGTTGTCGACGTTTTCCGGGAAGCGTTCTTTAACAAACTTCTCGTAGCGATCGCCTCGCCACGGACTGAAACTAAACGCCTGTTTGCAGTCGACGAAGAGATTGCCGCGACAAAGATTGTCTTTTCCGCCGTGAATCTGGATTCCGCCGAAGAAACCGCCCGAAGAACGGTAGAAAACGTTGTCCAACATCACGACCCCGGAAATCGTGTCGTCAAGACGAATGCCAGCTTGCCCGCAAAGCGCGAACGCGGAGCCGATATGACGCCATAGATTTTGCTCGATTACGATTCCGCGGTAACTTGGATCGCAGAAAATATCGATTCCTGATTGATCGCTATATTCGTAAACGACCGAATGGACTTCGTTGCGCGCGATATAAATATCGTTGCCGTCCGTTCGAAATCCGTGGTGCGGCGAATCGCAAATCGTGTTCGAAGTCGCGACGAAGCCGCAGCCAAAGGCGTGCAACGCGGGCGTGTAAACGCGGTCGATTCGGCTAAAATCGCGAACGACGCAATCGTGCATACAATGAACGCAGGGCTCCAACGTCTTGCGATCTCCTCCGCTAAACCTTACTCCGCCCGCGCCAAGTTCGCGCATTTTCGTTTGGAAGACGCCGCAATACTTGCCGCCGTTCATCACGACCGCGTTGCCGCCGAATTGTTCGATACGACAGCCTTGAACGTAGCAATGATCGCAATTTTGCGCGACGACGGCGGTTTCGCGCCCGCATTTCATTTCTAATCCTAGGATAAGAACGCCTTTAGCGTTTTCCAATTCGAAAAACCGTCCTTCAAATTCGTCGTATTCGACTCGCGCTTGGTTCAACTCGTCGACGGTCGTAATTTCCGCCGGAGGATAGAAATAGAGCGTTCCGTTCTTTTTGTCGACGTAAAATTCGCCCGGCGCGTCGAGTTCTTCCAAAACGTTGACGAAATAATAGTCGAATCGCCCGGAACCGTTTGGATAATCGAACGTTATTTGCTTCTTTGCGCGATCGATCGCGAGGACTTTGCGCAAATTCGCCGCCCATTCCCAAACATAGAGCCCAAACGCCCATACGTCGTCTTGCGAGCCGTCTCCCGAGAGCTTCCAGCCGTTTGGACGATCATCGTCGTAAGCGAATGTTGAACCTTGGTCAAGATTCGTTCCGTCGTCAGCTTTTTCTCGCGACGGCTCCGCTTTTGCGCCAAATGCGACGCGTTCCTCGCCGACGTTCGGCCATTGCGCCAACGTTTGCGATTCGCCGCCAAGATACAACGACGGAATAGGCGCTACGACGTCCCCCGCGCCGTAACCGCGCGCCGCCATAGCGCCGAAATTCTTCACGCCCGCCGCTTCAAGGTCGGCGACGAAAATTTTGGCGCGCGCGTCGGCTTGAAAGCGCGTCATAATTTCCGCGACGTCGGCGTTTTGTCGCGCCGCTTGTTCCAACGTTTGGAAATTGTCGACGACTCGACCGCCCGTCAAGACGACCTTGCCGTCCGCAACGCTTGGTGTAACGACCACGTTTCCGACGTCTTGCAATTTCGCCGTCTTTTCGACTTGATAGACGCCCGGCGCCATTTGGACGATAAAATCGGCGACTTCTTTGTTTTTACTTTCCGCTTGAACGCGTTCAAAGGCGCGCGCGACGGAAGCGAACGGCTTCTTTGAACTTCCGTCGCCCGTCTCGTCGGAGCCGTCGGGCGCGACGTAAATATCTATCATACGGCGCGTCTTCTCGCGCGTCTTTTGGAATTCTTGAAGCGCCAATTTCTCCAAATTACGGACGCGTTCGGCGGAGGCTTCCAGTTTGGCGACGTCTTGGACGACTTGCTCTTCGCGCGGATAGGCTTTTTTTAAGGAGTCGAAGGCGTTCTTGACGCGCGCGCGCGTCTTGGCGTCTTTGACGTTTTCTAGAAGCTTTTCGAGATTCGTTCGCGCTTCAAAATAACGACTTATCGCGGCGTTCGTCGGCTCTTCGTTTGCGTCGACGCTTTTTTCTTTCACTTCGTTGAGATAGGCGTCGATTTTGTCAAGAAGGATCGGCGCCGCTTCGTCGTATTTTTGGGCAAAGAGCGCCGCGTTGAGCAAGTCCTTTCTAATCGCCTCTTTGGCGTCTTCGGGCAAATCGAGCTTCAACGCGTCGCGCAATTCTTGCAAATCGTCGATTCGCGCGGAATTGCCGGCGGCAAAGGGGATTTTGTCGAGCGCGCGAACCGTCTCTAGTTCTTCTTTGGGACGCGCGGCGTTGCGTTCCGCGATCTCTTCGGGCGTCAGCGCGCGTTTCCAGTATTCTAATTTGTCGACAAACATTCGATTCGAACCGACGCCCGCGCCGCCGAATCCGACGTTGAGCTTCGCGCCGTTCGTCTTAATTTCACAGACGTGAGGGCAACCGGCGACAGCCTTGCCGTCGACGTAAAGAGTCAGACGTTTCGCCTGCGCGTCGCAGACCGTGACAATATCGCGCATTGCGCCGACGCGATAACTTGGGTCGGAACTGCACCCGTTCGCGCCGTTTTCACGTCCGATCTGAAACGTGAAACGTCCGTTGCGCCAGTCGTAATAAGTTCGGAACCCGTCGTTCCAGCCCGTCGCGACGTTGTAAACCATGCCGAGCGAATCGCCGTTTCCCTTTTCGGCGCCCGGCGCGAGTATTTTTGCGCGAACGGCGACGGTGAAGGAACCCGAAGAAACGTCGGGCGAAGCTCCTTGAACGGAGTCGTCGCATAACTCGCGCCCTACGTTAATAATTTCGTCTTGCGCGTTTGCAAACGCGACGGAAAACAGAACGGCAATCAAGAGAATCGCCGCGCGCAACAGACCGTTAAAATTAAATTTCATCGTTGGAACTCCCGCGTAAACGACGGACAAACCGCGCGTCCACGTCGACGCGCGCTTGCCGCGATTATATCGCGCGCGGCGTTCCAATGCAAGTTTTTTTTGATTTTTTTTCGACTTCGGCGAAAAATCGTCGAGGAAAGGAAACGGCGGAAGGCGCTTGGAACGACTTTTTCGCCGTCTTTTTCCGCCGTAGTCGGCATTTTTTACGCGCGTTTGCGCAGAACTTCCAGAATTTGCGCGACGGACGCGACGCCCGTTACGCCGATTTGCTTGATCGTAATCGAAGAGACGACGCCCGCCAAATAGGCGGATTCGACAAGCGAAAAGCCGAGCGATTTGGCGAAAGCCAGACCCGCGTTTGTCGCGTCGCCCGCTCCGCAAATATCGATCGGCGGCTCGACGGGATTGGCGGGTACGGCGACGCATCGCGCTTTGTCGTTTTCAATTTCAACAAGAATCGACCCTTGGGCGCCGCGCGTAATTAACGCGGGACGTCCGTTGCGTCGCGCAAGCCATTCGCCCGCGACGCATATTTCGAGCGTTTTGGATTCGGCGTCGACGTCGAGCGTCGTTTCTTTACGAGCGCCGCCCTCGACGTTGGCTCGATAGGCGTCGAACAACTCGTTTGCGTTCCATTTGACAAGCGCGTTTCGGTATTCGTCGACAAAGAATCTTGAGTCGCACATAAAGAATAAATCGGGGTTCGCGTCGGCGACGTCGGCTAAGAAATTGCGAAATTCGGGCGAAAAAATCGCTTCAGAACCGCTAGGGAACTGCTCGGAAACGATTACCGCGTCAAAACGCGCTATTTGCGCAAGGAAATTTTGTTTAAGCGCGTCGACTAATTTTGCCGGGACGGGCGTAGGATTACGCGTATCGTAGCGATCGCCTTCGATCCAAACGCCGGAATTTGGCGCGGGAAACAAGGCGTCGTTCGTTGTTTTCGGACGCATCGGCTTGACGTAAGCGGCGGTCAGAATTTCGTCCGAGACGACGATTCCGTCGACGTTGGCGCCGACTTTTTTTAACGCGCGCAACAGATCGAACCCCTCGCCGTCTTCGCCGACGACTCCGAAACAATAGGTTTTGGCGCCCAACGCGCGAAGATTATTAGCGATCGTACCGCCCGCGCCCGCAAAGAGACGCTTCGCGCGCGCTTGATACGCTATTTTGCCCGTCTCGACCGATTTTTCGTCGAGCGCGGGATAGAGGTACAAATATTTGTCCAAACAAAAGTCGCCGACGACGGCGATTTTCGGAACGCGCGAGGTTTCGAATCGCGCGAGGCGTTCCAATCGTTCGGCGATCGACTTATAGTCAAGTTGCGCCGGAAGGAGCTGTTTTTCTGAACGAAACATTTTATCGCGCTAGTTAAATTAATTATTTTCTCTATTTTCAAACGTAGAAACGCCGCCGACTCCGCTTTACTAAAGTCGATTAGCAACTTGGCGCCAGCGCTTGAACTCTTCTTTGAAATTCTTCAAGCGAACTTGCCGTTGCGGCGGCGGCCATAAGCGCCGTCTCGTAAGAATCGCTTAAGGGCTTCAACGCGGCTTTGACGAACTCCGGCGAAGCCGTAGGAAAACGCAAGTCGATTAATTGGGCGAGTAAATCGCGCGCTTTCTCGCGTTTTCCTTCGCGCATTCCCCAGATTTCTCCGTCGCGTCTTGCGGCGTCCCTTTCCGCGTCGCTTAATAGCCAAGTCGCGCGCGTCATCTCTCTAATCTCCTCTTTTTCCAAAATATCGACGTCGTAATCGTGCGACTTATGAACGTGAAACGTCGATAAACGGAAGATTTGGCACGTTTAACTTCATAAAGGAGCGCAAAGATTTAGCAACCTGGCGCCAGCGCTTGAACTCTTCTTTGAAATTCTTCAAACGAACTTGCCGTTGCGGCGGCGGTCATAAGCGCCGTTTCGTAAGAATCGCTTAAGGGCTTCAACGCGGCTTTGACGAACTCCGGCGAAGCCGTAGGAAAACGCAAGCCGATTAATTGGGCGAGTAAATCGCGCGCTTTCTCGCGTTTTCCTTCGCGCATTCCCTCGCGTTTTCCTTCGCGCATTCCCTCGCGCATTCCCTCGCGTTTTCCCTCGCGCATTCCTTCGCGCTTTCCCCAGATTTCTCCGTCGCGTCTTGCGGCGTCCCTTTCCGCGTCGCTTAACAGCCAAGTCGCGCGCGTCATCTCTCTAATCTCCTCTTTTTCCAAAATATCGACCAATTCGTCGCGAGTCGGCAAGTCGAAATTCTTTTTTGCGCACATCGTGCCGACAAAACTCAACGCGTCGTCAAGAATTTCGACGTCGTATTTACTTGTAGGATCGTAAACGTCCTTAAGAACGCGCAACGATTCGCCGACGTCGTTCAACCATTCCTTGCGCGTCGCGTTCGGATTCTTCGTCAACAACTCCGCTCTTCGCAACAAATCAAAGAAAAACTCGAGCCAATCGGCGTTTTTAAGCGCTTCGTCGAAAGTTTCCGGCGGCGCTTCTTCATCCCCCGTTTCCTCATCCTTTACTTCTATCGACGGAACTACGTCGATTCTTTTGTCGATTAGCGAAACGAACAGGAATCTCAATTTGAAAATCCAATCTCGATCCAGTTCCCTTAAGGACGTCGTAAAAAGATCGGGTAAGTTAGGCGTCTCGTTCCACTGTTGCGCGCCCGTGTAAAACAACACGACGAAAGGCCAGATAATCTTGCCGTCGGGCGTTTTGAACCGATCCGGGTAGCGTTCTGCAAAATCTAGAGTCGCGACTAAACTTGTCAACATCTGCTTTACGACGTTCCTGTCGGGCGCCGACTTGTGTTCCATTAATACGATAAGCGGGAAAACTTCTTTTCTCCCGTCTTTGTAAGGAATGGTGAAAATCAAGTCGCATATGCGCGACACGTTGTTTCCGAATACGAAGACGGTCGGTTCCGACTTGGCACGCTTGAAATCGAGCTGATCAGCCAATTGCGGCGAAATACGACGCACGCTCATTTTTAAGAATTGCGCCGTAATTTTTCCCGGCTTGCCCAAAACCGTCGCGACGTGATTGTTAAAAACGCTTCCAATAACGAGCTTAGGCGCGACGCGTCGCGATTCCGTCAGCGACTCGTATTTGCAACAAATCCGCGCGACGGACAGGCAAAATTTTTCAAAGGTCTTTTCGGAACAGGCTTTGGCGAACACGTCGTCAAGCGTCTTCAAATCTAAAATCGAATTCAACGGCGCGAGCGCTTTGGCGTCGGACGAATAATCGCGAAATCGCAGACGCAAGACCTGATCGATCATCGTCAAACGCTTTTGAATTTCTTTCGGTTCCGGCGCGCCGAAACGTCTGGAGCGTTTGGACGCGCGCGATCGCTTGCGAGGGACGTTGCGTTGGGACATATTGGTCGTTCTAAAAAAATTAGCGATGCAAAACAACTAAACGCCGTCTTTTTCCTCGTTCTCAAACAAGGAGAGGCGCCGAAGGAAAGAAAACGCAAAACCGAACAAACGCGTTGAAATTACGCTTCCCCTCGCGTTACAAACTCGAAGAGTTTTTCGGGCGCGCCGAAATCCGGGACGACGGCGTCCGCTCCGGCGGCGAGCAATCGTCCTCGTTTCCATTCGTCGACGCCCTTTCCCGGCGCGGCTTCGTTTGTCGCGACGCCGACCGCGTATCCTCCGACTTCGCGGACGTTTTCAATTTCTACGTAACCGTCCCCAAACCCGACGAGTTCGGCGCCGTCGATTCGATTGACTTTGAGCAAGCGCGCGATAACCATCGCTTTGGAAAACGTTTTATAGTCGTCTTGCGCGCCGTAGACGCCCCCGTCGAAAAAGGACGTCAGTTGAAGCAAATCCGCCTCTTGCTTGACGAAGCGTTCGTCGGTGCCGCTCGCCAAGTATAATTTGACGCCCGACTCCCGTAAAAGGGTCAGGAATCGACGCGCGCCCGGTACTACGTAATCGTCCGGCTTGGCGTCCCCGCTTGCCAGCCGGTCGACGCGATTTTGAATACGCGACTGCAATCTTCGCAGATATTCGTTCTTGTACGCGAGCGGCTCGAGGGGCGTTCCACCGCGCGCTTTAATTTCTTCCGCCAGTTGAATGCACTGATAAATCGTTTGCTTGCCCGTGATTTTGTCGACAAAATCGCGCACGACCCGTTCGATCTCTTCCGGCGATTCTTTGCTAGGATCGGCGACTTCGACGAGCGCCTCGCAAAAATAAGGAACCATAACGTTTTGCCAGCCCTCGCGAATCAGGCTCAACGTGCCGTCGAAGTCAAAGAGCGCGGCGCGAATAGCGCGCGACGATCGGCGTAAACGGACGATTTCGATCGAAAAAGAAGCGTCGGACTTCGACATTGTTACTCTCCTTGCTACGACGATATACGACAAGGGCGACGATTCGAAACAAAACGAAAAGAGCCCGACGGAACGCTTATAGTTTAACGTTTTTTTGCCCTTCGTCAAATAAGCGTCGTCAAAAAAAGAAAATGCAAAGAGGGACTTTAGGAAAATTCGCCAAATATTTTGTTGATTTTGTCTATTGAATTGGTTATTACCGTTAGTTTTGAGTAAAAATTAAGAAAATTTATGAAATTCTTAAAATTTTAACTATTGCATAAGGCGCAAGGGAACTTTTTTGAGTATAATAGAAGACGATAATCGCGTCGAGTTCGACAAATCGACGCATAGAACGTTTGACGACGGAAGAGAACGAACTAGTTTTCGCTAGGAAGAGACGAAGCCGTCGACGTAAACGTCAAGGGCGCGTTGCGACGGGCGAGCGCGCGTTCTGAAATACGGCTTGCTTAGTCGACGTCGGCGCCTCGCGTCGTCGATAAAGAAATCGCCCTTAGATCGACTGCGCAATTCGCGCGAAAGGAGTGTTTTATGAGTATTGTCGTCGCTTGTAAAAACGGACATCGTTTAGTCGCGCGCGACAGTCGCGCAGGAACGGTCGGACGTTGCCCCGCCTGCGGAGTCGAAGTTAAGATTCCCGAGGCGACCAACGTTCCTCCGAGCGATTCGTCGATTCTGCGTATTTTGGGGATCGGTAAGGAATTGCGCAAAGGAATGGCGGAAGCGGACGCGCAGGAGTCCAAGGCTCAAGAGGAACGACGCCAAAGCGCGCCGATCAACGCCGACGAATTTGGTTCGACCTTTAAGTCCCCCCGAACGACTCCGAAAAAGATTTGCCCTCAATGCGACTGGGAAATCGACGCCGGCTATAAGATTTGCCCTAAATGCCGTTACTATTTCGTGAAGTAATCCATAGTTTCTATTTAGTTTTGCTCGGCGCCGTCGCATATTCTCGTCGTATGTTCTCGCCGTCGCCGAGCGTTGATCTCTTGTTTTTGAAAACGCCGAAGCGTCTTCAAACGTCGTCGTCTTTTATTCGTCGTCTTTTATTCGTCGTCTTTTATCCCTTGTTTCTCGCGACGACAAAGAACCGCGTAGGCGGCAGGATCGCGTTGAGCCACGCGCTTCGAGAAACGATTAAGTCGAACAGCTTGAATCCTAATTGCGACGTCGTTTTTGGCGTTCGACGCCTAAAAAGACGTTCGACCGACGCGAATGACTCGATTTTCTCGCATACAAAGCCCGACTCTTTAAGCAATGCCAGCGTTTCCTTTTTCGAACGACCGTTTGGCGCGTCTTTTTCCGTCGGCGCGACGAAGACCAGCCGACCTTGCGGCTTGAGATAGCGACGCAGACGTTTGAGCGACTCGGCGTTTTCTAAGTTGAGCGCGGAGAAGCGTTCGAAACAGACAATGGAATCGAAGGCGCCCAAATCTTTGGCTTCAAGCGTCGTTTCGTCGGTCGCAAGGTCTAATTTGGCAACGTCGACGACCGCGTTTCCGTCGTAGGAGGCGCGCAGAAAACGTAATTTGGCTTCGTCAAATTCCGTTACGACCAAACGTTCTTTTTGCGGCAGGAATCGCGAAACGGAACCGAGCCCCGCGCCGATTTCGAGCGTTTTTAGCCCTAAATAAGGCGTCGCGCGTTTGACGAGCGTCTTGACGTAATTTCGCGAACGTTCCAGCTGTTGCGCCGATTCGACGTCTTCCGCGTCGTAAAAACTGTCGTCGACAAACCAATATTTGAAGATAAGCCTAATCGCGCTTACGCCGTCCTTCCACCCGATTTTTTTGCCTTCCGAATAGCGACGTCCGTTGTAGCTGATCGGAACTTCGTAGACCGTCCAGCCTCGTTTGGCTATTTTCGCGGTAATTTCCGGCTCGATTCCGAAACGATTTGAACGCAAGGGAATCGACTTTAACGCGTCGGCGCGAAACGCCTTGTAACACGTTTCCATATCGGTGAGATCGAGCCCCGTCATAAAATTCGAAAGATGCGTCAGGAAAAGATTGCCCAATTTGTGATGATACTGCAACGCCTTGCGCGTCTCGCGCGTCGCGAAGCGCGATCCGTAAACGACGTCGGCGCGACCGTCGAGCAAGGGCGCCAAGACGAGCGAGTATTCGTTCGGATTATATTCCAAGTCGGCGTCTTGAATAATCGCGTAATCGCCCGACATTTCCTTGATCGCGCGTCGAATCGCGGCGCCTTTACCCTGATTTTTCGGCTGGCGAAAAGCGCGTATTTTGTCGGGATATTTCGCGACAAGTTCCTTAATGACTTCGGGCGAGCGATCCGTCGAACAGTCGTCGACCAAAACTAACTCGCGCTCGACGTTCGGCGGCAAGGGCGCGTTCAAGACGCGTTCGACGACAAGCGCAAGATACGCCTGCTCGTTGTAGACGGGTATCAGGATCGAAAAAAGAACGCGCGGGGACCTCGACGCGTCGCAAGGAGCTTGAAGAGTCATAGCAATTCTAAATTTCTTGGAATCGAGGGCGCGCGACGCGACGACGAACGCGCCCTTCGGAAAGGGACGACGAGCTTAACGCGACAAGTTTAACCGGGCAAGTTTAACTTGACGCGCTTTACTTGTCTCGTTTCTTTTGCAACTTTTCGACGGCGTACGCGGCGGGCGAAATCGTCTTTTTACGATCCAGCGACCACGTTTCCATTTCGTCCAGCGCTTCAAAGAGCGTTACGCACGCGGTCTTGTAGTCGACTTGTCCAATTTCGGAAATTAGACGGACGCTTCGATCGATTAGTTTTTTGTTTGTCGCGTCGACGTGCGCCATCCAGTTGCCGTTGAGACGTCCAAATTTTCCCATCGTCGCCGTCGAAATATTGTTCAACGTCAATTTGAGCGCGATATGCGCGAAGACGTCGAGCGGAGACTTCGGCATAGAGACGTCGAACGCGAAAACGTTTCCTTGAACGTCGCTCGATTCGGACGCAAGTTTGTTGCGAATCAAAAACGCCGCGCGATTTTCAAAGGGCGCGGAACAGCGTTCGTAGGCGTCGAACCATTCGTCGCCGCGTTTGCCCCACAAGGTCGACTCGTCGTCCGCAAGGAGCGCGACCGCGACGTTCGGAACGTTTTCATAACGCGACGCGTCCGGCTCGTTACCGATAAGAAAACGATAGACCGTCCGGCGTCCGATTTGCGGAGGATCGTTGATTTGCGCGTCCGTGCCTCCCATAGCGCGATAATCGTCGGGCGTCCATTCGAGACAACGGGGCTCGACGCCTCCCAGCAACCAAATCCACGCGTCTTTTGCGGAACGCAACGGGTCTTTGACAAACGCCCACGGGGCGGGCGCGTCGGTTTCGTCGACGGAACGGAACGGCGGAATTTTAAACGTCGGGGAACGTTCGGTCGTGTCGGTGAAAATATCGAGCGAGTAATCGCGCGCGAAATAGGTGACCCGTCCGCCGCGCTTGTACAAATCGCATTCGAAATCGACGTAAGCGGCCGCAGTCGCGACGTTGGCGTCGGAACGAATTTCCGCGAGGAGCGTTTCAAATTCGTCCGCTTTCGTTTCAGGCGATTTTTCGACCAACCCGAGCGCCGCAAATTCGTTTGGCGTCAGGCGTTCTTTCAGCAGGCGCGTCAACGCCGTTTCAAAGGCGAAGCCCGCGACAAGAAGCTCGATCGTCGTCGCTTGCATACGCGTCGAGCCTGCGATCGCCATCGGTCCCGTCGTAAGGTTGACGACGGTAACGCGCGGATCTTCGATTACTTGACGCGAACGCTCGACGCGCGACGCCATTAATTCGGAAGGATTGTTGAAGAGGAAAAAGGTCGGAACGCCCGCTTCAAGCGCCGCGTGAATCGTGCCGATAACGGACGACGTTTCGCCCCCTTCGCTAATCGCGACAAGCGCGTCGTTCGCGCGAATGCCCGATTCCTGATACTGACGTTTTCCGAAAGAAATAAAGTCTTCAAAGCTCTCGACCGAACGAATGAGCGCGAAATCGCCGCCCGTCATAATCGCGTTCGTTTGCAACGCCAAATTCTTAAAGAACTCGGCGCGTTCGGGCAGTTTAAGCGCGCTGGAACGACAGAATTTTTTGTTTGCCGCGTCGAGCAAAATCGAGAGACGCCCCGTCGCGCCGCAACCGCTAAAAGAGACGCGTCCGCCGGAAACAAGCGTTTTATAGAGCGTTTCTTCAAGTTTGGCGTATTCTGACGAGGCGATTACTTTGCGCAAGACGGGCGGCAGATCGTCGTCGACGGAGAATAATTGCCTCATTCCTTCTCCGACGTTCTTTTGTAACGTTTGCGAGAGGGTTTTCGTCTTCGGATGCGACTGTTCCGTCGTCAAAATTCCGAGATGAAATTGCGTTTCGTTTTTAATAAAGTCTTCCGCTCTTTCCAGCGGAGACGCCGAACGTTGAAACGACGTTTCCATTATTTCGCCCTTGTTTGAGAACGACGACGTTGCGTCGACGTCGCGCGCGGCGCGCGGCGGCGTCAATAAAAAACAAACCGTCCGCGTAAAACGGACGGCTACGATTAAATTTTCGCGCGATTATTCAAGCATAAAGCTCTTGAGAACTTCGTTTGGCGCGGCGCCGTATTTCGCCAATTCCATCGAGGAACTGGCGCGCCCCTTCGTCAAACCGAGCAACGCCGAAGAATAACCGAACAAGCTGGAAAGAGGCGTTTCCGCTTCGACGATCGTAAATTTGCCGCGATTGGTCGTTTGACCGACGACGCCTCGACGCTGGTTAATGTCGCCCACGACGTCTCCGACGTATTCGTCGGGCGTCTGAATTTCTTGGCGCATAATCGGCTCAAGCAACGAGACTCCGCCG
>JAZUGM010000250.1:0-1868 GCA_045641205.1 Thermoguttaceae bacterium
GAAACGGTCGACGGAATCGCGCGCAACGTTGAGAAGCTGGAAGAACTCTTTCCGAACTGCGTAACCGAAACGCGCGGCGCGGACGGCTCCTTGAAAAAAGCGATTAATTTCGACGTTTTACGTCAACTCTTGTCGGGTGAAATTGCCGACGACGCCGATGCCTACGATTTTACGTGGGTCGGGAAAAAAGCCGCGCTTACGGAAGCGTATAAGCCGATTCGAAAGACGTTGCGCCCCTGTCCCGAAGAAAGCCGCGATTGGGACTCTACGCAAAATCTCTATATCGAAGGGGACAATCTCGAAGTTCTCAAATTGCTTCAAGAGAGCTATCTTGGCAAAATCAAAGCAATCTATATCGATCCGCCGTACAACACGGGCAACGACTTCATTTATAAGGATAATTTTCGAGCGAAGGACGACGAGTACGAGAAACAAGCTAAATTACGCGACGAAGAAGGGAATTCCGTCTTCAAAGAAAACAACGCGACGAATCCGCGTTTTCATTCCGACTGGTGTTCGATGATTTATTCGCGTTTGTTGTTGGCGCGCGCTCTTCTTGCGGACGACGGCGTTATTTTTATCTCGATCGACGACAACGAAGTTTTTAATTTACAAAACATATGCAACGAAGTTTTTGGCGCTTCGAACTATTCTGCGACGTTCTTATGGACGAAAACGAACACGCCTCCGGCGTTGTCTTATAAATGTCGAAAAACGGTCGAATACGTCCTCGCTTATGAAAAAAACTGGAGTACGCAAAAATATTTCGGCTCTCCATTGGACGGGGGAGACGTTCCCTTGTTGAATTCGGGCAATCCTACGAAACGTCTCTTATTTCCGCCCAATACGATCCGTTTTTCTTATATGGATTCAGGAATAATTGAAGCCGGAAGAAAAGAAAAAGTCGTCGTATTAAACGATATTTCCGTGTCTAACGGAGTAAACCTTAATGCCGTCGAACTTGAAGGAGAATTCAAGTGGGAACAGTCGACCTTAGACGCCGAAATTCTTCAAGGCGCCTGTTTTATTGTTAAAACCGATAAATTTTCCATAAGATTTCAACGAAAACTTAACGACAAATCTTTTAAGACGCCTACGAATTACTTGGACGTTCAATTAAATAAGGAAAGCGGCGTCGGCACAAACGAGTCCGCTACCAAGGAACTTAAAGAACTCGGTATGACGGGCTTGTTTAATTACGCGAAACCAATATCGTTAATCAAAAAATTACTAAAAGCGGTTTGTTACGACGAACCCGACTGCATTGTTCTTGATTTTTTTTCCGGAAGCGCCGCGACCGCGCAAGCCGTAATGGAATTGAACAAGGAAGACGGCGGCGCTCGTCGTTTCATTATGGTTCAATACCCGGAAGTGTGCGACGCCAAATTCGAGGCTTTCAAGCAAGGCTATCAAAACATTTGCGAAATTGGCAAAGAGCGTATTCGCCGCGCGGGCGATAAAATCAAGAAAAACGACTCGCTGACGACGCAAAATCTCGACGTCGGCTTTCGCGTTTTTAAAGTCGATTCTTCGAATATGAACGACGTCTATTACGGAGTCGACGACTTGACGCAAGATTTGATCGCGTCGACGGAATCGAGCGTTAAGCCGAATCGTTCCGACCTCGATTTGTTCTTCGGTTGCGTTCTCGAATGGGGTTTGCCCTTGTCTTTGCCCTACAAGGCGGAGTTAATCGAAGGTTTTGCCGTTCACAATTACAACGACGGGGATTTGTTCGCGTGTTTCGAAGAAGGAATATCGGAAAAAGCGATCGTTGAGATCGCGCGACGCAATCCTCTTCGCGTCGTCTTTCGGGACTCTTGCTTTAACGACGTCGCGTCGAAAATCAATTTGAGCGAGATATTCAA
>JAZUGM010000251.1:0-9257 GCA_045641205.1 Thermoguttaceae bacterium
GTCTTCCAATAACGTTCGGCGTTTCAGGACATATCGGCGAACAAAACTACAAGTTTTCGGCTTTGGCGGGTGTTCCTATGGCGTCGACGGCTGTGAAAAGAGCGATTAAAACGTGGTCGGTGAATTTCGATCTTGACGCGCCGATTACTAAGACGCAAAAAATTCAAGGCGAGTTGTTCACAGGTTCAAACCTCAGCACTTTTTGCGGCGGTATCAATCAAGGGATCGACTTGATCCGACGCGAAGGTATTCGCTCGACGGGCGGCTGGTTGGCTTGGCATTCCGATTGGACGGAAAAAATTGACGTCAATTTCGGCTACGGAATTGACAAACCCAACGAAAAAGACCTTGTGGGAACGTCGAGCCCGTCGAACGGGTACGCGACGGCGCGAACGCAGAACCAAGTCTATTTCGTCAACGGAATTTACAACTGGACTCCCAATTTTATGACGGGCTTGGAAACCAGTTTTTGGCAGACTGATTATCAAAAAGCCGATCTCACGTCGGAAACGCCAGTTTTTTATGATATGAGAGCCGGTAAGTCGACTCGAATCGAGTTCGTAACGCGTCTTTCCTTCTAAACGTCTCGACGCGCCTCGCAAGGGGCGCGTTTTTTTATGGCGATCTTGCGTTCTCTACAAAAAAAAGGCGCAAATAGTTCAAAATTTGCGCCGATCTGTTATAATTTCCAAAAGCGGGGGATTGCGCCTCGATCGTCGGTCGATTTATTCGTTCGAAGGGGAATAAAAAACGATGAAAATACAACAACTCTCTCTCTTTTTGGAAAACAAACCCGGTCGTTTGCTTGAAGCTTGCGAGGCGATGAGCGAAGCGGGCGTCAACGTGGAAACGACTTCGCTCGTCGAAGCCGGAGATTTTGGGATTCTCCGCGTTTTGGTCAAGGATCCTCAAAAGGCGTTCGACGCTTTGAAATCGAAATTTTCCGTAAAAACGTCGGACGTTCTCGCCGTCCAAACGCCGGACAAGCCGGGCGAACTCGCCAAACTGTTGAGGCTCTTTGCCAAGACGCCCAACTTGAACGTCGAGTATATGTACGGTTTCACGTCGAAAGCCGGAGGCGTCGCCGCGCTTGTTTTGAGTTTTAACGACGTCGATCTCGCTTTGTCTATTTTGAAAGAAGCGAACGTCGATTTGGTTCAACCCGACAACTTGTTTGCATAAGGCGAAAAATGACTAATAAAAACAAATACGGAGTCTTGGCGTCTTTACTGGCGTTTTGCATAGCGTCGACGTGCGCGTTCGTCGCGCCAAGCCTTCAAGCTGAAGAGTCCGCCGCCAACGCGGAGTTGCGCGAAATACGTTCGGAGCCCGGAGCTTGCGATCAAGCGCTTGGACACGTCCAAGGAATAGCCTGCGACGAGAACGCGATTTACGCCGTTTTTGCGAATTTGGTCTGTAAGTTTGACTGGACCGGCAAATTGCTCAAATCGACGGAAGCGCCTTTTCACGCGGGCGATCCTTGCGTCGCAAAAGACAAGCTCTACGTCTCGATGTCGACGGAAAGCGCCGAAGCGCTTTTTGAGTACGACCTCGACTTGAATTTGACGCGCAAGCTCAAATTAGAGAAGTGTCCGGGCGGCGACGGAGTCGCGTATCTAAACGGAAAGTTCTACGTCGGCGGTCCTTCGTCGGAAAAGCCTCACCTCGAGAATTACGTCCTTGTCTACGACGAAAATTTCAATTTGCTCGACGAAAAATATATTAATTACGACGTGCCGACCGTATATGGACCGCAGTCGATCGCTTCGTGGAAAGACCGGCTTTTCGTCGCGTTTTATATCGACGGAGCGCCGAAAGGATCGCCTTGCGCCGCGATCGTTGACGCCGATCTGAAAACGCTCGCCGCAACGACTTTGGACGGCTCCAACGGCTGGGCGTTGGCGCCTGAATCGAAACAACTCGACAAATCGGGCAAGACCGCGCTTTTGCTCGTCGGTCGCACCCTCAAAGTTGAAAATAAAACCGTCGCGGCTTTCCGTTGGTTTAAGACCGACGGCGAAAAAGTTGAAGACGTTACGCAAGAGTAGTCGTTTCTCTCGCGAACGTCTTCTAAAAACGTCTCCAAGCTCTTCGTGAATCAATAACCGCGCGTAAAACACGCCTTTTGCTGAAAACGATTATGTTTCGGCGCGTTTTATACGCGGTTGTTTTTTTACCGCAATTCAAAGCCAGTCGTCAAGATCGCCTATCTTGTCTCGCATTTTGGCGATCGATCTGAGCCAAAGACGACTCACCCAAGATTGAGAGACGTCTCTGTCAAGAGCAAATTGTTTCTGCGTCCAACGATCGAAAACGAGACGTCGAACGCAAAGTCGTTCGTCGTCGTTTAACGCGCGCATAGCGATCTCGAGAATATTTTCTTTTTTCGTCTCGTCAAGATCGCGTATTTTCAGCGCGCTTTCGTCGTCTTGTCCCGTTTCATATTCTTCCTCCAGTTTACGCTGTCGCGTTTCATATTCTTCCGTCAGTTTACGCCGACATTTTTCGTCTTTTGAATACCGTTTCTGCCTGAGACAGCGCCGCGCTTCGTCAAGAATCGCCTTCTTGACGTTCCAAGCGATCCAAAATGCGCGCGTCGTTTCTTGGGACGGATCGTAACTCTCGATTCCATAGGCGGCTCCGATCATTCCAGCCGCCATTTTTTCATCAAAACTGAGATCGTGCCCAAATCCGCCTTCTTTGATAATTTTACAAACGAGCGCTTCATATTGCAAAAGTTCCTCGTTAGTAACGCGCGTGAAAGTTCCAACGTTTATTACGTCGTTTTGTTCCATAGTTTATATCCTTAAGATAAAAAAGTAAGTCCAATTCGAAAGAACGGACGTTAGAAAAGTTTTAAAACGAAACTAATCCGCCGTAGCAGTCTCCTCCATATTCGGTAAGGTCGGTCAAAGCCCACACTAAAGCGTCGAGTCGATCGACCGACTGATTCGGGGTCGACGCTCCGGCGTAGGAAATCATTTCTTCTTCCAACGCCCCCAAAATACCGACGTGACTAACGCGCCCGTGTTCGTATAGAATCGAAATAGGCTCGGCGCGTAAAATCTTTCCTCGAGTGGCGCGCACTCTTTTAATCGGCAAGTTCGAATCGACCTGCCTCAATACGCTCGCGACAAGATCGCCGCCCTGATTCGTTTCAACGACAACCGCGTCCGCTTGCCAAAAATGATAACATTCCACAACTTCGCGCGCCCACTGCTCGGGCGGCGCGTTCAACGAGCGGTCGTCTAAGACGTAATAACGGTTCAGTCCGTCTCTTTCGCAACGCCGTCCAGCTACGACTATGCCCGTGTTGTCGCTTCGCGCGTTCGAGGTAACGGCGGGATCGACGGCGACGACGATTCGTTCAAGTTCGGCGGGAACTTCCGCCGTGCGGAACCGATCGATCGTCGCGAGTTTCCACAACGCGTTTTCTGCGTCGTTGGAAAATTCGCCGTATAGAAATCTTTTTTTATTTCGTTCGGAACTGGCGCCAAGGGTCGATTCGACGTATCCTTTAGGCAGATTTTCAAGATTGTCCGTCGGATTGATCTGAATGGCTCCATAATTTTCCGGGTCGGCGATTTTCGCGTTAGAAACCGGGGAAACGCCTTCGATAAAGAGTCGATAAGTCCAATGCGATTTTCCGGGAGGATTACAATCGAAAAAGGCGCGATTTGCTAGGAGACGTCCGTTTTCGTCTCTTCGCAACTGCGCTAAACGCGTCGTCGCTATTTCAACGGATCGATAGGGAATCTCCGAACATTCGTTAAAATAAATCGCCGCAAATTCTCGCCCTAAGATTTTTTCGGCGCTTTGTTGGTCGTCAAGTCCAAGGAAACAAATTTCGGCGCCGTTGTAATTTAGCTTAATCTTTGCTTCCGTTGAATTAACGACGTACTCCAAGTCTGGAAAACATAACTCCAACATTTTTGGGAAAGTATCTCCTAACACGGAATTTTTAACGGAGTTAAAGTAACGTCGAAAGACGCCGTATCGACCGCCGTACCGTAACGCCAGCGCCGTTAAGGCTCGACAGAACTCGAACGTCTTTCCCGATCGAGAACCGCCGTAAGCCAATACGCGGGTTTTATTTTTAATCAGTCGACGCAATTCTAACTGGGCTTGCGTAGGTCGGTACATATGTCAAGACTCTGGTTTAAGTGTTACGCTTTCAATATAGGTCTAAAAGCGTCTTGCCTTTATTAGTCATTTTTTTCTAACGAAAGACACTTTAGAATATATATTCGCTTATTCTAAATAATTAGAACAAGAAATCAGGCGATTTTCTCAAAAAAATAGCAAATATTTCAAAAAAATAGAAAAAAAGGAATCTCTCAAGACAAATTACGTCTTCTCGCGATCGTTCTCGGTTCGTCCAACGTCTTTTCAAAGCCCGCAGGCTTGCTTCCAATAAAAAATACCGCCCTTAGAAGCGGGAAATCCCAACGCCAAAACCAAGCCGGCGTCAATTTCGCGTTTTGAACCGACGATCCCGTCTTCGAGCAAACGCTCTCCCTCCGCCAGAATCGCGTTCGCAACGCGCCAAGCGACGTCGGAATCGTCGACTTCCGCGCGTTGTTCTCGTTTTCCTCGCAGGTCGTCGTAAATCGGAGTCGCGTCGTCCGCCCAACTCGTCGTCGACTCGTAACGATAGAACCCCAATCGGGTCTTACGCCCCAATCTTCCCGAAAGAACAAGCTCGGGTAAAATCGAAGTCGCGCGCGTTCGGTCTGGAAACGCCTTAAGAAAAGACCACCCGGCGTGAATCGAGACGTCGACGCCAATTTCGTCAATAACGCGCAACGGCGCGCCTTCCATACCGAATTTAAGACAAGCGCGTTCGATTTGCGCGGCGGAGACGCCTTCGTCAAGCAACGAAAGCGATTCGTTTAGATAAGGTTGAAGCAAACGATTGACGAGAAAGCCCGCGCCGTCTCCGACGACGATCGGAATTTTACCTATGGCGCGCGCAAGAATCGACGCTTTTTCCAACGTTTCCGGCGCCGTACGCGTTCCTTGCGCTATCTCTAAAAGATTCCTTTTACAAACGGGATGAAAGAAATGAAAACCGGCGAAACGCGCGGAACTCAAGGGGTCTTTCGACAATTCGTCGGACAAAGACGAAGCTAATTCGTCGACGCGCAAGGAAGACGTGTTTGTCAACGTCAACACGGGCTCTTTCGCGGCGCGATTCAACTCGCGATAAAATTTTGCCTTCAACTTCAATTTTTCCGGCGTTGATTCTACGACGACGGGTTTGAGCGCCAATTCGTCGATTTGCGCGGTCGTTCGATATAGAGAATCGAGACGTTCTTTCATTAACGCGTTCTCGCGCTCGGGCGAATCTTCCGCCCCTCCTCGTCGAAGACGTTGAGAGATCGCTTCGCGCGCGACGCGTTCGCGCGACGTCGTAAGAACCGACTCAAAAGGATCGTAAGAAAGAACGGGAAATCCCGCGTTAAGAAACGCGGCGGCAATAGAAACGCCCATCAGTCCGGCGCCCGCCACGCCGACGCCGCGCGTTCGAATTTCGTCGACAAAGGAGCCGTCGACCGTTCCCCGAGCCGAACGCCAAGCGTCGCCGGAACGCGTCGGACGCCGTTCAAACAACGCGTCGACGAGAGGTTCGACGGGTTTCGAAAGCGCCGCTCTTGCGTCGCCTTCGAAACCGAAATCGAAAGTCTTGACGTATTCCTCGGGCGTCAGGCCTCGCAACGCTTTCGCGGGATTAAACAACAAAGCGTCGTTCATTATTTTCCTTTCAATAATCCCCAAGGAATCGTCAAGTCAAATCGATTCAAAAACTTTCCGCAAGACGACGTTTCACTTGCGCAGGTCGACGACGCGGTTTAATTTCCCTTCGCTTCGCGGCAAAGTCTCCGGCTCGACAAGAGTCGTTTTGAAGTTAATGCCGACGGTGCGTTGCATTTTTTCCGCGATTAGGCGCTTGAATTGTTCGAGCGCGCCGACGTTGTCGCCCAAATCGGCAAATTTCTCGCGAGTCAATTCGACTTTGACTTCGATAACGTCCATACCGATCGGGTCTTTCGTCAATACGATCTGGTAATTGATCAAAGTCGGATCGACCGCCAAAAGCGCCGATTCGATTTGACCGGGGAAGACGTTGACGCCGCGCACGATCATCATATCGTCGGAACGATGCGTAATGCGTTCGATTCGTCGAATCGTTCGTCCGCATTCGCATTTTTCTGGTATAATTCTCGTAATATCGCGCGTTCGGTACCGAATCATCGGCGTTCCAACCTTGTCGAGCGTCGTAAAGACCAACTCTCCAACCTCGCCGTCGGGCAACGGTTGCAACGTCTCTTGATCGACGATCTCAGGGTAGAAATGGTCTTCGAAAATATGAATGCCGTTCCGACAACAACATTCGGCGCCGACGCCCGGTCCGGTAATTTCCGTAAGACCGTAAATATCATACGCTTTGATTCCCGTCGAGTTTTCGATGAAGGAACGCATCGCTTCCGACCAAGGCTCCGCGCCGAAAACGCCGACGCGCAACGACGTTTCTTTCCAATCAAACCCGACCTTTTGCGCATAGTCGATCAGGCGCAAGAAATAACTCGGCGTACAAGCGTAAACCGTCGTGTTGAAATCGCGCATCAACATCAACTGACGCTCCGTGTTGCCCCCGGAAATAGGAACGACGGAACACCCGCGCGCTTCGGCGCCAAAGTGCATGCCAAGCCCGCCGGTAAACAAACCGTAACCGAACGCGTTTTGCAAAACGTCGTTTTCGTCGACGCCAAATCCGGCGAGAGAACGAGAAATAGACTCGTTCCAAACCTTGACGTCGTAGGGCGTATATCCCATAACGATCGGCTTGCCCGTCGTTCCGCTACTCGCGTGGTAACGCACGATCTCGCTCTTAGGAACCGCGAACATACCGTCGGGGTACGTGTCGCGCAAGTCGGTCTTTTTTACGAAAGGCAACTTGCCAATGTCGTCGATCGAACGAATCGATTTCGGATCGACTTCATGCTTTCGCAAATGGTCGCGATACCACTTGACGTTCGCAAAGACGCGGCGAAAGACGTTCATAAACTTTTCGTTCTGAATCTCTCGAAGCATATGCGTCGGCATGAAGTCGGGCGCGCTCGTCATACTGTGTCTCGCCATTTTTTTCAACCTTCTATTGAACGTCGTTAGTTCTCGCGCGGCGAAATTTCTTCAAATTCGTTTCGTCGCGCGTTTTGTCGAGATTCTAAACGCGCGACGCGCGCGAACGTCTCGACAAAAACGTTACGTTTGAAAACGTCGTCGCAAGCGGTCGCGCTCGCGTTCCTCGACGTCGGAAACCTTGACAAATTATACAAAAAAACAACGTTCTGTAAAGCGGAAACGCGCAAAGAGTCGAACGTCTCTCAAGTCGTAAAAACGACTGGTTTTGTAAAAAAGCGCTTGGGGAACGCGTTTTTGTTGAATCTTTCTGAAAAATTCAAAAAAAATATTGAAAAATTCATAAAAAAAGGCGGTTTAAAGTTGACGCCGACTACTCTCTTAGATAAAAATATTAACGAAAGCGCGCCGAGTCGCGTTTTCCTCGACGTTTTAGCTTTTGCGCGTATGTCGGCTTATCGAGTCGCGCTCCTGAAACAAACGAGTCGCGTTATACAATTTCGACTGCGCGTTCGGCGTAATTTGCGAACTTTTTAAATCGTGAATTCAGTCGGCGCAAGACGTTTTGGCAACAATCATATTTTCCTCTCATTTCATCAAGGACACCGTAATGGCGAAAGAAAAGAAGACTAGCGCAAAAGCCGCGACGAAGGCCGCGCCCGCGAAAGAATGCAAAAAGTGCGCCGCGAAACCCGCTCCGTTCAAGCAACTCACGAAGACGGAAATCGTCGCGCAACTTGCCGAGAAAACCGGCTTGACTCGTAAAGACGTCGGCGCCGTCGTCGATCAGTTGACCGTCGTCATCAAAGAAGAACTTGCCAAGGGCGACAACGCTTGCTTCACCCTTCCCGGTCTCGTCAAAGTTGAAAAGCAATTTGTCGAAGCCAAGCCTGGTCAGAAAAACGTTCCCGATCCGTTCCATCCCGGCAAGACGATCGACCGTCCTGCGAAAGAAGCCCATTACAAGATCAAGGTTAAGGCTCTCAAAGCGCTCAAAGACATGGCGTGATCCAATATTTGGCGTCATAATACGAGACGTCGTAATACGAGGCGTCCAATTAATTGATCCCTTAAAACGCGTCGTTCTTGCGGCGCGTTTTTTTCATATGATAGAGAACGGGCGCTCCGTCTTGACAAAACGAGCGTCTAGGGCAGAATAAAGTGGACGGCGAGGAGCGCTTCGGCGAGTTTCGCGGTCGTTTTCCCATTCCCTTAGCTAGAATCGTCGCGTCCCTTGCGACGCCAAGGTTCCCTGTTTCGGCTCGCGCCTAGGATTGTTCAAATGCCTGAAGTTTCTTCCAAACCGCGTCGTATTCTCCTCAAAGTAACGGGCGAGAGTTTTTGTCCCCCGCAAGAACGCGGAATTTCAATGGATTCCGTCAATCGTTTGGCGGAGCAAATCGTATCCGTCGCGCGACTTGGCGTTCAAATCGCGATCGTAATGGGCGGAGGAAACATTCTTCGCGGCGCGCAATTTAAGTCGACAAGCGGCGCAAACGCGCTTCAAGAAGCGACGGCGCATTATATGGGAATGCTTGCGACGGTGATGAACGGGCTCGCGCTTCAAGACGCGATTCGTTCGCTCGGTCAGTCGGCGCGTTTGATGACGGCGGTTCCAATGGACACGGTGGCGGAGCCGTATATTCGCCAGCGCGCCAAGCGCCATATGGAAAAAGGACGCGTCGTTATTCTTTCGGGCGGCACGGGCAGTCCTTTCGTAACGACCGACACGGCCGCCGCGCAACGCGCGCTTGAACTCGACGTCGACGCCGTGTTGAAAGCGACGAAAGTCGACGGCGTATACAGCGCCGATCCTGAAAAATATCCCGATGCGACGTTCTATCCCGAACTCACGTTCGATCAAGCGATCGAACAAAATCTTCACATTATGGATCGCGAAGCGTTCGCCAAGTGCGCGGGGCACAATATGCCGATCGTCGTCTTCAATTTCCGTAAAGAAGGAAATTTGGAGAAAGCCGCGTTGGGAGAACGCGTCGGAACGATCATCCATAACTGAACGATCGACCGTAACTAATCGCGAGTTTTTCAAAACGCGAGCCGTCTAAAACGCAAACGCAGGCGTCCCTGCTTTTACCAGGGAGTCCGCGTGTTCT
>JAZUGM010000252.1:0-16482 GCA_045641205.1 Thermoguttaceae bacterium
AAAAAACGCTTAGAACGTGGCGTCTAAGAGCGCCGCGTCGAGATTGGAGTCGTAACGGAACCCGATTAAATTCCAATTTGCGGCGGCGTCGCTCGACTTGGCGCGCGGTCGGTAATAAGTGAAATACCAGACGATCGGATAGTCTTGGCATTTATAGAGATACCGAAAGACGACCAAATCGTTCCCTAGCGTTTTGAAGCCGATCGGTTCGTAGGCGACGTAAGCGCCAAGCGATCCGTTGATTTTTTTCAGACCTTCGATTAATTTTGTTTTTCCAGCCTCGCTCATCGCCGAATTTTTGAGAAAATCTTCGACGGCGGCGGCGGAGCCTTTGTTCGGATCGGAAAGGTTTTCAAAGAAGTTTCGGATCGACTCGTGCAACGCCTCGACGTCCGGCGCGGGCGCGAGCGTCGTTTGCGCTTCGACTTTGGGAACCGTCGCCCGTTCGTGAAACACGAAGCAGAACGATACGACCGCTAAAACGCCCCATAGAATCGACGACGAGACTTTTTTCATAAGAATTCTTCCTTCCAATTAAAGGTTGACGTTCGTTCTCACGACTCACGCTCGAAAATAGGATAACAAACGGGCGTTAAAAGTCAAGTCGCGCGTCAAGAATTGTCGATTTTGTCGAGTCGACGCGCGTGGAGCGATCGTCGAATTCGACTTCAAACTCCGCGATCAAAACGTTTTTTTGCGCGCGGCTTCGACGTCGACAAGTAGTTCGTCGATTCTTTCGTATTTGGCTTTGCCGATATAGCCCGCGCCTTTGAGATAGTCGATTACTACGTCGGACGACAATTCTTTCAAGTCGGATTTTGCCGTCGCGTCGACAAGTATTTCGTGAAACGTCGCGTCGTAATCGACGCGAACAACAGCGCCGGAACATTGTTTGTTAAACAGCAACGCGACTCGCTTGAATCTTTCGCTCTTTTTCAGACAATACGACTCAAAAACGTAGAGGTTCCAATCGCGAACGTTACTGCAGGGCGGAAAACGCCTAAAAGAATCAAACGCGCGTAACGGCAAATAGTTGGAAGCTCCCATTCTTTCGTCGATTATTCCGTCGATTTCCGGCGCGTTAAAGGTCAAGAACGCGTCGGCGACAAAATCCTCCTCTCCAATGCGAACGAGTTTTTGCATCGTTAAAGGAAGAACCGATTTTCGAACGTTCTCGGGCAAGCGTCCTGACAAGTCGACGACGTCCGACACGATTTTAGATAAATTAACGCTTCGCCCGCCGCGAGTCGTTTCCGCAAACAGCTCGTCAAGCGTTTTATCTAAATCAAACTTCCTAGCCATATCGACCGACTTTCGTTTTCTTCCGCGCGTCTTAGTTTACCGCAAGAACGTTCGACGCGCGTCTCGCTTTTGGCGAAACGCGCGCAAGCCGACGTAGGACGATTTAGGACTTCTTCGACGCGGTTTTCTTCGACGAGGTTTTCTTCGACGCGTTATCCTTCGACGCGGTTTTCTCCGACGCGTTATCCTTCGACTTGGTTTTCTCCGACGCGGCGGACGTTTTGACGCTTGGAGCTTTCTTAACGGATTTCGCCTTGGCGTTCTTGGGCGCGGTTTTCTTCCAGTATCCGTTGGAACTCGACGTAAAAGCCGAATCGTTTTTGAACGTTTCGTCCACCGTCTTTTTGGGAATATAAAGCGCCGCTTCGAACTCGTAAATTCTTCGGGCTACGTCCGTAGTCCAGAATCGCAAGACGTCCGCTTTCACCTTTGCTTGTTCCGATTTGTCGCTTTTCGTTTCTTCCACGTAAGATTCGCGATAATAGAAGTTCGGACGCGCTTCTTTCATCGCGTCGACAAGAACGCGTTCGTTAAAAACGCCCCCTTCAGTCAACTCCGCGCAATGTTTCTTCCAGAAAATTTCGTAATAGACGATCTTGCCTCCGCCGTTAAACCACGCGTCGAGCAACTCGCCGACGCGGTTTAACACGTCGATCGCAACTGCGAAACAACGACCGTCGCTCGACAAAGAACCGTTTTTAATTTGCTCGAGGATTTGTTCGTCGGAACCAATTAAGGCGCGTCCGTCTTTTGCCGCTTTTTTCTTT
Organism: Thermoguttaceae bacterium; assembly: GCA_045641205.1. Lineage (GTDB taxonomy): Bacteria > Planctomycetota > Planctomycetia > Pirellulales > Thermoguttaceae > RUG369. Next base: position 2,070 of record JAZUGM010000252.1, read on the forward strand.
AAAGAATCGAGATCGTCTTGCGATTCGACGTCGAATCCTTCCGGGAAATACGCGCGTAAGGCTTCTTCCAGCGCTTCTTGTCGCGCCTCAAGTTCTTCTTGCGAGACGTCTTCGTCCTCGTCGTCCTCGTCCTCCTCGTCTTCCGAAAGATCGAGCGAAACGTTTTCTTCTTCCGCTTCTTTCAACAGCATGTCGAACAGACTGGGACTTGAATCGTCGTCGTTTTGCGCGCTTTCAGAATCGGTCGTCTTTTCGACCTCTTCGTCTTCTTCTTCGTCGTCGCGTCCAAAACAGGCGTCAAATTGGTCGTCCAGTTCGTCGTCGGCGGCGGTCGTTTGAGACGGCGACGACGTATGAACGAACGCGTCGCCGTCCGCCGCGTAATTGTCGACGCTGATTTCCAACGCCTTGCGGATTCTCTCGACGGGCGCGTACACGCGTTCCGCGAGCGCTTCCGGCGTCATTGCGTCCGCGACGCCCCAAACGCGCTCGATTTCACGCATAATTTTGACGCGTTCCGCGTCTTCGCATTCCGTTTTTTCGAAATAATCGGGATAGAACAGATAGTCTGAAAAATAATTTGCCAGCAACGTGACCAAGAGACCGACGCAACCGACGTTGTATTCCTTCAGCCATTCGGCGTTTTTTTCGAAATACGTCTCGTAATAAATCACTTGCGCGCCGACGCTAAACAACGACTCGACAAGACTTTTAATCCTTTCTTTTCCTTCTTCCGGCACGGAATACAACTTGTCTTCGTAACGAACGCAACATCTCGCGATAATCGCGGCTAGCTTGACGTCGGTTTCTTCGTCGAAGTTGAAATCGTATTCTTTGGCGCGTTGACGGAAAACGTCCAAATCGTCGTGCGCGGCGTCGTCTAATCCGTTTGGAAAATACTCGGCGACGACTCTTTTAATCATCGCGCTTCGAGCCAACTTGACGATCGGTTTTTCTTGCGGCTTCGGCTCCTCTTCGAAGACTCCGCCCGCCGCGACAAACACGTCGCGCAATTCGGAGTCGTCCAAGGTCGCGCCCGGTCCGGCAAGGCGTTCAAATTGGATTCTGAACCGCGTGAAATCGGATAAGTCGCGTTGAAAGACCGAACGCGAAAACTTGGCTTCCAAAACGGCTTTTGCCGCGGCGACCAACGCGGCAAAACGGTCGTCGACGTCGGAGTTCGCGTCTTTCGCATCGTCTTTCGCATCGTCTTGACCGGGCAAGATTCCCCCGACGGCGCGAATAAGTTTTTTCAGCGTTTCGTCTGAAAGAACTACGGAACCTTCGTCGAATCGCGCGTTGAACAACGCGCGGAATTTGTCGACGCCTTGCGTTTCGTCGACGACGGCTCCGGGGAAAAATCTCAAAATTTGCGCGGCGACTTCGCGCAATTCGTCTTCTTTACGCGCGGAGTAGTCGGTCGGCGCGAGAAGACTGTCCGCATCCCCGACTTGCGACGAGCCAAGAAGCGAACCGCCCGCGTAGGCGACTAACATTTGTAATTTGTCGTCGGAAAAACGCGCTTGCGGGAATTTGAAGCCCGTCAAAATACGGAGTCGACGAAAATCGGCGCCGAGTCCGACTTGCCTATTGGGGAAGTAGTTTGTCAATATTTCTCGCATCGCGCGAACGACGTCGGCAAAGGGAGGTTCCGCCGAATTCGACGACGCGGACGTTGAAACTGGACTCGCGCCCGCGGCGTCGTTGGCGTCGCGCGTATGGGAATTACGGTATTCTTGCAAACTGGAATAACCTTGCGCGCGCGAGGTCGAGTATCCGACGTTAGAGGAATAGCCGACGTTAGAAAAACCGTTGCGACTTCCGGGATACGAACCCTGACGCGTTCCGTTGAAACCGTTTGGATCGGAATCGTAGGAACGAACGTCGTTCTGATACCCGCCGTTGTATCGAGGATTTCCTCCAAGACGCGAATAGCCCGATTGACGGTCGCCGTAGTAGGAACGCGAAGGCGCGTTAAAACGTTCGGAACCGTAAGGACGCTCCGCGTAATCGTTGCGTTCGTACCCTTGACGATCATACCCTTGGCGATCATAGCCCTGACGCTCGTAACCTTGGCGTTCGTACCCTTGGCGATCATAGCCCTGACGATCATAGCCCTGACGATCGTAACCTTGACGCTCGTATCCTTGGCGATCATAACCCTGACGGTCGTAACCTTGACGTTCGTAAGGCGCGGAACCGTATCCTTGCCGCGGAGGACGTTCGGCGTACTTGGACCGTTCGCCGTATCGCGAAGGGTAGCCGTTCGGAACGCCGTCGTAACGTCTCGGAATCGCGCGCTCGTCGGAATCGGAACCGTCGACAGACTCGTCTTGCGGCGACGCGTAAGTTCTTCGAATCGACGCGTTTTGACGAAGTTGACTCAAACGCGCGCGCGGCGAGTTAAACGTTCGCGTGATCGCTTCCGCTTCCGCGTCAAGCGAACGTTCGTTCGCCTCCGAATCGGAAGCGTCGACGTCCGAGGACGATTCGCTCTTTTCTTCGGAGCCGCTCGCTTGACAATACGAATCGTAAGCGCTCGACCTTGGCGCAAACCGCGACGGTCTTTCTTGTTCGTAAGAACGCGGACTTGGAAACGAACCGGGATTAGCTTCTCGTCGTTTCGCCTCGGCAAGGCGTTCTTCGCGGGGACGCAACTGACCGATTAAAGTGCCGCCGACCGCAAATAAAAGCATCTTCAGTCGTTCGTCGGAAACGTTTTCCGCTAGGTCGGGGACTTCTTCGGCAAAGAGCGCGCGGAGACGATCAAAATCAGTCGCGGCGGAAAGCGTTTTATAGGGATAATAGATATTCAAGACGCGATTGACCGCTTCAAGCGCGCGGCGCTTGTTTTCGAGTTCCTTGACGGCGGGATCGTCGATGTCATCGACCGAAACGCTCGCCCCTTCCTCCGCGTCTCCCTCCTCTTGAAAGGCGCCCTCTTGAAAGGCGCCTTCTTCTTTGTCTTCGTCGCTTTCGCCCTGTCTTTCGTCCAGCGGCTTAAGAACCGATCGTCCGTTGGAATTGACCCATTCGTAATCGGGATCGCGATCGTCGCGAGAATTTGCTTGGTCGACTAATTCGCGCAATTCGTTAAAAGTAAAGTGTTCCGCCTCTGGCGCCCTCGACGCGATCGATTGCTGAAATACCGCTAAATCGTCTGGTTGCATACTTTGACAATCGTAGTAGCCGTCCGCTAAAACCGCGCGCGCGGTCTCAATAAGCTGTCGAGAGTAACTGGTCATTTTTTTATTCACCGTTCCAATAAACGACGTTTTTTGATTTGCAAGAGCCGACGTTATTTCGCGATTTAATACGACAAAGCGCGTTTTTCGGAAACAAACGCAAATTGTAAACGTCCTAAGGCGCCAAATCGTTGTATTAACTTAATTCGTTGACGATCGTTCGTCCGTCTAGTGAAAGTCGACGTCATAACGACAAAACGTCGACGACTTTCAGAAATCTTCCGAGCGTAAAAAACGCGTCTTCTCGCAGAAAGAAGCGTCGCGCGACGTTCGCTTTCGTTTATATTAAAGCCGATCGAGCAAAAAGTCAAGATATAGCGACGAAAAACGTCAAATTCTGTCGACGTTTTATTAAGCAGTGCGGAATTTGTGGATTATTTCGTCAAAATTAAGACGTTTACGGTTTGTTTTTTGCGAACTTTTTTCGATCTCGCTGGAATAAGAACAATTAATATTTTTTGCAACATATTGCGCGTATAAATCGTAAGAGCCCGCAGAAAGCCGCCGAATGAAACGCGGCGATCAGAATTACCCCAAAAACGACGGAAGCGTTCACGGAAAACGCGCAAAGATTTTGCGTTGCGTTAATTTCAGAATAAACGTCGCGTAAGAACCGCCGCGCGTTACAACAATTCCGCGCGAAGTCTCGGGCGTCCCAATCCTAGCGTCGTCGTCTTTCCGACGTGCAAAATCTCGGCGGCGACGACGAGCGGCTTCAACGCGCCCAAATCGGCGTATAGATTCCAGCCTCCGACGACGCCTCGCATCTCCAAATCGGCGCGTTGACTTCCGGAATAGCGTTGAAAATCGCAACGCGAGCCGCGCCAAGAGGACGTCGGAAAATTATTCGCAAGTTCCATAACTTCCGCGTAGAACTCCGGGCGAAGTTCGGCGGGACGCACAGAATCGGCGCTTTGGCTGAATTCGCCCGTCGTTTGAAGTCGAATCGTCGCCAAACGCGTAATCGTTCGCTTGACGAACTCCTCGAACGTCGGTTCCATTATGAGCGCCTGACGCTCGAGAAATCTGAGCGGCAAAGGAAATTCGATCGCCCGCGCGCGTTCCTGTTCCGACGCTTTGATCGACGCTTGAGCAAGACTCGCAAGAGAAAGACCCGAGCGAGGAATAGGCGCGTAAAGAAAATCGATGCGTTTAAGGCGAAAAGGAAGCCGATTCTTACCGAGTCCAAATTGCCCGGCGCGATTCCAAGCGCGCGCCAACGCGTCCAATTCGGCGCTCGAAACGCCCCAGACGATAAAATCGAGCGCTATCTCGCCAAGTTCGATTTCACCCTGACGATCGGAAACGCGCAGAATATATCGAGGAGTCGCCAACTGTTTCGAGCCCGCCCCGCGAAATATCTCGGAATAAATCCGAACGTCAAGCTCGTTCAACGCGCGCCCCCAAATTCCGCGCAACGTCGAAACTTGAAACTCCTCCGGGTTCTCAAACTGAAAGAGCGTTCGATACGGATAAATCGTTATCGGCGCCATCCAATTTAAAATACGTTCGCTAAGGTTCGATTCGTTCGACATAATTCCTCCTTGTCGCGTCGTTCGACGTCGCAGTTTTTATCGTCCGCCTCCTCCTCGTGATATTGCGCGTTTTACAAAACGACGGGATGCGACGTTTAAACCGCCTATGACAAGAATAACAAGGTCAATAATCAAAGACAAGTTTATTTATTAAAATTCGCGCATAAAACAGTAAATATTCTTTCTTTTTCTGTCGATTAGCAATATGCCGTTCCAAGCGGGCGAGGCGTTAGGTTCCCCCGTCTTGTTGATTTGTACTGTCTGCATCGGGTTATAAAGGACGTTTTATGCGAAACATAGATTCGAAAACGCTTGAACTGATGCGTAACGCCGTCGGTTTTACTCCTGAGTCCGCGTCGATTCAGAAGACTTATGAAATCGAAGTCGTAACGCCGATGTTTGGGGGCGGCGTCGACGCCGGAGACAACGACGAAAGTAAATTGATTCGCGAGACGTCTATTCGGGGCTCCTTGCGCTTTTGGTATAGGGCGACGGTCGGCGCTAAATTCCAAACGCCGGAAGAACTTTTTGAAAAAGAAAGCAAGATTTTTGGAACGACCGACGCTCCTAGTAAAGTCGACGTTCGCGTTTCTCGGATTCAAGCCAAAGCGCCGGAGTCATACGGCAATTTAAGCCCTAGGATTGGCGCGCCGTTAGGATACGCGCTCTTTCCTTTTGCTCAAAACGGAGATTCGCCCGAAAGATCGGGGCGGCGAGTTACTTTCAAATTGACGCTTTCATACCCGAAAGAATGCGAAGAAACGATCAACGTCGCGCTTTGGGCGTGGTTCAACTTTGGCGGAATTGGCGCGCGAACGCGTCGAGGTTGCGGCGCGCTCTATTGTAAAGAATTTGCGCCAAGACGAAACGGAAACAAGGTCGTTTGGACGCAAGAATTTGCTTCCGCGGCGCTGAACGGCGCAACGAATATCGTTAGAAAATGGCCGACTCTTGGAAGCGTCTTTCGACGTCCCGATGTTTGCGATCCGCAAGAGGCTTGGACGGAAGGAGTCGCCGACTACAGACATTACCGCCAAGGGCTTGGTTTTGCTCGCAATAGAGGACAAAACGGTCCGCGCCCCGGTCGTTCCTTTTGGCCTGAGCCCGACGCCTTGCGAAAAATTACTAGGCAAAACGCTCCGCAACACGCGCCTTACCCGGAAAGACCGATCGCCTTCCCACGCGCGGAACTCGGCGCGCCGATCGTCTTTCATTTCAAAGACAGAACCGATCCCAGAGACGTCAACCTTCAGCCCGTCGGTTACGAACGCGCAGGCAGTCCGATTATTGTCAAACCGCTGGTTTTCGACGATAAAACCGCCGCGCCTTGCGTCGTTTTCCTCAACGAACCGCGCGTAAGAAAAGTTACCTTTAAAGACGCGCCTGGAGAAGGGTACGACGTCGTTGTTAAAGAAAACGCGACTTATAGAAATTCTCCGCTAGGCGGTTATTCCGCCAAAGGTTCGGCGTTCGAAGGGTTCAAAAATTTCGTCAAAGACAACGATTACGAGGCGATTCAATGAGCGAGAACAAATTCATATTGACCCTATCGGTCGGACCGGTTCAAGGCTTTATTGCGGCGGCTCGTAAAACGCGCGATCTTTGGGCGGGTTCGCAACTGTTGTCGGATATTTCAAAAAGCGTCGCACGCGCGTTGAAGAACGAATCGGACGTCGAACTCATTTTTCCGGGCGACGATTCCAAACTTAACGACGCCCAATTTTCCGTCGCCAACGTGGTAACTTGCACGGTTAAAGCCGAAGGCGCGGAACGCCTGAAGGAATTGGCGCGAATCGCTAAAGAAGCCGCCTATGCGGAATGGGATAGATTTGTCGAAGCGACAAAGACTAAAATTGCAAAAGCCGGAAGTTGGAACGAAATTCGGCAGGAATTCTGGAACGCGCAGACAAAAGCCGAAGACGTCATAGAGTTTTGCGCCGCGTGGACGCCGATTAAAAACGGCGACGAATCAGGCGCGCTGGCGCGAGCCGCTTCCTTGCTTGCCGGACGAAAGAATTGCCGCGAATTCAAGCAACTTAGTTACGGAAGTTTAGACGGAGCGGGCGTTCCGAAATCGTCGCTAGACGGCGCGCGCGAGTCGGTTCTTAAAGAAGAACTCGTCAAAAAGGGTTGCGACGAAATCTATTTGAAGCCGGGCGAACAACTCGACGCCATCGGCTTGGTCAAGCGTCTCGGCGTTCAGGAAGAGGCTGGTAAAAAGAAGTGCCCTTCTCTGCTCAATATTGCGATTCGACCTTATTTGAAGTCAAAAGGACTTAACTACGACAACGTCGCCAATTTTATTGACCGCGCCGATTCGCTTGGCGAACTTCTACAAGAAGCGCGCGCTCAAAAAGACGACGTTTTCAACGACTTTATCAAAACGCTTCAGGGAATCGACGAAAACGGTTTGTACGTCGCTATTTTGTTGGCGGACGGCGATAAAATGGGCAAGACGCTCGCCGATTTGAAAGAAAGCGACGAACGACGCGAGTTTTCCAAATCGCTTTCCAATTTTTCAACCGGCGTCGAAAAACGCGTTAAGGAACACGGCGGTTTGTGCGTCTATGCGGGCGGCGACGACGTACTGGCGTTCCTCTCGGTCGACCAAGCCCTCGATTGCGCAAACAAATTGCGTCTGTGGTTCAGGGAGGCGATGGAAAAGTACGAGGAAACCTCCCTTTCCGTCGGAATCGTAATTTTTCACTACCACGAGATGCTGGATCAAGCGCTTGATTTTGCGCGTCAAGCGGAAAAAATCGCCAAAACGACAAGCGACGGCTGCAAAGACTCCGACGAACGTTTTGGCGATCGCAACGGACTGGCGGTCAGTTTCTATTCGCGCGGAAATATCGCGACGACGATTCGAGAACGTTGGAGCGACGGTAAGAATTCCCTCGAGAATCCGCTTGTCGAACGTCTCCAATATTGGGCGCTTGCGTTCGAAAAGGATTTGCCTCGCGGCTTTCCTTACGATCTTTACGAGTTGATAAAGTCGCGCGTCTATCGTTCCGACAAGTGGTTGAATTCGGACGACCTAAAGAACGCGTTGCAACGCGACGTTATGCGAATCGTTCAACAAAAAGAAAACCTTTCGAGTCAGTCGGTCTTGTTCGACAAGATAAAGAAACGAGTCGACAAGATAGAAACGGAACGCGATCTTGAGCGGTTCGTAAACGAATTGCTCGTCGCTAAAGAGATCGGCGTATACAAGGCGTTAGTAAAAAAGGAGCGCGACAATGACTGAACCTATTCTTTACGACGTCTTAGCGACGCCTCGTTCTCCCCTTGTCGTTCGCGACGGTCGACCGTTCGGACAAGGCGGAACGATGAAATCGCTCCCTTGGATTTATCCCTCCGTTTTCGCAGGATCGTTGCGAACGACGATCGGCGCCGAGGTGGGTTTAGATTTTAGCGACGCGGAAGTTTTGAACGCGCTGAAACAAATAGAAACGTCGGGCGCGCTTCCTTGTATTCCCAACAAAAACGGCGCGAATCTTCCCTATTTGCCCAAGCCGTTCGATTGCGTCGTCTGTGAAAAAGACGCGACGCGTAAAGTTTACGCGGTAAGACCAAGCGAACCAAACGAAGGCGAAGGCGTCGATTTGCCGTTCGAAAGCGACTTGCAACCGGCGTTGTTGCAAAAAGGCGAAGACGAAGACAATTTCAAACCGACGAAGACCGCGCCGTTTTGGTCGTGGTCGAGTTATATGAATTGGCTTCAAACGGAGAACGTCCAAGGAGTCGTCGTCGAAGGCGCAAAATATCCGCAACTGGCGGAAAATCCTAAAACGTCGGACGCCTTGCCCTTTTTTCCTAAGGACGAGCGAACTTGCGTCGCGATCGACCCGTTTAATGGAACAGCCTCCGACGGAAAATTATTTTCGACCGTTGGGCTCGACCTTTTCCTCAAGGATTCGCAAGAATCGGTCGTGTTGTTTTCGCAAGTTACGACGGATCAAAAGTTGCCTGATTCGACGTTGGGCGCGTTGGGAGGGCGGCGGCGGCTCGCTTCGTGGCGTTTCAAAAAGTCAGAGAAGCTCGAAGCGCCAAAAGAGTTAAAAGAAAAAGTGAAAAACGCAAAGCGCGTTCGAATGGTTCTTACGACGCCCGCGATTTTTAAAGGCGGTTGGCTTCCCGGCTGGCTGAACAATAGTTTGGAAGGCGCGCCTAGCGTTTGCGCCGGAAAAGTAACGTTGAAATTGAAAAGCGTCGCGATCGACCGTTGGGTTCCCGTCTCGGGCTGGTCTTACGAAAAATCGGCGCCGAAAAGCGTTCGACGTATGGTTCCGGCGGGCGGAGTCTACTTTTTCGAGGTCGTTTCGGGCGACCTCGACGCGCTCTTTAACGACGCGTGGTTCCGTTCCGTTTGCGACGACGAACAGGACGCGCGCGACGGATTTGGCGTCGCTTTGTGGGGCGTCTATTGATTGGTTAAACGACGAACGAAAGTTTGATTCTTTTGCTATAAGGTTAGACAATGAACGTTAAATTATTAGGAATTAAAGCGATCACGTCGTTGCACGTCGGCGCGGGTCGCGGACTTGGACATATCGATTTGCCCGTCGCGCGTGAAAAAACGACCAATTATCCCTATTTGCCGGGTTCGGCGCTCAAAGGCGTCTTGCGCGACAAATACGAAGGCGCGCCTGATTTTGCCGTCGCGTTCGGCGATAAAAAGGGGGACGGCTCCGACGAAACGACCGCAGGTTCGCTAATCTTCGCCGACGCAAGACTCTTGGCGTTGCCGATTCGTAGCTTTTTCGGAACCTTCGCCGCCGTTTCCTGCCCCGCGATTATTAAACGCCTGTACGCCGATCTCGAAGCCTACCGCGTTAAAGTCGACGCGCCGAAAATCCCAACGTTGAAAGACGCGGAAATTGCCGTCGTCGCAGGCTCGCCTCTCACTAAAGGAGGAAAAGTCTATCTCGAGGACGTCGATTTCGACGTCGTTGAAAACGTCGACAGACTCGCCAAAGACCTTGCTCAAAGATTCGAGAATTTCGGCGAGGCTGGGTTGGTCGAACGATTCGCGCTGGTTTCCGACGACGCCTTCGCGTTTCTGTGTGAAACGGGAACGGAGATTAACGCGCATATCAAGATCAACTCTGAAACGGGAATCGTTCAAAAGGGCGCGCTATGGTATCAAGAAACGCTTCCGCCCGAAACTTTTTTGTATTCGTTCGTCTATTGCGACAAAGTTTATGATCGTTCCGTTAAAGAACAAGATTTACTGGAGTCCTTCTGTAAAGACGACTACCTGCAATTTGGCGGGAAAGCGTCGACTGGGCTCGGACGTTGTCAATGTCGATTCAAGGAGGCGTAATTATGCAAACGCGTTCGCAAAAATTAGCGCAAGAAGCGATAAAAGTCGTCTCGGCTTGGAAGAACGCCTCGGGCGACAAAGACCCCAATCAATTCGCGAGACGTTTTCCCACGCTCGTTCAAACAAGCGGACTTTTGCAAGCGGTCGCTTTTGCAAGGGACAAAAACGACGTTTACGCGGAAGGATTCAGAAGCGTTCTAGGCGTCCTTGCGCGCGAGACTGTCGGGAAAGACCTTCCCGAATTTGAACGTAATTTGAGCGAGTCGTCCGCCGTCGACTATATGCGCGTAAGTCGTCTCGCGCTGGAAGCCGCGACTTGGATTAAACGATACGTCGCAACGGACGACAAATCAAGCGCCGATGAAACGTCCCAAATCAAACCGTAGTTTGATAGAGCGACGAAAGAAGAGAAGAAAGGGAAAAGAAGATGGTCGTAGCGCGAAGAGAAATACCCGCCGATCAACAGGGCGATCATCCGGGCTTGATTGCGCAACGTTTCGCCTTAAAAAAAGAAGGCGAGTCCGACTCCGTTAAAAAGGAAGCGTTGGATCGAGCGATTAAAGCGCTTGTAAAAGTCAAAGACGTCTACAAAACCGCCTTCGACGCGTGGGAAAAATCTTTTGAATCGACGCCTGACGACCTAAAAAGAGGCTTCGACGTCGAATTCAAAGGCGGACGACGCGTTATCGTCGGTCTAGGCGCCGACAGCGTGATCGAAACGGGCGTAACTTTGTCGCATACCTACGGCGTTCCCTACCTACCGGGTTCTTCGATTAAGGGTATGACGTCGAGTTATTGCCATAAATATTACGGCGAGACGCAACCCGAATTCAAAGAGGGAGGCGAAGTCCACCGCGCAATATTCGGGACGACCGACGAGTCGGGCGTCGTCGTCTTTCACGACGCGTGGCTTGAACCGACTTGCGTTCCGCAATCGTTGAATCTCGACGTAATGACGCCGCATCATACCGAATACAACGGAGGAGGCGCCGCGCCGCCGTCCGATTTCGATTCGCCCACCCCGGTTCTATTCCTGTCGGTCGCCGGAAAATTCCGCGTCTATTTGACGGTCGAAGAGCGCCTCGACAAAGAAAGCGCCAAGGTCGCGCTTGATCTTGCCTCTAAACTTGTCAACGAAGCGTTTCAAAAGATAGGAATCGGAGGCAAAACAAGTTCGGGTTACGGACTTGTCGACGACCCGAACCTCAAGTCGGACGCGGAAAAAGCCGAAGAAGCTAGTAAAGAACAAACGAAAGCGCTCGTTCAACAAGCGCTTGGTTCTTCCACCGCTATTCCGAACAAGGGGGAAACGAGGACGTTGAGACGCATTAAGTCAAAGGGCGATCCGCGTTTCTGGGACGACGTTGCAAACAAAGAATGTATTATTGCAAAGAACGACCAGAAGAAGGCAAAAGAACTTTACAAAACCGGCGAAAGCGGTTCCTTTGTGTTCGTTCAACAGAACGGCGATAAACTGCAGTATAAACTGCCGGAATAAAAAGCGACGTAAAAGACGGCGCGGTTTTCCGCGCATTAAAAAGACTAACGGACGTTAAAATATGAGCGAATCGCAATCTTTGGAATCAACGGTCGTCTTTTACGACGTCGGAGTCGACGAACCGATTTTACCTTCAGAACCGTTGCCGCCTTTGCCCGATATTCCCCGAGGCGCTCTTGTCGTCGTTTCGGGGAGAGCCCCTATTTGGCGATACGGACTAGCGCAACACAAGTTGCACGGTTCCCCTGCGGGCGCAGTCGCAACGTACGATCCTAGGTTAGGCGCAGTCGTCGTCGCGACGCATTCGCCAAAATATCGAGAAGGACAGGTTCTTGACGTTTCGCCTAACTGACGGCGCAAATATTGACGTCGTAAACGTTCGATTCGATACAAAAAGTTCAGGAAAATAGCAATGGAAGAAAAGCAATTCGATCTGGCGATTCATCTTGTCGGCGGACAACCCTATCCTAATTTGATGGGGATGCGCGATCTCAACGCTAAACGCCACTTATTGCTGGCTAGCGAACAAACATTCGCGATCTCGAAGAAATTGGAGGATTTCGCGCGACGCGACGGAGTCGACGCGCAAATCGTCAGGCTGTCCGACCCGAACGATATGGACAAGATCATTTGGGAATTCACAAGACAAGAAGATTTTGTCGGAAAAAAAGTCGCCGTCAACGCCACGGGCGGAACAAAACCGATGGCGTTTGCCGCGATGTTAGGCGTCGAAGGAAAGAGATGCGACGTCGATTATTTCTACTACGACACGCAGTTTGAACGTCGGTTTCATTGGCCAATTAAAAGTTCGGAGCGTCGAACCGAAGCGACCGCTTTCTCGCTTCTCAATTTCAGGCGGTTTCGTATCGACGATTTTACGAGACTGTTCGACTATCCCGTCAATCCTCCAAAAGAAGATTACGATCTTCAAGTTAGAGTACGAGCGCATATCACTAAAAAAATATGGGATTTTCGTCGAGCGATAACGGGCGTTCAATCAAACAATCAGAAGACCCTTCAACAAGAAGCCGCCGACTTATGTTCCGAAAGAAACGAAGCGATCCGAAGAAAGCGTTCCGTCAGACCTGTTTCAATTCATAGTTCAAGTTACAGTAGCAAATACGATCAACGAGTCGAAGTCGATTACGACGAAGGAAAGGGAGGACGAATCGTTTTCAACGGCTTCCCAATCAATATTCAACCGAATTTCGACGAATTCCCCGACTACTTAGGCGGAAAATGGTTTGAAGAATACGTTTACGTCGCTTTAAAGAACGTGCGCGCGTCGGGAAGATTACTGGAAGTACGCCCAAGCGTTTCGGTTCGTTCAGAATCTAGTCCCAATTTCGACATGCAGGAATTCGACCTGCTCGCAACCGACGGCGTGCGTTTGTTCGTCGTCGAATGTAAAGCGGGAAACGTAATTCAAGAACACGTCGTAAAATTGGATAAACTCGCCTCGGATTACGCGGGCGTCTTTGGAATTGGCGTCTTAGTCGCTCAAAAATATCAAAACGACGACTATGAAAATATTAGACCGATCTTAGAGAAAATCGACAACTCAAAAAGCGTCTATTGTTTCCACGGAGACAAGTCCGTAGCGTTACTTGAGAAGTATATGCCCGACTTAGGGACTCCTAAAGGTCCAAAAGGGCAGATTTTTAATTAATCTGCAAAACCCCCTATGATATTTTACATTTAGGTAGTACGTATAGACGTCAAAAGGGCAGATTTTCGATTACTCCGCAAAACGTTTGAAACGTCTTGCAAAGTGTGTGTTCGCGGAAAGCCGCGTATCAACGATACGCGGACTGTTTTGGCTCGTAAAAGCGCAAGATCGAAGACGTCGGTTTAACGCACTTGAATCAAAACGACGCGAATTTCCTTAAACTTTCCGTGGACGCCTACAAAAACAAAATATCGTTTGCGCAACGTCAAGCGAAAGGCCATGCGCCCGTCTAAAGACGGACGGCTTGTCGCGCGCCGCTTGCGCGGCGGTTCCTGCGCAACGGTTATTTTGAAATTAATGCGTCGGTTGGATACTTTGTATAACTTTCCGTGAACGCTTGCCTTGCAAATTTGAGCCGCCTCAAAAACGAGGCGGATTTCGACGATTTGTACGTTTTATTAGTTAGTATTATCTAAATAACGTCAATACGTTATAACACATCTCAAAAATAGACGTTATCCCTATGAATAACATATATTTAGAAAAGAACTTGTCAAAAAGGAACGGTTACCGCGCCTTATGGCGCAAGGACTTACAACAAGGTTTTATCTATTTTAACACGTTTTTTTTGAATCTTGACGTGGTTACCGCAAATGGTATAATAAACCCTGTAATGACAATGGCTTTTTCAGGAGCGATTTAATCCCGCCCCGGATAATAAGGGGATTGATATTTGGGATATTTCCTGTTAGAAAAGCACGACTCAAACTCTATTTAATCCCGCCCCGGATAATAAGGGGATTGATACCACCTGAATTAAACTGAAAATACCTATCAATATAAATTTAATCCCGCCCCGGATAATAAGGGGATTGATACGATCTTGTTTGATAAGTGTAAAGCCCTTCTCCTCCTTATTTAAGCCCGCCCCGGATAATAAGGGGATTGATACCCGGGCTTTGACCCGGTGCCGTCAACCAAGGCTTGTATTCATTTAATCCCGCCCCGGATAATAAGGGGATTGATACTCCCAAGTACGACGTTATTATTGACGGAGAAATTGCGGATATATTTAATCCCGCCCCGGATAATAAGGGGATTGATACAATTCAACAGGCGGCTACGTCGATTGAATCTAAC
>JAZUGM010000253.1:0-2664 GCA_045641205.1 Thermoguttaceae bacterium
CAACGTCACGCGAACCGCCGATCCGCCCGTCGTTGACGGGCGGATCTTGTCGCGCGCCGCTACGCGGCGGTTTTTGCGCGTCGTTTTTCCGTGAACGCTTACGTTAGTTTTCACTTGTCGTCAAAATCGACTTCAAATTCTTCTTCTTTCGTATCGTCGGCTTTTTCGTTTTTCGGCGTTATGAGCAGTTGCAGGGGCGTGGCGCCGTCGGCGAAAGTTGCGGCGACGTTTTTCACGGTTGCGAAGGGCGCCGCGACGTCTATTTTTTCGTTGGTTCCGCCGACGCTCGATGCGATCAACGCGTCGGTTCCGCGTCTTGGAAGCGGTTTAAATTGGGGACGGGACTGGTCGCGCAAGTAGTTTGTTAGGAACCAACGATAATATTCTTGCGCGGCGGATAAGTCGAGCCGAATTGTTCCGACCGCTTGAACGTCTTGCAAATTGGGCGTTTTCGCGCAAAGACCTTTGAGCGAATCGACGGCGCTTGCGTCGGAATCGAACGAAAGATAACGAACGCTCGGTTTGGTCGACGCGTTCCAGTTGTTGATCGCCGTGCGCAAAAGGTTGACGTTCCCCAATCCGAATAATAAACGTTGTTTGTCGAGAACGACCCAATAGCCGGTTCGCGCCAGCAACGGGGCGTCGTCTATTAGTTCCGAACGCGCGTTGGCCGATTGCAACATCGCGCGTTGCAGGGCGTCTTCGCCGCCGTCGACGTTTGCTAAAAGTCCGCCGACGGCCGAAAGCAACGGTCGGTTTGGGTCGATAAGCATACCCGAAGGACGCGGAGTCGAGACGCCCGCTTTTTCGGCGTTCATCAACGCTTTTTGACGCGCGAACGTTTCCAAATCGGAAACATACGCCGTATATCCGTCGATCGGATACTCTTTCATCGCGGACTTTTCTCCGGACGACTCGCCGATAGAGGCGCCTATAAGCGCGCCCAACGCGGCGCCCCTTGCGGCCGCTTCGTTCGGATCGGCAAGTCTCGCGGGCTGTCGTCGTCTCGAAAGCTGACGGTCTCGTCTTCGCGCCGCCATCGCGCCAAAGATTTCCGCGCCGATTTCTTCCGCTTCTCGCGCTCCGACGTAACTTCCAATTTCTCGCGCGTTCGGTAGAATCGCCTCTTCTACGAATTTTTGGGAGTCGTCGACTTCAAGGAAGAAGAGCCAAGATTCGGCGGCAAGTTCGTTTTTTTCGGGCAAAGCAAGCGAATATTCGACGTAACGGAGACGATTATAGGGCGGTTCCAGCGTCGCGGCGGTCGTCGGCGCAATTTCCGTTTGACCCGCGATCGCGCCGCGTTTATAGGGCAAAACGGCAAAATATCGGTCGACGGTCGGATCGAAAGGAGATAATCGAGGATAAGACGCGACGCGTTTGAAGGCGGTCGACCCAGCCTTGGGCGCTTTTTGCGTCGAGAGGTAGACGCGAGCGTCGTCGACGGCAAGATCGATTCGAGCCGCGCCAAGATTCGAACGCAACGTCGCGCGAAGTTGCGCTAGATTTTCCTTAATAGGATAGTCGGGCGCGAAATTTTGGAGTTGGATCGTCAGATTTTCGAATTCGCTCCAGATCGGTCTGTCGGGCGCCGTGAGGAAGAAAGCGCCGCGCGGCGTGAGTTCGAGCGATAAAAACGCGTCCTTTAAACCCGGCGCCAATTCTTTTTCGTCGGCGCCGCGCAAGACGTCGGGCGCGAATCGTTCAAGTAGTTGCGAATCGCTTTCGAGAACGAGCGCGACGTAATTCGCATCGATTTGGCGAATCGTCGTTTCAATCGTTTCTTCGAGCGTAACGCTCGTTTTTGCCGTTTTTCTTCCTTTATCGACGTTTGGCGCTTGACGTTCCGATTCAGGAACCGTTTTGTTTAACGCGTCGACGAAGCGCGCGAAACGTTCTTGAGCGACGGGCAAAACCAACGCCGCTTTCGGGGGGCGCGTCTCGCAAAACAACGTGATCGCCGCCGGGGCGTCGGGATCGATTTGTCTCAAAACCGGCGCGAAGGACGTCAAACGCAATGCGGAAAGCGCGCTAAATTCGACGTCGCTTGTTCGTTTGAAAAAGACGGACAAGCCCGCGTCGAGCGCGCGCAACGACGGAGTTTTCAAAAGAACGCCGACTTCTCGAGGAACGGGAAGGGGCGCTTTAACGCCGGAACGTTTGGAGAATTCGACGTCGCTTGCGTCGGAGTCGCGCTTTTCTTTTTGAGGCGCGTTCAACAAATCGGAGAGACCGCCCGTGAGCGTGGAAAATATTTGCAGATCGCTCGGCGTTTGGTTTTTTTCCGAATCTTGCGCCAGAGACGCGCGCGCGGCAAACGTTAAGAGAACGCCGACTAAAAGCGCTAGTCTGGTAATTTTAAACAATTTTTTTGAAGTCATCGCGGTTTTTCCTTTGATTTTCAACGCGTTGGAAAACGTTCTACCAAGGCGACTTTGTTCTATGTCGATTATAGCGATTTTATCAAGAAAACGCAATTTCTGTTTTAAGACTTAACTTGTTTGAATCGACAAAACGAAAAAAACGACCGACGCGTTTAAACGCCGGTCGTCGACGATCGTTCTTCAACGCGAAGAAACGCGTCAACAGACTTTAATAAACTCGATTCCGAGAATGCTCGCGAGTATTTCGAGCTTCTTCGCAATATGTCCGACGCCGATCGCG
>JAZUGM010000254.1:0-1986 GCA_045641205.1 Thermoguttaceae bacterium
GGCGGTTATTTCTTGATCACGGAATTTCTCGTGAACACTTACAAAACGACAATACCGGCGCCGCAAAAGAACCGCCAAAGGACTGCGACGAACTTGGGAGTCTTTGGGTAGTTCCGCGCGTTCCTAGTCGCGATACCATCCGCCCGCAATGCGGGCGGCTTTCGCGCGCCTAACGCTCGCGCGATAGGCAACGCCGCTCCCGTTGTTTTCCCATAATCGTCGTTCTTTCAAACGCCGAAAAAATTTCTTGATTTCATAACGCGGCATTCGGAAAATTTTTCCGAGGCGCGCTATTGTCGGTTCTTGCTTTTTTCTTCTTCCTGCTTGCGTTTTTCAAGGCGTTTAAGAGTACTGTCGCCGATATCATAGTCATCGCCTAGAAGTAATTGCATTTGCGACAGACCGTTGCCTAATTCAATAACTTTTTTGTCGTCCTTACCATCTATTAACCCGTCCGCATTTTTATGGGAAGGCCATTCTAAACGAGCTTTCCAAAGGAATAATTCACCTAAACGTTGCTTTGTATCCAAAGGATCAGCATCTTCGTGACAGACAAAGACCGTATAGGAAATGGACGTTAAACGATTTTTATTATCCGACTCAACTTCAGCGCGTAGCGCCGTCTTAAATTTAGGCGTAGGCGACACAACGTTGAATATTTTGATCAGTTCTTCAGGCGATTCTTTCGCCATCGCCTCGTTGAATTTTTTGTTCCATTCTTCAGGAGGTTCTTTGGACGTCACGTCGTGGAATTTTTTGATCAGTCCATCAGACGGTTCTTTAGTTATCGCCTCGTCGAATTTTTTGATCAGTTTTTCAGGCGGTTCTTTCGTCATCGCATTGTTGAGCATTTTGATCAGTCCATCAGACGGTTCTTTAGTTATCGCCTCGTTGAATTTTTTGATCAGTTCTTCAGGCGGTTCTTTCGTTATCGCTTCGTTGAATAGTGTGAGCGCTTCTTCCATAAACGCTCTCTGAGTACTTTTGTTAAACTCGGCAGGCGCGTATAGAACGCCTACTTCCGTTTCGATTTGAAGACCGTTTCCACCGACGTGCGCGCGATCAACGTTAACCATTCCTGCTTTTCCTCCGCGAGGAATAACGTTTTCCGTGCCTTGTCTACCGCTTGTTGGAGCCGAGCCTACGACGCATACCAGTTCGATAGCATTCTTCCCGGTTCTTCGAGCGCGTCCCTCCACGCCGACAATATCGATCCACTCGTTGGGCTTTTGATCTCTCAACATATTGTTGAAACGAAATTTGCTTGATCTATTCGACCCATTAGACGACTGGTTGTCATTGACTTGTTTTGTGAACGCTGACTTCAAATTTTTCTCAGGTCGTTCCGCTGGGACGGCTCTTGACGAGACTTGATTCAAATTATCCAAGTTCGCCTTGAAAACATCGGAGACGCGTGGGCGATTCGTAGACGAGTTATCACCGTTTAAAGGCGAAGACGAAATATCAGAAGAAACCAAGTTATTAGCGCCCAACGAATTTGCAAGCGCGTCTCTTTGGCTTGCCGCAAATTTACAGATAATTCGTTCAATTTGGGACGTGTGAGAACAAGGGTCGATATGGTAAGCGCGTTTCCTTAATTCTACTTCCTCTTTTAATCGTTGAATCGCGCCTTGAACCCCGTAGATAAAGATATACGCCGCCAATGCGGCTTCGGAACAAATTAAACCTTCCACAACAGAAATCGCGTTTTTTACCGCTTGAATTTCTTCGTTCGTAACTTCCCTAGTACAACCCATACTCAAGTATCCCAAATCTACTTTTCGACTTACGTCGGCGCCCAAAAAAACTAACCCTATCTACGGGGGCGACAAACCAAACACTAAAGACTTATTCGAAAATAGCGATTGACCTTTTTACCAATATTCGTTATTCCTTCTTTTACCCACGCAGTATTTTTAGTAGGAGTAACGAACAATGCGAACTCATCCTTGGACAGTATCAGACGAGCTTTGGAATCTTGTTGAA
>JAZUGM010000255.1:0-2809 GCA_045641205.1 Thermoguttaceae bacterium
AACGGTTAGGATTACTATGAAACGTTCGGCGCTTCAATGCGTCGTCGGCTTTGTCGGCGCGACGCTAATCGTAGTCGGAGTAGTGTGGATTTGTCGCCAAGTAAGTACGCCGACCCAACTTAACGCGGCGCAGGAGGCGTCCGATTCTTCTATCGTTTGCGCGAAAGAAAGCGTTCCGAAATCTTCTGGTATTCGTCTGGCGAGCGGAGAAGAACCCGCCACGGAGACGTATGACGACGCGGATGAGGACGGTTACGACGACGGCGTGTCGCGTTTGAGCATTGATCCTCACGAAACGCAGATCAATTTGTCGCTGGTCGAATCCGACGAGGCGCCGCCTAAACCCGCGAAAATCGCAAGAAACGCCGATCCCGGCGAAGCCTTGGATTCTTTATTGAACGGAGAATCGTCGAACGACGAATACGAGGATTCCTCCGTTTCAGAATCCTATTCCGATTCTTCCTTCACTTCTTCGTTGGAATTGTCGTCTGAAGACGACGAGGGAAATTACGAGCGGGCGCAAGACCTCGGACTAGAAGTCGACGCCGATTCTTTTCCCGATTACGAAGAAGCGTCCGATTTGTCGGACGATCAAAACGTCGCGGACGCCGAAATTTCGTCGAGTTATATTTCGTTAGGGCTTGAAGAAGAGAACGATTCCGACGTCGACGTTTTGCCGTTGGAAGAAGTCGCGCCTAGCGAGCCGCAAGTTGAATCGTTAGATTTGGCGAGCGCGCCGCAAGCGCTTTCGGCAAACGCCGTTGCGACTACGGACGTCGTGTCGCCGAGGTTTGTTCAAAAAGGCGCGACCGACGTTTCAACTCCTTTGAGTTCCGCGCCTTCGAACGTTGCGTCCGCGCTTTCCACGCCCTCGGAGTCGACGCCTTTGCCGACTATGTCGCAATACCAAAAGACGACGCAGACGGAGTCGACGAACGACGACGCCAGATTTGGACGCGTGGAGAAAGTCGCGCAGGTTCCGCGCGGTTCTTTCGACGCGAGCGGCGATTCCGACGCGGCGCTTTGGCGAATGCTCGTCGAAGCGTTCAAACGCAAGTCGACGCCGGGCTCGACCGATATTCAAGGCGCGCAGACCGCGCAGGTCGTCGTGGAAAAGACCGCGCCGGAAGAGGTTCAAGTCGGACGAGTCGCTTCGATCGTCGTAACCGTCAAAAACTTGGGCTCGCAGACAATTCGCAACGCGTCGTTGCGCGACGTCGTGCCTGAAGGAACGCGTTTCGTTTCCGCCGAGCCGGACGTCGCGCCGAACGCGCAGGGCGACTTAATCTGGACGAAAATCGATTTGGAGCCTCAACGCGAAAAGAAGTTTGAAATTAAAGTCGTTCCCGAGCAGGAATGCGCGTTCGGCAGCGTTGCCAGTCTGTTTTTTGCCGTCGATTCGACGTCAAGCACAAGGGCGACGCAACCTAAGATTCAAGTGGAAGTGAACGCGCCGCGCGAAATCGAACTTGGCAAAAAAGTTGATTTTGACATTGTGATAACGAACGTTGGATCCGGCGCCGCCGCGAACGTCGAAATCTTGGAATCTATTCCCGACGGCTTGTATCATCCTAGCGGGTCGACTTTAGACAACAAATTAGGAACGTTGAACGCGGGCGAATCGAAGCGTCTTCCATTGACGTTGCAGACCGTCGCGTCCGGCGACGTCGTCAATCATTTGAAAGCGATCGCCGACGATTGCGAAGAGCAAAACGTCGAGACGGCGATTAAGATTCTGGCTCCGAAACTGGAACTGGCGATTTCCGGCGCGGCGAACGTCTATTTGGAACGAACGACGACGTATAAACTGAGCGTGAAGAACGTCGGCGACGCTTCCGCCTACGACGTCAAATTGATCGCGCAACTACCCGACGGAGCCGCGTTTGTCAAGGCGAACAACCTTGGCGCTTATAAGGAGTCGGAACATTGCGTCTATTGGGATCTCGCGGAATTGCCCGCGCAAACGGACGGCGAGATCGAGCTGACGCTCAAAGCCGCGAAAATCGGCAAGTCCGACTTGACTTTTGGCGCGTCCGGTCCGAACAACCTGACGGCGCAAACGTCCCAAGAGATTACGACGGATGGCGTCGCGGCGTTGTCCTTTAACGTCGAGTCGGGCGCCGACCTTATCGAAGTCGGCAAGGAGTTTGAGTATTCGATTCAGATAGTCAATCGCGGCACGAAAGCGTCGAAAAACGTCGTCTTGCAAGTCTTGGCGCCCGACGCTATGTCCATTTTGGCGACCGACGGACCGACGCAAGCGGTGAATCGCAACGGCGTCGTCGTATTCGAAAAGCTCGCAGAGATACCCGCAAAGTCGTCCGTTTCTTACAAAATCAAGGCGGCGCCGAAGACGTCGGGCGACTGTCGCGTGGAGTTCCAGTTGAGTTCCGACGACCTCGAGCCGCTGGTCAAAGAAGAAAACACGCGCGTTTACGAGTGACGCTTAAACGAGCGACGAAATAAGACGATGGACGTTTCCGCAAGGGAGCGTCCGTTTTTTTATGATTTCGTTGAGAATATCGAATTTGCTCGCACGTTTTTCATTTTGTTCAAGCCTATTGATCGTTGAAAACGTTATAATTGATATAACAGTCGGTAAATATTTCTGTACTTTCCCCACTTTTTAAGAAATAAGGAAAAAATACACACAAATTGAGGTATACAAAAAAGGAGTCGTTTAGTATTGTAGACAAAAAACACACAACCCTACAATCCTAGCGAGTCCCCAATGCGTGAAACTTTCGTCCCACACGACTTTATTATAACGATCCAAAACGTCCTTAGCAAGGGGTTGCGTTATTGGTTT
>JAZUGM010000256.1:0-2406 GCA_045641205.1 Thermoguttaceae bacterium
TTTATTTTCGCAAGACGCACGTTCGAAAAAAAAGCCTCCGTATTTGCGTGACGTCGTTTGGAATATCGACGGACTGGAGAAAACGGTTCCTCTCTTCGAATTTCAGACGATTTACGCGGCGGACGTTCCGCTCGAAACGATCAAAAGTTGCGAGCCGGTAATGCGTACTTTTTTACATCTGACGCAGATCGCCAATAAAAAACATACGCCCGAAGAAGACGCGGAATTGGCGGAAACGTTTCGTCTGTTGTTCGATTCGCCCGAATCTGACGAACGCGCGCGCGATTGCGCGGTCGCGTCCCTTCGTTATTTTGTACGTTTGCAGAAAAAGCGTCCCGGTATGATGAGCGCGACGGAACTCAAAAAAGAAATTGCCAAACAGAAAGGCGAACCAATGAACAAATACGACGGTTTGTACGCTTTCTTCGAAGAAGAAATTACGGAATTTCGCGAAAAGGAAAAAGAAAGTTGGATTCAAACAGGAATTCAAACGGGAATTCAAACTGGGATTCAAACAGGAATTTATAATACGATTTTCCGCAATCTCCAGACGAAATACGGCGCTAATTCTATTTCAAGAAGGTTGAACGACAAAATCGACGAGATTAACTACTATCCCGCGCTTGAAGAAATTCAAACCGCCGTTTGGACGACTCCTTCCCTTGTCGCCTTTGAACGCGAGGTCGACAAGATCGTCAAACGATACAAGGTCGAAATTCAAGAGCGACGTCGATAACGATCGTATATCGAAAGGGACGCTCGTATGTCGAACGCCGCGCTTAAAAAGGAAGTAAGCGTTCATAGAAATCTGCGTGTCAACGATACGCGGATTCGTTGAATTACCAAAAGGCGTCGCGAGCAGGAAAAGCTAATACATTGAAAGTTTTCTTACGTTCGGCAAGTCGTTGGAAGCGTTGTTTTGATTCACGAGCGTTAAACCGACGTCTTAGATTGTGCGTTGTCATAAGACGAAACAGTCCGCGTATCGTTGATACGCAGCTTTTCGTGAACGCATACTTAACTTTGAGTTTTGTTAAACGTAGTTTAAAATGAAATACGACGTAGCGATTATCGGCGCGGGCGTGGTCGGTTCCGCGCTGTTCCGTGAATTGGGCAGATTTTCACTTTCGACCGTTCTCATTGAAAAAGAGAACGACGTCGCGCTTGGCTCCTCCCGCGCGAATTCGGCGATCGTTCACGCGGGTTACGATCCGCCGACCGGCTCATTAATGGCGCGATTTAACGTCGAGGGGAACCGCCTCTATCCTAAATTGTGCGACGAGCTTTCCGTTCCGTTTCGTCAAAACGGATCCCTTATCGTCGCGCTTTGCGAGGAAGACTTGGCGCAGTTGCGTCTACTTTACGAAAACGGAACGCGAAACGGCGTCGAACGACTGGAACTAATCGGCGCCGAAGAAGTTCAAGCACTCGAGCCGAATCTTCAGCCTTCTATTTGCGGCGCGCTCGTCGCTCCAACCGGCGGAATCGTCGGCGCATATGAATTTACGACCGCGCTTGCTGAAAACGGCGTCGTCAACGGCGGACAAGTCTTGCTAAATTCAGAAGTCGTCAAAATCGAAAAATTCGACAAAGACGGCGCCTTGCAGGAAGACTTGACGCAAAAGGGCGGATTCTTTCGTCTGACGTTTAAAAACGGCAATTCTGTCGACGCGCGTTATATTGTGAACGCGGCGGGCTTGAATTCCGACTCCGTTCAGCGTTTGATCGGACGACCGCGTTTCGACGTGACTCCGCGCAAGGGCGAGTATTATATTCTCGACAAGAGTCAGGGAAATTTGACGAGTCGCACGATCTTTATGTGCCCGTCGAAATTGGGGAAGGGCGTCTTGATTTCGCCGACCGTTCACGGCAATTTGCTCGTCGGTCCCAACGCGCAAGACGGCGACGACAAAGACGATTTTTCAACGACTCGCGACGGTCTGGATTTCGTGCGAAAAACCTCCGCGCTTCTTAGCGACAAAGTCAATTTCCGCGATTCGATCCGAAATTTCGCCGGATTGCGCGCGCAACCGAGCGGCAAAGATTTCATTATCGAACTTGATCCCGACGTCGACGGACTCTTGAATTTAGCGGGCATTAAGTCGCCAGGCTTGACGTCCGCGCCCGCGATCGCGAAGTATTCGCTCGAGTTGTTGGCAAACGCCGGACTTGAATTACGCGAAAAGAAAGATTTTGTTCCTCAACGACGCGAGACGCGTTTTGGCAGCCTTTCCGACGAAGAAAAGCCGAAACTGGCGCCGAGAGATCCACAGTTTGGACGTATTATTTGCCGTTGCGACAGCGTGACGGAAGGAGAGATCGTCGAGGCGATTCGTCGACCGTTAGGCGCCCGAACCGTCGACGGCGTGAAGCGTCGTTGTCGACCCGGTAGCGGACGTTGCCAAG
>JAZUGM010000257.1:0-13570 GCA_045641205.1 Thermoguttaceae bacterium
GGAGAAGTCCGATCAAAATACCGATGATTGCGATAACCACCAGAAGTTCGACGAGAGTAAACGCCGAACGTTTTGCAAGTTGTGTTGACATTGAATAAATCTCCGCTGCTTTATGTAAAAATTTGCCGAACCATATGGATCGACAGACAAGAAAAGGCTTCGTTAGGCGTCTGTTCAGTGTTGCAAATAACGCGCGCAACGCTTTAAGGATAAAATACCCCAACGTATTTTAGTACAAACGGCGTTTGCGTCAAGCCTCGCGCAGGTTCTCCTCAATTGATTATTAAAGCGTCGCCTTCGCAAACGAACGCCGCCGCGCTGTTTGGCGCATAATTGAAAAAGGAGGCTCCCTTGATTTGACTCAAGGAAACCTCCTCAGGGGGGGAGACGTCTAGAAATTCGAAACGTTTCCATATTCCAACCTAACCGCCGCATTATATGCGGCGGCTTACCGTGAACGCGTCTGTTTCAATTACGTTTCTTGTTCGACGGACTCGCGATTAAAACGCCTGTTTTTTGCGATTTCGCGCAAATTAACGCCGTTATAACCGTTTGAGTTAGAATAATCGTCAATCGCGCTCGACGTCGACGAACTACGCCCGTCGATTTCGTCGTCGCAGTTTAAATAATCTTCAAATTGCGCGTCGTTCCAAGACTCAGGGGCGTCGTTTCTTGAATTAGACCCGTTTTTACTAGGCGACAAATCAAATTCGTCGTAAGCGCGCGAATCTTCTTGAGTCACGCTATGCGCGCGATTCGTTTGAATCGGCGCGTTTTCGTAAGAGGTCGATCGATAGCCGTCGTCTTTCGATTCGCGCGTCTGCGCGACGACCGACGCGACGAACTCTCGGGATGGAGGCGCGATCGTCGAACGCGGACGTTCCAGAGAGGCGACGGCGCCCATATTGCCGTCGGCGCGCGGAATCGGCGGAGTCGCATAGGGCACGGGCGCGTCGTTGAAGGTCGGACCGGCGCCTTTGAGTCCGTCGGCGTGCGGCGCGTAATCCTGCGGAGAATAAAAGCCCTTCGGCGCCGTCGAAGCGTTTTCGCGCGGCGCAGTTTCGTCGCTTGTCTGTTTGCCGCGCCATTCTTCCATTGAAATCAAGACGTCGCGCGGTCGGGACGGCTTCGCCGGATTAAAGGGCGAAATCAGACCTTCCGACGCCATCGTATCGATAATTCGCGCGGCTCGAGAATATCCTATGCTGAATTTGCGTTGCAACATCGACGTGCTGGCTCGACCTTCGGAAATAACCAAGTCGACGGCTGGAACGTAGTATTCGTCGAATTCCGTTTCGCGCGCGTCGCCTTCTCCGGCGCCGCCCTCGTCTTCCTTTTCCGCGATTTCGATTTCGTAACGGGGCGTTTCCACGGAGATGGCGTCGATAACGCGGTCGATCTCCTGATTGGAGACGTAAGTCCCTTGACCGCGCACAAGCTGGCTTGTACCCGGCAATAGAAACAGCATGTCGCCGTTGCCAAGCAGTTGTTCGGCGCCGTTGGCGTCGAGTACGACTTGACTGTCGACGCGACTCGCCACGCCGAACGCGATTCTCGCGGGCAAGTTCGACTTAATCAGCCCCGTTACGACGTCGACCGTCGGTTTTTGCGTCGCCAAAACGAGGTGAATGCCGACGGCGCGGCTCTTTTGCGCCAAACGCGCGATATGGCGCTCGACGTCCTTGCCCGCCGTCATAATTAAGTCCGCCATTTCGTCGGCGATAATAACGACGCTCGGCATCGACTTCGGAAAACACGCCCATTCCTCTTCGTCGGCGGGCTGGAGCCTTTTTCGCATCGTCTCGAGCGGCATCGAGTTGAATTCGCTCAACTGGCGCGCGCCGACGCTTGCGAAAATCTGATAGCGCCGTTCCATTTTCTCGACCGCCCATTCGAGAATCGCCGCCGCCTTTTCCATATCGACGACGACCGGGTGCATTAGGTGCGGAATCGTTTTGTAAGGGCTTAATTCGACCATTTTCGGGTCGATCATAATCAATTTGACTTGCTTCGGACTGCGCGTCGTGACGATCGACATAATAATCGAGTTCAAGCAGACGGACTTGCCTGTTCCGGTACGCCCCGCGATGAGCAAGTGAGGCAATTTCGCCAAGTCCGCGACCATAGGGGCGCCCACGACGTCTTTGCCTAAGAAGATCGGTATCGACATATTCTTGGCTTCGTCGGCGCACGATTCCATCACTTCGCGCAGGCGCACAAGCTGACGCCGTTCGTTTGGCAATTCGACTCCGACCGTGTTTTTGCCCGGTATCGGCGAAACGACGCGAACGCTTGGAACCTTCATTTTGATCGCCAAGTCGTTCGTCAAACCGTACAACTTCTTGACGCGGAGTCCTTCTTTCAATTCGATTTCGTAAAGCGTCAGTACCGGTCCCGATCGAACGTCGGCGACTTTCAAATCGACGCCGAAACTCTTGCAGACGCGTTCCAATTCGACGCCGCGCGCGGAAATTTGTTCCTCGAAGGCTACACGGTCGAATTCTTCCGCAGGTTCCAGCAAGTCGAAGGAAGGGAATTGATAATCGTCGAATCGCGGGTCTAGCGCGTCCGGCGCGACGGAGAGGACTTCGTTGGAGCTTTCCGAATTCGCCGAGGATTCAAATTGCGACGGGACTTCGGAACGCGTCGCGACGTCGCGCGCGTTTTCGGCGGACGAGTCATCCGAAACGTTCGACGGAACGTTTTGCTCGAAGTCGACGTTTTTTTTAGCGCCGAAGCCGAAAGGATTGAACAACGAGCGCTTGGGCTCGCGAGGAGAATTTTCGCGTTCTTCTTCGCGCGCCTCTTGCGACAAGACTCGCGGGTCTTGCGTTGGCGCGCGGAAAGGATCGCCGCCAAAGGAGACGACCGGCGCGCTTGGGCGAGTCGGCGCTACTTGGGGCGCGTCGAGTTCGACCGTGCGAACGGACGGGGCTCGAGCGAAGTCGACGACGGCGCGTTTTGATTCGGCGTCGAATCCTCCTCGCGCGCTTGTCGTTTCGGGGGCGAATCTTCTGGAACCGTCGACGCCCCCCGGTCGCGCGTCGACGATTCTTTGCCGAAAGGGGCGCGACGCCCAAGATAGGAAGCGACTAAGACCAAGCGTCCAGAAAAACAAGCGCAAGACCGAACTTGGTAAAATCAATATTAAGCCGGAAAACGCCGCGCCAAGGAGCGCTAGGTACGCGCCCGCGCGAACAAAGAGGCGATCGAAGAAATATTTCACGATCGCCCCGACGCAACCGCCCGACCCGACGACTAACGCTACCGAGTCTTCAAAAACGTAAGCCGAAAAGCCCGACGCGGAAACGAGAAGAAGCGCCAAGCCGAGCGTTTTTGTCCAAGGAGAAGAGACGCGCCGATCAAACCAGTAGAAAAGGAGTCCCGCGCCGAGTCCAAGGACAACGAGACGGCTCGCTCTACCGAAACAAAAAGCTAGCGCGTAGGCGCAACAACGCCCCGTCGACCATACGAAACCGTCTGGTCGTTCCGCGTCGCTCTGGGCGATTCCCGATAAAAAGGTCGACGATCCGTATTTTATTACGGACGCGCTGAGGAACAACCAAACGAGAAACAAAATCGTCCCGAAGATTATTCTACCCAGTTCCTCTTTAATTTTGTCCCTTCCGCCGTTCAACGGACTTGACTCCTTGCGCGCGACTTAATTAACGCCCGCCTGTCGACGCGCGCCGTTGAGCGCGTTGAGCAAAAGCATCGTTACCGTAAGAGGTCCGACTCCTCCCGGCACGGGCGTGATCCAACCCGCGACTTCCTTGACGCTTTCAAAATCGACGTCGCCGACTAATTTAGACGTCGTCTTCTTTTCGCCTTTTTCGTCGACGATTTCCTTTTGAATACGATTCATTCCGACGTCGACGACGACGGCGCCCGGCTTGACCATATCGGCTTTAATAAATTCCGCTTGACCGATCGCCGCGACTAGAACGTCCGCTCTTCTGGTTACGTCGGAAAGATTCGCCGTTCGACTATGACAAACGGTAACGGTCGCGTCTCCGCCAAGACCCTTTTGAAGGAAGAGAAGGGCGAGCGGCTTTCCGACAATATCGCTACGACCGACGATTACGACTTCTTTGCCCTTTGTTTCGATATTGTTGCGAACGAGAAGTTGCTGGATTCCGTAAGGCGTGCAAGGGAGAAAACAAGGACGCCCTTGCGAAATTAGTCCGACGTTCCAAGGATGAAACGCGTCGACGTCTTTCTTCGGATCGATCGCGTCTAAGACCTTCTTTTCGTCGATTCCTTTGGGTAAGGGCAACTGAACAAGAATACCATGAATCGAGTCGTCCGCGTTGAGTTCGGCGATTATTTTAAGCAGTTCCTCGCTCGTCGTTTCGACGGGCAGACGTTTCATTACGCTTCGCATGCCGACTTGGGCGCAAGCGGCTTCCTTGTTGCGCACGTATACTTGACTTGCGGGGTTGTCGCCGACTAAAATTACCGCGAGCGCCGGTTGAATCCCCGTCTCTTGAACGAATCGCGCGACGTCTTCTTTGATTTCGGCTCGAATAATTTCCGCCAAGCCTTTTCCGTCAAGTATCTGCGCCGACATTCGTGGCTCCTTTTTTCTACGTGTAAACGAAACTAAACGAGAACGACCGTTCGAAAACGTTTCGACGTTTTGAGACCGTCCCCTTTCACGATTTTACTACAAAACGTTTATGAAAACATAGGAGAAACGACGACTTTTTAACATCTTTCCTTGAGACGCGACCTTGTTTTCCCTTTATTGCCCTTAATCGTTGTTACGTCCTTTTCTGGCGTCGACGTTAAAATCGCGGTAATTTGATTACTTTGTGCGTATGTCGTAAATTGAAATTGACGCTTTACGAACCGACGCAATCCGCATCTCTTCGATCAGCGGCTTCTCGCGCGCCCCTTGCGCGGCGATTCTTACGCGATCTTTATTCTGAATATTGCGTAAACGCTTACGATTTTTTTATATTATTTCGTATGAATTACGATAAAACGCTTGATTTGTCTTCGAGTAGAAATTACAATTTATTCGAAAGCCTCGCGCTTTCCTCGGTTTGAACCGAATACGCAAATATTGCGGCGTCGACGCGTTCCAACCCAAGCGCCGAATTTCATTCGTCGGCGTTCAGCGGACGATTTCCCGAGTCAAACGCGGTCAAATTTGAGAAAAAGACGGCGCGCCCCAACAAGCCTTGGCGCGTCTTTCGTTGAGATAGAGAAGCAAACAATGAATTACTGGCAGAACAAAGTCGTCCTAGTTACGGGCGGTTCAAACGGATTAGGGCGCGTTATCGCGGAAACTTTCGGCGCGCGCGGCGCTAAACTGGCGATCATAGGACTTGAACAAAACGACGTCGAACAAACGGCGCAAGAGATGCGCGCGCGCGGCGTCGAGGTCTTGCCGATCGTCGCCAACGTTACGAACCCCGAGGACGTCAAACGCGCCGTCGCGCAAACGGTCGAAAGATACGGCGGAGTCGACGCTTTAGTCAACGCGGCGGGTCGAACGCATCGCGGGTATCTTATGCAGACGTCCCTTGAAGAATTTCAGTCGCTCTGGAATCTCAACGTAATGGGTACGATAGCCTGTACTCAAGCCGCTATGCCTTACCTTCTGAAAAGCAAAGGACACGTCGTCAACGTCGGCTCTCTTGCGGCCAAGAGCGCGGCGCGCTGGGTCGGCGCCTATCCTACGACCAAGCATGCGGTTGCCGCCTTCACGCAACAGCTCCGACTGGAAACCAAGCCCGACGGTCTGCACGTGCTACTCGTCTGCCCCGGTCCCGTCAAGCGCGACAATCCGCGCCTCTACCCCTTGAAAAACGCCGAAGGAATACCGCAGTCGGCGCTTATGCCAGGCGGAGGGGTTAAAGTCGGAAAAATCGACCCGCATAAATTGGCGGAAAAGATTCTGACCGCTTGCGAAAAACGACGCCCGGAGCTGGTCGTTCCTTGGAAAGCGCGAATTTTATTTTCGATCGCTCAAATGTTTCCTCGACTTGGCGATTGGATCGTGTTGAAATCGACCTGATCGCAAACGAGCCGGTTTTTGTTTTTAATCCGTTTTAATTCGCGTTATTGTCAGCAAAGACGAACTATGACTCCAAAATCGTTGTTTTTCCAAACGCGCGGCGCCTCTTCACGCCTCCTTCGCGCGTTCCTGATTCTCTTACTTGCGGCGCCCTTTGCGTTTCTCGGCGCGAACGCGCAAGGCGCCGAGGCTCCGTCGGGGCTTCTTACCGACCTCTTGGAAAAGACCGACGTCGTATGGCGCGACGGGTTTCCGACGCAACTGACGCTCGACGAACTCGGAACGGCGGTCGAACGCGTTCAAATCGCCGAAATTCGCTCGTCTCGACCGACTTTCTCTTGGATCGTTCCTAGCGAAGGCAAAAGCGTTTTTCAAACCGCTTGGCAAATTCAGCTTGCCGACTCTCGCGACGCGTTCAAAGAAAAGACCGAAACGCCCTTTGTTTGGGACTCCGGGAAAGTCGCGAGCGCCGATTCGACTTCGGTCGCCTTCGGCGCGTCCGAGCCGCTTAAAAATTCGACGATTTATTATTGGCGCGTGAGAATCTGGAATCATTCGGACGAAGTTTCCGATTGGTCGGCGCTCAAAGCCTTCAAAACGGCGGAAAATTGCGAAGAATTCGCCGTAAGTTATTATCCGTTAGTCAAAGAGATCGATTCGCCCGTCGCGTCGAATCGAATTGACGACAAGACGACCTTTTTTGATTTCGGACGCGCTTCTTTCGGTCGACTTGAAGTGGAAATAGGATCGAACGCGCCGGGTCAATTCGCGCTTATCCGTATGGGCGAGCGCGTCAAAGACGGACGCGTCGACCGCAAACCGGCGGGAACGACCCGATATTGGGAATATAAACTGCCCCTTTTGCCCGGTCGACAAGTCTATTCGATCAAAACGCGCGTCGACAAGCGCAATTCCTCGGGCTACGCCGTCCTTATGCCCGATTACGTCGGCGAAGTTATGCCTTTCAGATACGCGGAAGTCGAAATTCTACCCGGCGCCGAAAAGAAAAATTCGCTCTTTGACGCGCCTCGACCGGCGCAAGTTCTCGGCGTCAAACGCGAATCGGTCTATTATCCCTTCGACTCCTCCGCCAACGCCTCGAATTTCCATTGCGACGTCGACGCGTTGAACCGCGTTTGGGCTTTGTGCCGTTATTCGATCAAAGCGACTTCCTTCGCCGGTTATTACGTCGACGGCGACCGCGAGCGCATTCCTTACGAAGGCGACGCGCTCTTGAATCAGTTGAGTCATTATGCGGTCGATCGCGAATATTCGTTGGCGCGACGCACGCAAGAATACTTGATCTTTCACCCGACGTGGCCGACCGAATGGAATCTTCAAGTCGTTCAAATGGCTTGGTACGATTATCTCTATAACGGCGATTCGCGACTTATCGCGCGTTACTACGACGATCTTAAAGCGAAATCAATGATCGCGCTTTCGGAAGAAAACGGTCTGATTAGCACAAGAAAAGGCAAACTGACGCCCGAATTTCTTAAATCGCTTCACTTCCAAGGCGCGGGCGGGTCGGCGTTCCAAGATATTGTCGACTGGCCTCACAAAGGTCTAGCCGGAAACGAAAACGCCGATTCGGGCGAGACGGACGGCTTTGTTTTTAACGATTTTAACGTCGTCGTCAACTCTTATCATTTCTTCGCGCTCAATTCGATGAAACGATTTGCCGAAATTTTAGGCAAAGAGGAAGACCGCGCCTTCTTTGAAGCGCAAATTGAAAAGACGCGCAAGGCGTTTCAAGAGACGTTCTTCGACAAAGAACGCGGCGTTTATCGCGACGGCGAAAAGACCGACCACGCTTCTCTTCACGGCAATATGTTCCCGTTGGCGTTTGGACTCGTCCCGCCCGAAAACGTCGAGAGCGTTACAAAGTTCGTCGAATCGCGCGGAATGCGTTGCAGCGTTTACGGCGCGCAGTTTTTACTTGAAGCCGCGTATGAGGGCGAAAACGGCGATTACGGCTTGGAACGTATGATCGCCGACGATTTGCGCGGTTGGCTCAATATGTTGCGCGTCGGTTCGACGATCACGCTCGAAGCGTGGGACGACCGTTACAAGCCGAATCAAGACTGGAATCACGCGTGGGGCGCCGCGCCCGCAAATATTATCCCGCGTAAATTAGTCGGAGTCGAGCCGACTTCGCCCGGTTGCGCGACGTTGAGAATCAAGCCGCAAATTGCCGATCTAAAAGAAGTCGACGCGGTAGTTCCGACGATCAGAGGCGCAGTCGAACTACGGATTCGCGCGCAACGCGAAGAAAACGGCGTCGATCTTTATCAACTCAGGCTCAATTTGCCCGGAAACGTCGCTTCAGACGTCTATTTGCCCGCCGTCGACGAAAACGACGAAATATTCGTCGACGACAAGCCGATTAGCGAACTCGGAATAAAAGTCGCGCGCGAAGGAAAATTCTGGAAGCTCGCGGAGGTCGGCTCCGGTATTTGGAAATTTGAACGTCGCGCGAAGTAAGAGTTTTTGATATGGTCTTGCGGTTCCGTCTATTGATTCCGATAGACGGAACTCTTTCAAAACGACGTTTTTTTAAAAATCAAGAATTAGCAAATTCCCAACTAACGCCTCCTCGGGAATCTTCCGAACACAACTGAAATAACTTTTCTTTGATCTAGAAAATCGATTGAACGTCCCAAGTCTTGCCTAGAACGTCTTAATTCCCCTTTTGATCGATTAGGATTCAAAAATTCCTCCCTCTTTCATTTCTTTGCTGATTAACGAATATGAGGAATACCGCCAAAGCGACCGTAAAGATATGAAAATAATAAATTCTGTCCCTTATTGATTTTAAAATCACCGATACTCATTAATTCCGAAACCCCGTCGTTTCTCTCGACAAGCCACATTTCGTCGCGTCTCAGTAAATCTTCGTCCAGCAACAAGGCGTCGTGAGTCGTAAAGAAAAGTTGAGTTCTTGACTCGGGTAAACATTCGTCGAGATAGGCTTCAATTAGTTTTTTTGTCAACAGATGGTGCATACTCCTATCAAACTCGTCGATAAAAACCACGCTAGGTTGAGAAGAATCTCGTAGCCGAACCAACGTGGGCAAGAGATTCAATAAACGACGAGTTCCGTCCGATTCTTCTTCCAGTGCAAAGGGAATTTTTTCCAAATCGTCTTCGGAAGAATGCATCGCTACTAACTTTCGGATTTTGGCGGGCTCTCCCTGATCGTCAAAGACTTTTGTCAACGCGGCAAGCTTTGTCAACACAAACTCAAACGATTCTCTAAATCTTTCTTGCAGTTCCTTTGGCACGTTATAATCTTGCATATCCCGCGTAATTTGTTCCATAGTCATATCGACTTCGGCCAATTCGTCAAATCCAACGTCAAATAAATCTAATAATTCTCTACACTCAGGCTGTAATAATCGTGAAGAAGGGACAAATCCAGAATTTGGCGAGATTAATAACAACGTCTTGTCAAACCAATCATAAACGTTACGAAACTCTTCGCAACGTTGCTGAACGCTGTTGGTTAAGAACAAAACGTTATCACGCGTTCCTTTACCTACGCACTCTAATCTACCCGACTTGAATTCATCGGAAAACGATACGGCGTCTTCTTCGCGTTCAAACAAAACTTTCAAATTACCGTCATTGTCAACTTCGGCAAGGAGTTCAGAATGAACCTTGTTATAGGAGACGACCAATTCGTAGTGGTAAATCCTCGATTCAACGAGAAATTTAATTTCAAATGAAACGGGTTTCTTTCTATATTCTCTACTGAACGCAAAAGGTTTGACGTCAAATTTCTCTCCAACAACGCCTTTGCCTCTCACGAGTTTTTGTAAAAAAACAAGAGCGTCGAAAAAGTTCGTTTTACCAGACGCGTTGCCGCCAAAGACCGCAGAAATAGGAAGGAGTCTCAAACGATAATTTTTTAATTTGGGAACGCGTTCGTTGAAACGTCTTTTTGAACTTGCGATCACGGAAAAGTCAAGACAATGAAACGACTTCCAATTTTCAACCTTGAACTTAACAAGCATAATTCCGCCCTCACGTTTGGCAAACTCTCGACGTCGCAAAGCGCCGCCCTTCCCCGCAATCTAAAAGTAAACAAAATAACAAAACTGTCAAGCAACTCCAAGACGAAATATTCTTGCTCGCCAAAAAGAAAAAATTTTCTCGTTACAAATATAAAGAAAAAACGCCTTCCTTCTATGAAGCCGGTCTGTTTCTCCCTTTTTAACTTCAAACGCTCCTTTCTCCCCCTCCCCTAAAACGTTCTTTGAACGTATAATCAGACAGAGCGCGGCTTTTTTAGCGTTCATTCCAACGTGAAAGGTTTTCCAATGAAACGACGAGAATTTGTCAAGAGTTCGCTTGCGGTCGGCGCGGCGACGATTTTATCGAATCCGAAATCGGCGCGCGGCGCGGTCGCCAACGAACGCCTGCGGCTCGGTCTGATCGGTTGCGGAGCGCGTTCGGATCGCGTTTGCAGCGATATGCTTCGCCATCCGGGCGACGACGTTCGCTTCGAATATTGTTGCGACGTCAATATTTCCAACGCGGAAAATCGCGCCAAGCAGTTGACGCGCGACGGAGTCGCTCCTAAAATCGTCCAAGACGCTCGCGCCGTGTTCGACGACAAAGCGGTCGACGCGGTCGTGTTGATCACGCCCGACCATTGGCACGCGCTCCACACAATTTGGGCGTGTCAAGCGGGCAAGGACGTCTACGTTGAAAAGCCGTTGAGCAAATCGCCCTTCGAGGGACTTCAAATGACGGCGGCGGCAAAGAAATACGGTCGCGTCGTCGCGGCGGGCAATCAAACGCGCTCGGCGGAATACTGTCGCAACGCCAAACGTCTGATTCAAGAAGGCTTTCTCGGCGACATTGAGTTCGTTCGCGTCAACAATATTTGGAGCGATCAACTTCCGACGGTTCAAACGGGCGTTTCCGTTCCCCAAGGACTCGATTGGGATCGTTGGCTCGGTCCTGCGCCCTATCGGGAGTATTCGCCGACTTATACAAGTTCGCTCGTTTGGGGGTATTTCTGGGATTTCGGCAACGGGCTTCTCGCGACTCAAGGCGTTCATCAAATCGACATAGCGCGTTGGATTCTCGGGCTTAAGACGCCTCGTTCCTGCTATACGGCGGGCGGTCTCGACAAAAAACGCCTCGAGGATATGACGCCGACGACAAGTTCGACCGTCTTCGATTTCGGCTCTTTGATTATGAACGTCGAACAGACTATGCGTTGCCCGCATATGCTCGAAACAGACTGGGAAGTCCGTGAAAGCGACATGCATCCCTACTGGTTCCAAAACTCGACGCGCATCGAAATTTTCGGCTCGAAGTATTTGATGGTTATCGGTCGACTCGGCGCCGGTTGGCAAATATTCGACCGCACGAAACAACGCCAGCCCGTAGTAAAATCGCAAGAATACGGAAATTATTCCAGACTGCATCTTGCGCACACGAACGATTTTATCGATGCGGTTCGAGAACGACGCGAGCCCAATTCGCCCGTCGAAGAATGCCGTCTCAGTACGCTTCTCGTTCAATACGCCAATATCTCGTTGCGCGCGGGCGGAGTCAAGTTGGAAATCGACGAAAAGACGGGCGAAATTACGAACTGTCCCGAGGCGCGACGATTCTGGCGCCCAGAATTTCGAAAGGAATACGACGTTCCTGAAATCAAATGAAACGCGCCCTTTTAATCGTTTCGACGTCAGTTATAAGAAAGTGTGTTTATGAAACGTTTTACAACGCTTTGCGCCTTGTTGATTACTTGTTTTGCCGTCTCGCCGCTAATAGCGCAAGACGCGTTAAATCTGAATTTCCGTTTTGAAAACGTTCCCGAAGACAAGCAGTTTGTCGCCGACCTAATAAAAACGCGGATCGCCGAACGCTCCCCCTCGGGCGCGTTGACCGTCGCGTTCAAGCTCGACGCCGACGCCTTTGAACCCGAAGAATTCGCGGTCGAGTCGAACGGTTCCGAAGCGACGATCTCGTCTGGCGAATTTCTAGGACTAGTCTTCGGCGCGGGCAAATTGCTCCGTTCTATCGATTATCGAGCGGACGGCTTCGACGTTCCGACGTTCTCGATTCGTGAAAAGCCAAACGCGCCCTTCCGTTGTTGTTATTACGCGCGCCATTTCCACAACTGGTATCATATGGCGGACGCGGCGGAACTCGAACGTTATACAGAAGACCTTGCGCTTTGGGGGTTTAACGTCGTTTCGACGTTGCCCGTTCCGACGATCAACGTCAAACTTGATCCCGAGTCGGACGAGTGGCGTTCCGAAGTCGAAGGCGTCAAAAAAATTCGTAACGCCGTTCATCGGCTGGGAATGAAGCTCGTTTTGGGTAATTGCACAAATCAGGCGACGGTCGATATGCCCAAAGAGATCGCCGCGACGCCGAACGTCGATCCCAAACGGGGCAACAACGGTCAAAACGCTTGTCCTTCCAATCCCGAAGGGTTCAAGTTCCTCGAACGCCTCTATCGCGCGATTTACGAGTCTTATTCAGACGGTCAAGCCGATTACGCGAGTTTCTGGCCCTTTGACGAAGGGGGTTGCGAGTGCGAAAAATGCGCGCCTTGGGCGAAAAACGGATTCCTCAAGTATTCCGCGCTCTTTGGCGACTTGATCAAAAAAGAATACGCGCCCGACCAAGTTTTCATTCTCTCGACGTGGACTTATCACGAAGACGAATTTCAAGCCGCTTGGGAATGGCTCAAAGAGCATCCCGAATTCGAATACGTTTTGGCGGATAGTCACGGCGACTTTCCTAAATACCCGCTTGAAAACCCGTTGCCCGAAGGACGCAAACTAATTACGTTCCCCGAAATCAGCATGTGGGGACGCGGACCTTGGGGCGGATACGGCGCCACGCCTTTGCCCGGTCGCTTCACGGCGTTGTGGAATCAAGTTCGCGGGCATGTCGACGGCTGTATGCAGTATTCTGAAGGTCCGTTCGAAGATATTAACAAAATCGTCGTCGGTCGTTTTTATTACGACGACGCGGACGCGGACGAAACGTTGCGCGAATACGCGCGTTACGAGCTTTGCGGCGCCGATCCCGAAGATTTTGTCAAGCTCTGTCGCGCTTTCGAACGCGTTCACTTGATTCAAGACTCGCCTTCGCCGGAATATCGCGAAACGTCGATCGAAGCGATGAAAATCGCAATGAAAATCGATTCGGAAATTCTTCCCTCGCTGAAGAATTGTCTTCGTTGGCGCCAATGTTATTGCCGCGCGTTGACCGACTACGAACGCAACGTTCGCGGAACGATCAACACGCAAACTTACGCCGACGCCATTCGCGAATTGCAAATTTTATATCATTCGGATCGATTTCCCGAAGGTTGCGACGATCCAATGCACTGGTGTACGGCGCCCTCTATGCCCGGCGGCGAGATCAAAGCGTATCCGCGTCCCGAGGAAGAGTTGAACCAAGAAAAGTAATAACGACGACAAAGCCGTCGTCCAAGGTAATTTTCATCAAAAACTAGCAAAGGAACAAAGATGTCAAATCGTTTTTTCTCGGCGTCGATCTTCGCGGCGC
>JAZUGM010000258.1:0-13869 GCA_045641205.1 Thermoguttaceae bacterium
TTTGTCGACGAAACGGCGCCCTTCGTGACGAAAATCGAAGTTGGAACGATTCGCGAAGGCGACGGCGCGAATTACGTTCGCGTCTATTTCTCCGAATCAACGAACGTTCAAAAACTAATCGACGACGGCTCTATCGTCGACGCCGTTTCGATCCTCAACGAATCGTCCCGCGCGAAATTGGCGCTCGACGCCGCGTATTTCTCCTACGACGCCACGAAACTACGACTCGAGATCGCCCTCAACGACGTCGATTTGTTCGGCGAGAACGGCTTGCTTCTCACAAGGGGCGAGACGACGCCTAGCGTTTCGGCGTCTCTTGCGATTCAAATCGATTCAAGCAAAGTCGAAGACTTGGCGGGCAATTTGATGCGCGGAACCGATTTAGACGCCGCGAATCGAACGATCGAGCGATTCGTCAAAGTTGCGACGCTTGACAAAGACGCCTCCTATTCCGTTCCGTCCCTCGTCGATTGGAACGGCGACGGCGCTCTCGATTTGATCGTCGGCGAGAAATCTTCCGACGACGCCGGGCGCGTTCGCGTAAGACTCAACGTCGGAACGAACGACGCGCCGAGCTATGCCGACGGGTTCTACGCGCAATATTGGAACGCCGAGTCGAACGCGCTTGAAGATATCGTCGTTTCGGCGAGCGGCTGTCAAGGCGCGGCGCCGCGCGCGGTCGACGTCGACAAGGATGGCGCGCTCGATTTGTTCGTCGGTCGATCCGACGGGACGATCCTGTTCTATCGCGGCGAAGGCGTCGGCGACGAATGGAAATTAATGGCGCCGATAACGGTCGAATACGGACTTGACGGAGCGAAATCGACGCTTGACGTCGGCGAACGCGCCGTTTTCGAAGTATGCGACTGGAACGGCGACGGGCGATTCGACCTACTCGTCGGCTCGGCGTCGGGCAAGCTCTATTTGCTCGTCGATTCCGCGACTTCCGGGCTTTACGATTTCCAAAGCGCGAAGGTCTTGCAAAACGCGAACGGCTCCGGCGAATTGACGCTCGATTCCGGGCGAACCGCGCCGACGATCGCCGACGTCAACGGCGACGGCGCGTTCGATATTGTTACCGGCGATTCGATCAGCGCGTTGTACGTCTTTGTAAACGTCGGAACGAACGCGAAGCCGAAATTTAGCGAAGCGACGCCGCTGGAAAGCCTCGACGGTCCGATTTCGTTAAGCGCGAGAACCCGCCCCTTCGCGTGCGACTACGACGGCGACGGAATTAACGACCTGCTAATCGGCGGTGAAGACGGTAGCGTTACGCTGTGGAAAGGGATCAAGTCGACGTCCTTTAATTCGGACGGCGAAGTCGGCGCCGAATTCGTCTGCTCCGTCGCTATGGAAGCGGGTTCCGTTTACTTGATCGCGACGCTCGACGCCGCGCAAGAGGCGGATCGAATTCGCGTCCAAGCGGGCGGCGAATATCTCGACGGCGAAGCGGTCGAAGACCTAACGTATTGGTGGGATTTCACCGGCTCGGCTATCGTCGACGGCGCCAATTTCGTTCAAGGAGAACGCGATTTCTACATTGATCCGGCGGCGCTTGGACTTGGAATCGGCGATACCGCGACTATTCGCTTGATCGTCAAGGACGGCGAAAGCGCCTCCGCGCCCGTCGAAAAGAACGTCGTTATAACCGAAAGCGTCTATTCGACGGTCGTCGATTCGTTGGAAGATTCGTTCGAATTGTACGACGGCAAGTGGACCTTGCGCGAGGCGATCGCCTATGCGACCGATTACGTTACGATAACCTTTGCGGAAGAATTAAGCGGAACGCTCGAGTTGACTCGCGGCGAGTTGGTCTTCGACAAAGCGCTTGCGATCGACGGGGGCGGTCGAATCATAATCGACGCCGGTGGGAACTCGCGCGTCGCGTCCATATCCGCTGGCGCTACGGAGGCGCCCGTTCTTTTCAACGGATTGACGCTTCAAAACGGCAAGGCGGACGACGGCGGCGGCGTTTACGTCTGCAAAAACGGCGTTTTTGCCGCGACGAACACGACGATTTCCGGCAATTCTGCAACTCACGGCGGCGGCGTCTACGTCGACAAAAACGGCGTTTTTACGGCGTCGAACTTGACGTTCTTTGGTAATTCGGGAACTTACGGCGCCGGAGCGTACGTCTACAACGGCGGCGCTTTTACGGCGGCGGACTCGGTAATTTCCGGCAATTCGGCGAAAAGTAACGGCGGCGGAGTTTACGTCTACAACGGCGGCGCTTTTACGGCGGCGGACTCGGTAATTTCCGACAATTCGGCGAAAAGTAACGGCGGCGGAGTTTACGTCTATAACGGCGGCGCTTTTACTGCGACGGACTCGACGATTTCCAATAATTCGACGAAGACCGGCGGTGGCGTTTATCTCGGATCGGGGACGTTTACTGCGACGAACACGACGATTAACGACAATTTGGCGACTTCGATGGGCGGCGGCGTCTACGTCGGCGTCAGCGGCGTTTTCACTGCGACGGACTCGACGATTTCCAATAATTCGACCGACTATGGCGGCGGAGTTTACGTCGGCGGAACCTTTACGGCGACGAACTCGACGCTCTCTGGTAATTCGGCGACTCGCGGCGCCGGCGCCTACGTCTACCAGAACGGTTCTCTTGCGGCGTCGGGTTCGACGATCTCCGACAATTCGGCGACTTACGGGGGCGGCGTTTACGTCTATAACGGCGGCGTTTTTACTTCGACGAACAACTCGACTATTTCCGGCAATTCTGCGACAAAGGGCGGCGGCGTTTACGTTTACAACGGCGGCGATTTTACTTCGACGGACTCGACAATTTCCAACAATTCGGCGTCGAGCCTTGGCGGCGGCGTCTATCTCTGTTTTGGAATCGTTAATGCGACGAACACGGCGATCGTCGACAATTCGGCGCGTAGCGGCGGCGGAGTCTACGTCGGCTACGACGGCGTCTTTACAGCGACGGATTTGACGATTTCGGGCAATTTGGGCTCCGGCAAATCGACTTCATACGGCGGCGGAGTTTACGTCTGCGGCGCCTTTATAGCGACAAACTTGACGCTCTCTAACAATTCTGCGACGATGGGCGGCGGCGTTTACGTCTATCATAGCGGTACTTTTACGGCGACGGATTCGACGATCGACGGCAATTCTGCAGACTACGGCGGCGGAATTGAAGTCTGCGGAACTTTGGCGGCGACGAGCTTGACGCTCTCCAATAATTCGTCGTCTCACGGCGGCGGCGTTTACGTCTATCAGGGCGGTTCTTTTACGGCGACGGACTCGTTAATCGTCGGCAATTCGTCTCCTTACGGCGGCGGCGTGTACGTCTACAAAGACGGCGACTTTACTGCGACAAACTCGACGTTCTTCGGTAATTCTGGGACAAAGGGCGGCGGAGTTTACGTCTATAAAGGCGGCGATTTTACCGCGACGAACTTGACGATCTCCGGCAATTCGGCGTCAAACGGCGGCGGCGTTTACGTCTACAAAGACGGCGCTTTCACTGCGGCAAACTCGATTTTGTCTTTGAACTACGGTTCCGAACTTTCGGGTAAACTTTCCGATTCGAGTACAAACAATCTTATCGGCGTCGATCCTTCGTTCGTATGCGCGCCCGCGTTTGACAAGTCCGGCGTTTTGTTGAACGTCGATTCTCTCGATCTTCGTTTGCGTGGCGATTCGTCCGCGATCGACAAAGGCGACGACCAAAGCGCGCGCGCCGCAGGTTTGACCGTCGATTCGACCGACTTGACGGGCAAGTCGCGGTTCGTCGGCTCCTCGATTGATATCGGCGCTTACGAATATCAGTCGAGCGCGGCGGATTCGGCGTTGCGCCAAAATACGCAAATTAGGAAAGTTCCCGACGAATTGGCGTTAACAGACGCCGAACTGATTAGCAGCGTGTTCGAAGATTCTGATTTTGATCTGTTCGAAGAAGAGGAAGACGCGTTGGGGTTTGTGCAAGCGTTTTATTCGACTTTAGACGAACGAGAGTAATTTAGCGCGAGCTATTGTTTACGGAGAATCGCGCATACCGAAAGAATTAGAGCCGGAAGGTTCTGTGAAAAACGGATGAACTTTCAGACGACGCGACGACTGTAAAAAAACAAAAATCGTTTGCGCAACGTCAAGCGAAACGCCGATCCGCCCGTTTAAAGACGGGCGGCTTGTCGCGCGCCGCCTGCGCGGCGCGTTCGCTTTTTTCTATGAAGACGTCGGCGCGCCTTCGTCGGGCGCCAAGTCGCCTTGGTAGGAGCGCCGTAAGCGTTTCGCGAACATATCGCGTTCCAACTCAACCGCCGAATTTCATTCGGCGGCTTATCGTGCGCTTTTCAAAAATTCGCGTTTTCTTGCGCGACTGTTGAGAATTTGCAGTCGGTCGCGGTGTTCCTGAACGGTCTTGCGACTGACTGCGACGTCGAATTCTTGACGCAATTTATTGGCGATTTCTTCGTCGCTTAAGGGCGCGTTCTTGTCTTCGGCGTCGACGATTCGTCTAATAATATCGGCGACGTTCGCGCTTGTCACGCCGTCGACGACCGCTTTCGGAAAGAGCGATTTAAACGCGACGAATCCTCGCGGCGTCGTCAGCCATTTGTCGTTGCAAGCGCGCGAGACGGTCGAAGAATCGAGACCTAATTTGTCCGCGATTTGCTGTTGAGTCAGCGGTCTTGGCGTCGACGCCGGGTCGGCGAAATAGTCCG
Organism: Thermoguttaceae bacterium; assembly: GCA_045641205.1. Lineage (GTDB taxonomy): Bacteria > Planctomycetota > Planctomycetia > Pirellulales > Thermoguttaceae > RUG369. The sequence continues at coordinate 4,689 of JAZUGM010000258.1, forward strand.
TTTGGAAGTCGACGACCGCTTTTGCGACGCGCAACAACGTCGAATCGCGGTTGCGCAACGCGTCGATTAACGCTTGCGCCTCGACTAGCTGGCGCCGCAGATATTCTTTTGTTTTCTTATCGACGCGTTTAGAAAACAACATTTTTCTGTAATACGGGTCGAGTTCGACGTCTTCTCTCGAATCGTCAAGTCTGGCGATCCAGCGTCCTTTTTCCGTTCGCTCGACGACGATTTCCGGCTGAATCCAACGGGTCGGCGCGCGCTCGCTCGAAAAAAGTTCTTCAGGAGGCGGATAGAAAGGGAAAGGTTGCGCGTAAATTTGAGAAAGAGTCGCTTGAGCTATTCCCGATTTATCCGCGAGGACGCCGATCCTTTTTTTGAAAAAATCGTCGAAATAATCGGCGATCAACTTTCTCAATTCCGTAGCGTAGGGCGCGTCGGGACGCAAGCGTAGAAGCAGGCTCTCCCTCAAATCGCGCGCGCCGACGCCCGGCGGATCCAACGACTGAACGATTTCCAACGCGCGTTCGGCGTTTTGGCGTTCTTCGGAGGTCGGCTTGCTCCGAAAGAGCGCGTCCAACGGATCAAGCGCCGACAAAAGGGACGTCGCGTTCGTCAGCGCTTGACGCGCTTGCTCGCGTTCTTCCTTGGTCGATTTTCGACCGATGATCGCGTCAAATTCTTCAAGAGCAAGTCGACGCGCCTCGCGCGAAGACGCGCCGGAAGAAAAATAATCGTCCAACGCTTTTTTTGCGCGCGCACGTTCGTCGCGAGTCGACTCGATTCCGAAGAGCGCGTCGAACTGGTCGACGCCGCGTTGTTGGTCGTCGTCTAATTCAGGGTACGCGACCGCGTTCGAATAGGCTCCTTTGAAGATCGAATTGCGTTCGGCTCGAACGTCGTCGATACGAAGATAGCCCGAGGAGTCGAGGGCGTCGACGATCTTTTCGCTCAACGCGAGAACGCGCGGCTCGACTGTTGCAAATCGACCGTCAAGACGCAGTTGTCGAAGCAAATGTTCGCGCAACGACTCGCCCGAGGGCGCCGCAGGATCGAACGCGAATTCGTCGTCTAACGACGAGCCGACGGAATAGTCGCGAGACGATCGAGAATTGACGAAGGATTTTTTGAATAAGACGTCGACTTCGAAGTCGGCGCGATTCTCTTCGTCGTCGGAACGAGCGCCGTCGTCGAAAGCGGACGCGTCGCGCGCGAAGGACGCTTCCGACGCGTCGTTCGATTCAGATTCGCTACGTTTGCGCGACGAAATGAAGACGTTGTTTTGCGATTCGACGTAAGAATCGACGTCTTCGTTCGAGCGTTCCAGCAGACTTGAGAACTGAATCTTTTTCTGTTGCGCGTACAACTCTTGCTTGAGTCGATTCGCTTGTCTTATGGTCGCTTTGCGCTCTTCGGAGAGTCCCAGCCCCATTCTTGAAGTCGGCATATCAAATCGTTCGTCCTGTAAACTAAGCGCGTCGTTGCGAAATAGAAGCGCGCGAGAAAAATGTCAAAACGCGTCGTTTTTTTCGTCTTACGCTTCGCCGGTTTCGGGCGCGCGATCAGGCGCCGTTCTATTTTTTAGGGATAACGTCGGACGCGTCGGCAAGGCTTCCGAATCCGAACGACGCGCGACTTCGCGCAGACCGGACGTTTTTTTCGATCGCGAGTCTTCGGCGGAGGGAGAAGACGCGACGGTTCCGGCGATTTCCTGCGCGACTTTTGACGTCGACGCGGGGGCGCTCGACGAAACGTTCGCCCTATTCGCCGCGTTCGCCCTATTTGCCGCGTTTGTAGAAGTCGCCGCGTTTGTCAAGATCGTCTCCGTCGCGCGGACGACTTGCGAGTCAAGTTTTCGTTTTACGGGCTCCAATAGGTCGTCGATTTGTCCCGCGACGAAAGAAACCAATCCCGCGATTCGCGCGTTAAGGAGCGAATGAGCGACGAGAACGGGAATTGCGACGATCAATCCGTCGACGGTCGTAACGAGCGCGAAATAAATTCCGTTGGCGAGATTTCGACCGGAAGCGTCGTCGACCGCAAGTTCGCCAAAGGTAGAGACCATGCCGATCACCGTTCCGAGCAGACCCAGCATAGGCGCGACGTTTCCGATAACCGAAAGCGGATCGGTTCGACGATAGAGCGCGGCGGTTTCGTCCGCCAAGGCGTCTTCGATCGCTTTTTCGACCGAGCGCCAACCGCGATCCGTTTCGCGTAAGCCGCAAGCCAACGCGCGACCTAGAAACGAGTCGTTTTGAGACGCTTTTTCGAACGCGGAACGATAGGAGCCCGATTTGACGACGGCGGAAATTTCTTCCTTTAGATCGGCGGGCGCAAGGATCGATCGACGAAGCGTCAAACAAAGACGAATGATCAACGAGACCGCTAAAATCGACGAAATCAGCAGGACGAACCCGATCCAACCGCCGGCTAAGACTAAATCGACAAATTTAGCGCGTTCGGAAGACTTCGACTCCTTGGCGTTTGACGCCGGATTCGTCGCGATCTGCGCGTCGGACGAGCCGACGTCGGGAAGGGGCGTCTCTTCGACTCCAGAAGCGGACGACGCGGCGGACGGCGCGGACGCCGAGTCGTCAAGCGCGGAAAAATCAAGCGATTCTTCTTGCGCATAGGCGTTTGACGCCACGTTAAAATCGGCGTCGACGTTCCAAGACGCGACGTTCCAAGACGTCGCCGTCAAAAAAAGCAAGAGTAAAGTAATTTTTTTCATCAGGCGTTGCACGATACGTTTTCTAGGGTCGATATCGACTAGTCTTTACTTATTTTTTACGGTTCTTGCGCCCCCCTCGTAAAAATTACGAGGGATTGTATAATTCATTATATAAGGTTTGTTTTCTTTTCGATAGACTTAGTTCTACGAAAAGCGCCAAGAAATGCCAAAATCGTGAAAATTCCCTTCGAAAAATTAGAAGAGACGATTTTTTTGGCTGGTACCAAAGACAAGTAGAAAATAGGAAGGCTTTCCAAATGGCGAAAAAAACGATCGCTAGCGTCGACGTTGCCGGAAAAAAAGTGTTAATTCGCGTCGACTTTAACGTTCCGCTCGACGAGAACGGGAATATCACCGACGACCGTCGTATTCAGATGGCGTTGCCCACGATTAAGTCGGTTCTTGAACGCGGCGGCAAAGTTATTTTGATGAGCCACTTGGGACGTCCGAAGGACGCGCCGGATCCGAAATACACGTTGAAACCGACCGCCGTTCGTCTTGGCGAACTTCTTCCGGGCGTTAAAGTCGATTTCGCGTCGGATACCGTCGGCGAAGACGCTCAAGCGAAAGTCGCCGCGTTGACGGACAAATCGGTCGTTGTTCTCGAGAATCTTCGTTTCCAACCGGGCGAAAAGAAGGGTCTTGCCGATTTTGCGGAAAAATTGGCGTCCTTTGCCGACGTTTACGTCAACGACGCGTTTGGCACCTGCCACCGCACCGACGCCTCTATGGTCGCCGTTCCGAACGCGATGGTCGGCAAGCCGCGCGTTTGCGGTTTCTTGGTTGAAAAGGAAATTAAGTATTTGACCGACGCGATTAGCGCTCCTCAACGTCCGTTCGTCGCAATTCTTGGCGGCGCGAAAGTTTCCGACAAAATTATGGTTATCAAGAACCTGTTGGGAATTTGCGACAAAGTCCTCATCGGCGGCGCTATGGCTTATACGTTCTCCCTCGCGCAAGGCGGCAAAGTCGGTAAGAGCCTCGTCGAACCCGACAAAGTCGACCTCGCGAAGGAATTGCTAGCCGAAGGCGGCGACAAGTTGGTTTTGCCCGTCGACGTTCATTGCGGCGACGCCTTCTCCGCCGACTGCAATAAGCAAGTCGTTCCTTCCGGACAAATTGCCGACGATTACGAAGGACTTGACATTGGACCCGAAACCGCGAAGAAATACGCGGAAATCGTCAAGACCGCCAAGACGGTCGTTTGGAACGGACCTATGGGCGTTTCCGAAATGCCTCCGTTCGATTTCGGCACGAAGACGGTCGCTCAAGCGGTCGCGGACGCGGACGCGGTTTCGATTATCGGGGGCGGCGACAGCGCGGCCGCTATCCAAAAGCTCGGTTTTGCCGACAAAGTTTCGCACGTCAGCACGGGCGGCGGCGCCAGCTTGGAAATGCTCGAAGGTAAAAAATTCGCGGCGGTCGAACTGCTTGACGAAGTTTGAGTTTAACTTGAATTATTTGAGTTTAACTTGAATTAATTCTTTTGCGAGTTGTTTTTTGATACGAATTCAACGCGTCGCGTCAAGTCGGAAAGACGTCGACGTTTAGACGCGTTGTTTGACGTTGCTTTTGGCGTCGATTTTTCGGCGCCTTTTTTATAGCGTTTTTGCTTTTTGTCAATTATTACGACTCAAATTGCTGTTTTTGATAAAAGGAGAACTGAAAATGCGTTTGGCGGAAATTTGTATCGACGGGCGATCCTGTTTTGGCAGTTTAGCCGTATGGAGCGAGGCCGAGAAGGGCTGGCTCTTTATTTCCGATTTGTTTAAACAAGTTAAATCTCCTAAAGACACAAGATACTTGTCCGCCGGCTTGATGCTGTATCGCAACTCCTCTTACGACGATAAAGACGTCGACGTCGACGATATTCGAAGGGCGCTTAGCGCGTATGAAGCCAAGCATTTAGGCAAGGCGAAGGCGTATAAGCCGGGCGTCGACGGTTCCGAATATGCGACGCTCTATAATTCCCCGTCCAAAATCTTGTGCGTCGGCTTGAATTACGCGGATCACGCGAAGGAATTCGGCGATCCTTTGCCGACGGAGCCGGTTATTTTCAACAAAGCGCCGAGCGCCGTCAATTATTGCGGCGGAACGATCGTTTTGCCCAAATCGTCGTCGAAGGTCGATTACGAAGGCGAGCTGGTGATCGTCATTGGCGACCGTTGTCGCGACGTCGAGCCTAAGAACGCGCTAAAATACGTTGCGGGCTATTGTTGCGGAAACGACGTCTCCGCTAGGGATTGGCAAAAAGAGAAGCCCGCCGGACAATGGTTCCTTGGCAAGTCTTTCGACTCGTTTGCGCCGATCGGACCGGCGTTCGTTTCGGCGGACGAGGTGGGCGACCCGAATAATCTGAAGATCGAGACGAGATTAAACGGCGAAGTCGTTCAGTCGTCGAACACGAGCAATTTCATTTTCAAACCCGACTTCTTGATCTCGTATCTTTCGAAGATTATGACGCTTTACACCGGCGATTTGATTTTCACCGGCACGCCCGGCGGAGTCGGCGACGCGCGCAAGCCGCCCCGATACCTTAAACAAGGGGACTTCGTGGAAGTGGAGATCGAGAAAATCGGCGTTTTGCGCAATAAAGTCGGTCTGTATTAACGGCGTTTGAAGAGAACGACGCGCCGTCGAGCAGGGGAGATTTTCATAATGTCGGAACTCGATTTAAACGGAACCAACGCTAATAAGTCCGGGGAAGCTCCGACTACTGGCGAGGAACTTAACCACGCCAATACTATTTGGACGTCGTTGCCAACGAAACGACGGCGCGTTTGTTTTTTTCATCGTTTCTTCACCCGTTAATACTTGAGCAGATCGATTTGTCGACCTTGCGGACGATTCGCACGCGCGCCGTCGATTCGAACGGAGTCGAAACGATCGACGAATATTCTTTGTTGCAGAAATGAAGGCGCGCGGACTTAGAATCGCGGCGCGACGCGTTCCAGAAGAAAGGTAATTTGACGTTTTATGGACGAATCCCACGAATTAACGCAGAGTCTTGAAGATTATCTGGAGACTATTTACGAATTGACTTTGACGGGCAAGCCTGTTCGCAGTAGCAACATCGCCGACGCCTTGAACGTCAAGCGTCCTTCTGTCACTAGCGCTCTTCGCGCCCTTGCAGATCGAGGGTACGTCGTCTATTTGCCCTACGACCCCATTTCGTTGACGGACGCCGGACTGAACGAGGCGAAAAGGGTCATTCGACGTCATAAAGCGATGGAAATCTTCTTGGAACGCATTTTAGGCGTCGACGATAAAGAGTCGAAGGAGTCCGCCTGTCGGCTCGAACACGCGATGAGCGACGAGGTGACCACTCGTCTTGTCGAATTTGTCGAGTTTGTAGACAGTTGTCCGCGCGTCGGCGCTTCGTTGTTTCGACGTTCCGATTATCATTGTCGCGATAAAAACAACGATCAGTATTGCGCGATGTGCATACACGGCTGTCTTGACGAAATCGTTCATTCTGGTCGAACCGTCGACCTTTCCGGCGTCCACCGCGAGTCGCGTTCGCTCAACGAACTTCCTAAAGAGCGCAAGACGTTGATTTTAGTTCAGTTGGCGGAGGAACTGCAGAATCGCGAAGAATTTTCGCCGAGCTATTGGCGTCCAAATAAGACTCTGCATATTTTGGACGACGCGGACGTTCAAGATTCGTCGACGATTTCCGTGCAGATCGACGATCGCGTGTTCAACGTTTCGCGCGACGATTTTGCAAAAATTGAAGTTATTCCCTGCGAATGAGCGACGAACGCGTTTGAACTTCTCCCGCGCGGGGGCGTTTCAAACGCTTCTTTTACAATATTTTCCACCGCGAGATTCTTCTGGAAGTATGATGAGCGCGTCTAATAGAGTCGGTCGACTTTTGGTTCTTTTTTTATCCGCTTCGTCCGTTTTGTTTTCCGCCGTTTGCGCGCAAGAAGAGACGCCGACTTTGCCCCAAGTCTCGCCTTGGAGCGTCGGTTACGAGCAAATCGAGTCGTATTCTTGGGACGACGTTTTTACGATTTGCGCGCGTAATTTTCCGGCGCCTCTGACGGCAAATTATCCGATACAGCCCGCGCATTCGCCCGATATTGTCTTTGTCGACGCCGCAGGAGGCGTAACGCGTCTTCGAGCTTTGCCCGACGTCGATCATTCGCGTTATATTGAAATTGAAGAACGTCCAAGTATTTCCATTCGTCCCCTTTTCGGAACGACGCCTATTCTAGCCGACGTCGAGAAGACTAAACTGCGCGTCGACGACAAGAATCTTCCTTTTCTGAACGTTTCGTATCGTCGGGGTTCCGTTTGTTACGAGGCGGACTATTGCGCGGCGTCGATCGACGGGGGCGTGGTCGTCGCGGTTCGATTTGTCGCGCGCAACGTCGGAGAAACGTCCGAAACGGCGGCGATTTGGCTCAAGACTTCCATTGCGCGTTCAGTCGGCAGAGCGCCGGGCGAAGGGCTCTTGACTTACCATTATTCGCCTTTTGGCGTCGACAAAACCTCGTTGTTTCCGACCGAAGGACTCGATTATCAGAACGGTTCGCTTTATTATTACGGCGCGCGATTCGGCGAAGTCGACTCGAGCGATTTTACCGTCGATTTTCCAGACGCGACAAGTTTTACGGAAGAGGAAAAACGCGACGCCTTTGACGGCGATTTAGACCTTGCGCCGGACGAGCTTTCCGAATCGATTCGCGCGCTTGCCGATTTGGCGCCGAACGAAAGCGCGACGCTTGAATTTAAGTTCGCTGTCGATTACGAGGCGCCGCGCAATCCGAAGACGCTCGATCTCGACTTTGCGACGATTCGTAGAATCGCGGAGGAGAATTTTGTCGCCGCGACGTCTCTTGACGACGAAAAAGAATTCGCGACGACGCTAAAATTCGCGCAAGACGCGCGAGGAGACGTCTTGAAAAGTTTGCGCAAACAACTCTATCAGACGACGTTGCTGTTTCCCGGTAGCGAGTTTTTTGTTCCGACGCAGGGCAGTAATTCGCAATATCATTACGTTTGGACTTGGGAGACGCTTTTCGCGCTTCGTCCTCTTGTCGCGACGGGCGACTTCGACTTGGTTCGTCGCGCGGTCGAATATTTGTTGTCTTTTCAGGATCGTTTCTATCCTGAAGGACGCTTTAATTCGCTTGACGGCGCGATCGGCAGCAACGCGATACGTTGGGGCAATTCGACGGGTTGCACGTTGCTTTTAGCGGCGGATTACTACCGTTATTCGCGCGACGAAGATTTTCTCGAAAAGAACTTGCCCGCGATGCTTCGCGCCGCGTGGTGGATTATCGGGGAGATTCGCGCGACGAGAACTCTGGACGCAAACGGGGAACGACCCGCAAATTACGGCGTTATGCCCTTTGCGCGAGGTTGCGACGGCACCGTCGGCTATAATCTCACGCTGACCGACGGCTACACGTGGGCGGGACTTGACGGGATGGCGCGACTTCTTGAGCAAATCGACGCGCCGGAAAAAGAAGAGTTTCGCGCCGAGGTTGAACAGTACCGCCGCGATATTTTGGAAGCGCTCAAGCATACGACCGACGAAGAGGGCTTCGTCTATCATCAGCTTACGACCGGAGAACCGGGCGAAGTTCTCTCCCTTGAATTTGAGTCGAGCGACGGAATCCACCAACTTGCCTATTGCGGTCTGATCGATCCGGCTACGGACGCGTTTCGCAAGTATCTCGAAATATACGAGCGCGACTGGACGCGCGGCTTTTTCTTCAGTCCTTACGACGCCAATCAAGCCTATTTAGGGACGGGCGAACTTGACGCGCAAATCGTCTATTATCGTCTTGGACAATGGAAAAAGGCATTCGCGGCGCTTCAAACCTTGCTTTTGTACGGAAAGACGGAGGAAACCGACTTGGCGCAAGAGCGTTACTCTAATCCGCGTTATTTGCCCTTCCAGCCGAACCCAAGCGAAAACGGACGAATTATCGCCGCGATCCTCAATTCGGTCGTCTTCCAATATCAGGCGAGCCCGGAAAGCGACGAAATCTCGACGATTCTTTTACCGGGCGTTCCTTGGCGTTGGTTAGTCGAGAACGACGAGGGACTTGAGTTGAAGAATCTTCATTTGCCTGGCGGAGGTCGTTTGAGCGTCGCCGTCGAAAAAATCGACGAAGAACGCCGACTTTTAACGGTCGAAATCGTCGACGACGTCGCGCCGCGTCGTTTTCTTTTGCCCGATTTTCTCGCCGTCGAGTCCGTCGACGGCGCGCTAGAAAAAATTGGCGCGCAAGAGTATCGGCTTGTTCAATTCGAGGGCGGCGTCGCGAAAGCGGAGTTTGTGATTAAAGACGGCGAAAAACGATAATTTGACGGCGCGTTGCGTTATTGAACGTCGCGTAAGCGATGCGTGAGAAGTGAATTACGTTTCCTCGCAAGCGAAATTTTTCGACGCGCTTACGATTTCGTCGCGCATAGAATCGTCAAAGACGCACG
>JAZUGM010000259.1:0-24583 GCA_045641205.1 Thermoguttaceae bacterium
ACCGTCGACCGACAAACTACCGATCGCATAAACCGCACCGCCGTTGTTGGAGAAACCGTTCTGGAAGGTCAAACCTTGCAAACGAACGGGACTCGCCGCCGTCCCGCAATTTATGTTGAATATCCGAGATTTGCCTTGACCATCAAGCGTTATCGCGCCGCCACCGTCTATCGTCAAGGGCTTCGATATCAAAATCTCGGAACCGTTTAAAGCGATAGCGCCGCCTTGAAGAGACGCGTCAAACGTGATCGTATCGCCAGGATTAGCGTACACGACCATCGCTTCGCGAAGCGATATTTTGCCGTCGTAGAGGTCGACGACGTCTTCAAGCGTCGTAACGACCGTCGAGGCTTCTTCCGTCGGCGTTTGGTCTTCGTAGGCGCCGAGGTCGACTATAACGTTAACGCGCGGGTTGCCTGCAAAGTCGGTTTCCGTCGAAACGTAGGCGTTGTTGCCAATATTGAGCGCCTGAGAATTTACAGCGAGTCTGTAATCACCGTTTGCCGCGTCGACAAACAACGGCTTCGAAGAATCGTATTTAATCGCGTGGCTTCCCCACCCGGACTCGGAAAGGTTATAATCGCCGGAAATTGAGCCGCCGTTTTCAGTCCGATAATCGGTTCCGTTGCCTACGAAAATCGAATTCCTAACGACCGCCGCGCCGTTTAGACTGTATAATCCTCCGCCCGAGTTGTCGACGAACGTCGAATTGACAATTTCTCCGCCGTTGACATAAGTAAGAATCGCTCCGCACGACCGATACGAGCCGCCGACGTTACCGACGAAAAGGGAGTCGGCGGCGTAAATCGAACAGTTCAGATAAATCGCGCCTGCAATGGCGCCTTCGTTGCCGATAAACGTTGATCTTTTTACCGTAAGTTTTCCGCCTTTGAATCCCGTGTAAATAGCGCCGCCGCCATCGCCGCTTCTATTGCCACTAAATTCACAGTCAACGACGATAGGCGTGTTTTCGCTTGAATAACTAATCGCGCCGCCCGCCTTGACCGCCTCGTTGTTTTGGAAGACGCAACTTTCGACGTTTACGCACCCTCCGTCTTGAAGAATCGCGCCGCCTTGACCTGTCGTATAGCCGTTTTGCAACGTCAAGCCTTTCAGCGTAACGGGCGCGGCGTTTGAACCGCCGGACGTATGGAAAACGCGCGATTGGCTTTGCGCGTCTACGGTAATTCCGCCTACGGAAGTCGCGTCGATCGTCAACGTTTTGTTAATCGCGATTTCGCCTTGGGTTAGCGTGATCGTTCCGTCTTGGAGCGAGGCGTCAAAAGTAATCGTGTCGCCCGCGACGGAATAGAGCGTTATCGCCTCGCGAAGCGATATTTGACCGTCGTAGAAGTCAATTTTATCTTCGAGCGTCGTGACGACCGTCGAGCCTTCTTCCGCCGACGTTTGGTATTCGTAGGCGCCAAGGTCGACTATGACGTCAACGCGCCGATTGCCCGCAAGATCGGTTTTCGTTGAGACGTAGGCGTTGTTTCCCGCGTTGAATGCCTGAGAATTTTCCGCGAGTCTGTAATCGCCGTTTGCCGCGTCGACAAACAACGGCTTCGACGCGTCGTAAGCTAGATTATTGGAACCTCCGTCCTACCACGAAACGTTCGACGACAACACGTTGTAGCCGTAAATGGGAGGATTCGTGCTAGTAGCCGTGGCTCCTCCTTCGTTCGACCATATAATCGTGTTGTATAAATAAGTCTTCGAACTGTCGTAGCTAATGTTCCAGTTGCTTCGATAAATCGCGCCTCTGTTCGCATTATTGCCGTAAATAGTCGAATTATAAATAGAAAGCAAGCCGTAGGTATAAGCGACGGAACCGTCGCTCGACGCCGTATTGTCGACAAAAAGAACATTCTTGAAGGTCGCGCTCTGATACGGCGCAAGTTCAAACACGCCTCCCCCGCCGCTGAGCGCTTTATTCTTACGAAACGTCGAATTCACGACCGTCGCGACGCCGCCGAGATACAACGCTCCGCCTCCGGCGCCGACTTGATTGTTGAGAAAATCGCAACCTTCGACGCTCAAATATCCGCCGTCTTGGTAAATCGCGCCTCCTTTTTGCGACATATAACCGTTTTGCAACGTCAAGCCTTTTAACAGAACAGGCGCGTCGCTGGCGCCGCCGGTTATATTGAAGATTCGCGAGCCGGTCGTAGTATCGGTATGACCGCCGTCAAGCGTAATTACGGAACCTCCGTCGATCGTCAACGTTTTGTTAATCGCGATCTCGCCTTGGGTTAGCGTGATCGTTCCGCCTTGGAGCGACGCGTCAAAAGTAATCGTATCGCCCGCGACGGCTCGGTTAATCGCCTCGCGCAAGGTCGTAAACTCGTCGTCGATCATATTGTCTTCAAGCGAGTTTACGACGATCTCGCTATTAGCTTTCGCCATAAACGGACCGACAAAAGCCGGATCGACGGCGAGCAACTCGCGGTTTTCGAGAGCTTCCAATCGCAATAAGCGGGACTTCCATTGCGATTCTTTTGCGGCGCAAGATTTGACGGCGCGTTTTCTACCAAATAAAATCGTCATTTTAATCGATCGTCTCCCAATGTTGAAACATACGCCGTCTTTTCTTAAAATCAGTCGGCAAATCAAGCGTTTATTAGGTTTTGTCGATTCGCGCAAAACGAAGTCGACAATTTTTCGTAGTTATACTATTATCAAAAAAAAAATACAATCCCCCGACGCGGAAAAAAAGTAATATTTTATAGAGAAAAGGCGTTTTTTTCGTGCGAGCGTACGCTGAAAAACGGCGCGTAAGAATCGCCGCGTAGGCGACGCGCGAGAATCCGTATATCGAAGATATGTGGATTGCGTCGGTTCGCAAAGGGTTGACCATGCAACGGATGCGGAATTACGATCGCTTTCCGTAGACGCCGTTAAGTCGAATTTGATAGGGAACGTTTATGGCGTAATCTTGGGGTTTGTAATCGCCGCGTTGGCATATGAAGGCACAAGCGTTTTCGTTACGCGGCGCGCGCTTTATACGTTTATTTAGAATCGGCGGTTATTGATTGTGAAGGAGTCCGCATATCTTTGATATGCCGCTTGTCGCTCGCGCCTTACGACGCGACCCTTGTTCAAAATATTGCGTGAACGCTTACGGAAAAAAAAACGTCCCGAACTTTCCGATCAAGAGGAACTTCGGGACGGACGCCATAATTCTTACGCAACGCGCTACGGCGCCGCGTTCGATTAGAAATCTTGCGGATTTTTTAGAGAGCGTATTGCGGAATCTTCATTAATTCTCCGTCTTTCAACGCCGACTGATGCGCAATAACGCCGCACATCGTCGTATTGAGCGCGACGGCGACGTTCACAAGCGGATTTTCGTCTTTCAGGACGGCTTCGACGAAGTTGTTCATCAAGTGACCGTGCGAGCCTCCGTGTCCTCCGGAATCGACCGTCGGGGGCAACGCGGGCTTGCGCAAATTGAGCTTGTCGACGATCGCTTGCGCTTCGGGAACGGCGCCGCAATATTTGCTTTGTTCGGCGTAAGAAGCGAGTTGTCCGCGCATACGTCCAACTTCTCCGCTCCAACCCGGCGTGTCGAAACTGACCATAATTCGCGCGACGCCGTTTTCCGAGGTGCGGAACAGCCCGATTTCAGAACCAAAGCAGTTTCCGTAAACGTTGTTTTCAGGCTGACGATAGAAATTAATGCTCTTCTTACCCAAGCAAGAAACTTCCGTCATACTTCCGAACGTGACGCACGTATAATACGCGGAAGCGTGCGTCGGATACCACATAACGGGCATTCCGACGCGCCAGTTGTTGTACGACGGAGTCGAGACGGGCGCGTAGTGGAGGTATTCGCCTTCAGAATACACCATCTCGCCGAAACCGCCCGCTTGATAAATCTTGCGCGCGGCGTAAACGTCGTCGTGGAACGCGCTCGTTTCGAACATACCGTAACGCAACCCTGTTTTTTTGACCGTTTCGAAGAGTTTGTCGGCTTGTTCCGGGGTTCCGCCCCAGAAAGCCGGGACGCAAGAGGCGACGTGTTTTCCACGTTCCAGCGCCAAGACGGCGTGATCGGCGTGATGCGGAGCGTCGGTCGCAAGGAAGACCGCTTCGATCGAGTCGTCCTTGACCATTTCTTCCAAGGATTCGTAAGTCTTTTCGCAACGGCAAGCCTTTGCAAGACCCGCGCGACGGTCTTCAAAGAGGTCGGTTACCGCGACGACTTCGACGTTCGGGTGATTCTGGAATCCAAACGCGGCGCCAAATTGACAAGCGCCAAAACCGGCGATTCCGACGCGAATTTTTCGGTCGCTAATCGGCTTCCAAACTTGCGATTCGTCAATGTCGGTCGCCGTTTCGTCAAAACCTTGAATTTTCGGAGTCTCGTCCGCTTTTGTCCAATTCGCGGTTCCAAGGACTCCGCCCAACGCGCCGACGACGCCGGCGTTCAAAAAAGTGCGTCTATTCATATGAAGTCTACTCGTTTAACATTATCAAAATTGAAAGTAGCGAAAGTTGGAACGCAAAAGCGCGCCCAACTTTATCAACAAAATTTTAACGCATAGCGTCTTCACGCGATTCCCTAATTGGCTCGCCGACGTCCAAGTCGAACGTTTGCGCGCTTTTCGACGCTTGAATTTCAACGGTCAACGGGGTCGTCGCTTTAACGCCGTATTCTCGGGCCACCAAATCGAACGACTCCTCTTTTAGACCTTCCGACTGGAATTTTTGCGCCTCTTCGAAGTTCGACGGACGATTAAGAACCTCGTATTTTGCAACGGTCGCCTTGAACTTACCCGCCGGGGCTCCGTTAAAACCGAGCGTCTTGAGTCGCACAAGTCCGTCTTTGTCGGAAATTCCCCCTGCGGGATATTTTACCAAGATCGGATCGTCCGACGACAAGGAGACCTCGGCGCCTTCCAACGGCTGTCCGCCTTGAATTATTTTCAAGGTTACGGGATAAATATTGGGCATTCCTTCGGGTCGTTTTTCCTTTTTACATGAAACAGACGTCGACGCAAGCAAACATATGAGCGCCAAGCAGAACAAATTCTTTAACATACTCTCCACGCCTTATTTTCAGCGCCTCGTCAGAATCAGAAGGAAACAGTTTCGCCGCCGTTTGGAGACCCCATAGCGCCCCAAACTCCGTATGGACTTTTACCCGAAAGGACTTGGTCGGAACTAATCGCGCCGCAGTCGATCGTATTGGAAACGAAACGAATGGAACCGTCTAACAAACCGACGTTGACGCCGCCGGAGTGATAACTTTGGGAACCTCCGGCGACCCACGGAGTCTCGTTCATCCAAATACAAGCGGGCGAGTTGGGAGGAAGATTGCAGGTAAAACCCGCGCTTGGAACTCTGCAGTCCGGCCAATGCGTGCCGCGCCACGTGTTTGAAGGCGTATTGAGAACATTGGGATTGTCGGAACGGGGACCGGCGGACAAACAGACTGAAACGTCTAACGGTCCGGAGTGCGCGGGCGCCATCGACTGTACGACCCCAAGTCCGCCTTTAACGCTTTCTTCGAAGTTGTCGCCGGCGCAACACTCGGAAATTGCGACCGTGTTGCTCGTACCGTCGACGCAAAACGCCAGCGAATGCCAACAATCGCAACGGAACATACCGCGCGACGAGGTACGGTTGCGGTCTTGACTGTCCCACTTGTCGGCGTAACAAGCCGTTCTAGGCGAATCGCCCGCGCAGAAGACGACGTTCGATTTTCCCATTTCCGTATACGGGGTCGTGTCCTTATTGTTCATATCGCTCGCTTTGCCGTCGGACGGACAAATAAACGTGTCGATTCGAACCTTGTAATTCCACGCGGCGCCGCCTCCTTCGCCCGTGCCGTGCGCATACGACGACCCGTAGGTCACTTTGGTGGAGTCGTTGACAAACTGGGAATATATGGAATTTTGTTCCATATAGGGAAGAATAAAGATTTTAACGCCCGTCGCGACGCAATAATCAGGCCACGCAAACGCGTAATTGTTGAAACTCGACACGGCCATCGGCGGACAGGTTTTATTGGAGTCGGCGTAACCGTGAATCGCTAAAACAATCTGTTTCAAATTGTTCGTACATTGCATACGACGCGCGGCTTCGCGCGCCGCTTGAACGGCGGGCAATAGCAACCCGATCAATATGCCTATGATTGCGATAACGACCAATAACTCGACAAGGGTAAAGCCCTTCTTACTTCCCTTGTTGTTACAAGCGCAGCTTTTCATACGAAAGCCCTTCCTTTGGGGTAAAACGTCGTTTTCTACAGTTCAAGAAACCAGCGAGTCGCGACGTTTTACTTTCGAAACGACAATCGATCAAGATTTCGAAAGTAAAACTTACTTTAAGACATTATAATAAGGGTCGTTTGGAAAATCAAGTTTTTTTGCGAGATATTTTACAGTTTTAAAAAAACAACAAATTGTGTGAAATTAATCGTTGTGTTTTAACAGAAAGAAACGAAAAAACGACTTGTTTGGAATATTTAAACGAGTCGTAAGCGTTCACGGAAAGCCGCGTATCAACGATACGCGGATTCGTTGAATTACCCAAAATGCGTCGCGAACAGTGAAAAGCTAATACGTTGAAAGTTTTCTTACGTTCGGCAAGTCGTTGTAAGCGTAGTTTTGATTCAAGAGCGTTAAACCGACGTCTTCGATTTTGCGCTTTCACAAACGGAAACAGTCCGCGTATCGTTGATACGCGGCTTTCCGTGAACGCATACGTCGGAAGAAGCGTCTAATTTCGGCTTAACGCCCCGTTTTTTAAATCGAGAGGCGCTTGCGCTTTGAGAACGTAACGTTGTTTCTTTCCAGTCGGCGTATACGGAAGTTCGCGAACAAATTTGTAGAATCGAGGCGTCGAGAAACTTGAGAGGCTTGAAGATTCCGAACAAAATTTGAGCAATTCGCGAACCGTTAGCGACTCGTCGGAACGAACGACGTAAGCGACGAGCGCCTGACCGCGCGTCGGTTCCACGACGGAAACAACGACGCAGTCGGCAACTTTGGAATGTTTGCAAATCGCCTCTTCGATCGGTTGAGGATAGACGTTTTCACCCGCCGAAATCATCATATCGTCTTTACGACCGACGATAGAAACATATTCTTCGTCGTCCCAAGTCGCCAAATCGCCCGTATAGAGCCAGCCGTTATGAAATTTTCGAGCCGTTTCTTGCGGTTTGTTGAAATATCCGCCGGTCGTCTTGGTCGAACAACGCACGGCGACTTCTCCAAGCGTTTTACCGTCCCTTGCGACGGGCTTGGCGGGATCGCCCCAGCCGTCTTCGAGCGGTTCGACTAACACGACGTCGTCGTCGTAACTAGCGCGCCCCGCAGAGCCGGCTTTTTTCGGCAAATCTCTTGAATCTAGGAAGGTATTAAGAAAGGATTCCGTCGTTCCATAACAGTTGACCAATCCGACGCGCTTAAAGACGGATTGCAAATATTCGCAAGTCGACCTGTCTAAATCGCTTCCCATCATTACGAGCAATCTGACGCAATCGATCGGAACCTCCGCTTTTTCTTGCTTCCGCGCGACCATTACGGTCGCCGACGGAACGCCCAATAGGATCGTCGCTTGACGCTCGCGTAGAATTTTCAGACAGACTGTGGCGTTAAAACGTCGCAATACGACGACTTCGCCGCCAACATATAGGGTCGGGGTCAATCCTCCGTGAAATCCTCCTCGGTGGAACCAAGGCGTCGTATTAATCGTTACGTCGCGCGAATCCATCGGGTAACGCATAGCGACTTCGTGCGCCGCCGCCGTTTCGTTCACGCGACTGAGCGGAACGCCTTTGGCGCGTCCCGTCGTCCCGGAAGTATATAGTCGCGCGATTTCGTCGAAAATCGTCCCTTCGCGCGGCTCGTTTGATTTTTCGATTCCGAATTTCGCGCAATACGGCTCCCAAAGCGTTCCGAACGGCGCGTCGTCTCGTTTAGCGCCGACGACGAACCGCTTTTCAGGCGCGTAATTATTCAAATCGTCCGCGCGTTTAAAGGCTTTAACGACAAGTTCTTCAAGTTCGGAGTCGTAAAGAAAGATTTTTGGACGACTGTCTTCAAAAGCGTATGCGACTTCGTCGGGAGACCAGTTGTAGTTGAGCGGACAAAAGACTGCGCCGATTTTTTCGGAGGCGAGGTAGGCAAATACGAATTCTGGGCTGTTAAAAAGCGCGACCTTTAGAACGTCGCCGTATTGCAACCCTAGCGCGCGCAACGCGTTCGCCCATTGGTTCGCCTGATCGTCCAGTTCTTTATAAGTCCAGCGTCGGTCGTTTATCGGATCGCTCAACGCGATCGCTTTTGCAAAACGCCGCGCGTTGCGTTCAAAGACGTGAAGAAAATCAAATTCTTGTTCGAATTGTCGTCGAATCGACGGAGACGAAATCTCGTTTGAGTTTACGAGAGACAAGTCGCTCATATCGCTTTTTCCAGAGTCGTTGGATTAGTTTGCAACTTCTTATTTTATGTTTTCTTGTCAATTAACCTTTTTGTCAATTAACGCGAAAGAAAGGCGCGCTTTGACGCATAATTTGCCGCCTACGTAACCTTTACAGTCGGTAAAATAAAAAGGTTCTTTGATTCGTTCAACTTTACATTCCGATTCGAACAAATCTCCCGGCGCGACGGGACGCTTAAGCCGAACGTCGTCCAACCCGACAAGATAGGGCGTCTTGTTTTCGGGCACGCCGTCGGCGATTAGGAACGCGGTCGTTTGCGCGAGTATTTCGCAGAGAATCACGCCCGGCACGACGGGCGCGTCGGGAAAATGCCCCTGTACAAACCATTCGTCGCCCTTAATTTGCAATTTTCCGCGCGCGACGCCCTCTTCAAGTTCGGCGGAATCCAGAAGCAACATCGGCTTGCGATGAGGCAGGTATTTTTCAATATCTTCGACTAGCATAAAAAAACCTGACGCTTTGTCGATACGCGGCGCTCAAACAAAAATTTGAGCGCCGCTACGTTTGACGGAATTTACTCGCAACGTCTCAACGCGACGCAGGCGTTGTGGCCGCCGAATCCGAACGAATTGGAAATAGCGAGATCGAAACGCGTCTCTTTCTTTTTGAACGGCGTATAGTTTAAATCGCACTCTGGATCGGGTTCTTGCAAATTAATCGTGGGAGGCGCGACGTCGTCCCGCAACGCCAAGGCGCAAACGATCGCCTCGACGGCGCCGGCGGCGCCGAGCATATGTCCGGTTGAAGCTTTGGTCGAACTGATCGTCAATTTGCGCGCTTCCTCTTCGCCAAACGCGATTTTGAGCGCGTTTGTTTCCGCGACGTCGTTGAGCGCCGTGCCCGTTCCGTGCGCGTTGACGTAGACGCTTTCACCCGGCGCCCAAGTCGCTTCTTGCAACGCTTGGACGACGGCGCGCGCCGCGCAGGAGCCGTCCGGCTTAGGCGCCGTAATATGATAGGCGTCGCAAGTCGTTCCGTACCCGACGATTTCGCAGTATATTTTTGCGCCTCGTTCGCACGCGCGCTCGTATTCTTCCAAGATCAACATACCGGCGCCTTCGGCAATGACAAACCCTCCGCGACGTTTGTCGAACGGTAGAGACGCCGCGCTCGGATCGTCGGTCGTCGCGAGCGCTTTCATCGCGTTGAATCCCGCGACGCCGACTTCGGTAATTGGAGCTTCGGCGCCGCCCGCGACGCAGACGTCGGCGTAACCGTGTCGAATTGCGCGAACCGCCTCGCCGATCGCGTGCGATCCGGAAGCGCAGGCGGTGACAGTCGGAGTCGCTTGACCTTGGAACCCGAATTGAATCGCGACTAAGGCGGCGGGCATATTGGAAATCATCATCGGAATGAAGAAAGGGGAGACTCGTCGCGGTCCCTTTTCAACGTTTTTTCGACAGTTAGACTCGATAGTTTCGAATCCTCCGACGCCGGTGCCGAGGTAAACGCAAGCGCGGAAAGGATCGACCGTTCCCAAAACGCCGGAATCTTCCGCCGCTTCAAGCGCGGCCGCCAACGCAAATTGACCGCAACGATCCGTATGTTGCGCCGATTTGAAATCTTGATATTTCAACGGATCGAAATCCTTAACTTCGCCCGAAAGACTTGAACGAACGTTTGAGGCGTCGAACCTTGTGATCGTTCCGATTCCGCAAGCGCCCGCCTTCAAATTCGACCAGAAGGCGTCGATTCCAATTCCGACGGGCGTAACGACGCCAATGCCCGTAACGACGACGCGACGATTCATTTCGTTCCCTTTCCGTTAAAAAAGCCGATTCCGTTAAAAAAGCCGACCTACAAACCGTCGTCGCTCGTTTTGAAATCTTCGCCGACGATCGCGTGAATTTCAGCGACGACGTCCCGGACTTTAGCAAGTTTATGAGAGGGTTCTATTTCGACGCCCAGTTTGTCTTCCAATTCCATCAGCAATTCGGCGGCGTCGAGCGAATCGACTCCCAAGGTCGACAGATCGGTTTCCGCCGTAATTTCGGAAGCGTCGATTCCTAATTTTTTTGCCAATCTAAACGCGACGAGTTGAAGAGCGTCCATTAGTCGTTCCTTGCATTACGACGCCTGAAAAGAGGCGCGACGACGGCTATGCTAAACGCGATTTCAACGTCGCGCGACGAACGGGAGTCTCGAACCGACGCGACGACTCGCGTTTCAGGTTATCACTGATAACCACAGTATACCCGAAACACGCCTCGCGTCAAGCGCGCCCGTAAAAAACGTCGGAGAAGGAACGAGGGTCGTCGATCGGTATTTCTTTCTCGAATCCAAACGTCCAAGGCAAATCGAACTCGCGTTCGATCGTAGCGCGAACGTAACGCATAGTTTGTTCGTCATAATTGAGTTCGCCGTTTCCAAACATTAGCGAGGCGCCGTAAATCAGAGAACGCACGACGTACATCTTGATTTTGGCGACGGACGGCGGCATACCGACTTCGTCGCAATAGAGACGAATTAATTCTTTTGAACGCGCGCTGAGTTCCGCTTTGATTTGTAAATATCCGTCGTCGAACGTGTCGTCTTTAATCATTAAGACGGTTCGAAATCTTGGATTCTCGACCATAAAACGCACATAATCGACGGCAAGCTCGACCAGCTTTTGCCTTGACGTCGCGCCTTCCAGCTTTACCAAAACTTTTTCTTGTCGTTCAAGCCAGACTCCGTTGATATAACGCAATATTTCTTCAAAAAATTCGCGTTTGTTCTTAAAATGTTTATAAGGAGCCGCGCAAGAGGCGCCGCAGGCCGTAGCGACGCGTCGCACCGAAAAACGGGCGAAACCGACTTCTTCTAATTCGTTAAGCGCCGCGACAATAAGACGTTCGCGCATCGGTTTCGCCGCGTTTTGAGACTCTTCTTTCGACGTTGACGACACGTCAAACTCCTTCAGTCGACAAATTGAGTTGTTTGCAGATCGTCTGCGCGATAATTTCCGGGTTCGTACCCTTGCGGAGTCGTACGAAATCTTTGTCGGCGTCCTTTGCGTAAGCGGCAAACTCTTCCGAATGCTTATGACTGCACCACGGAATATAAATCAAGAAAAGTTTGACGTCCGGGTCGCGCAAACAGGCTCCGAAACGATCGAGCGAATCGCCGTGATCCGTTTCCGTCCATATCAGTTGCACGTTCAATTTCGATTCGATTCGCGCGCGGAGGTGATCTTGCGGAACTCCGCCGATAAAAACGGCTTTAGCCCCGTTGTAACGACGTCGCACCACTTCGACCTCGGGCGAATAATAATCTTCGTCGAAACAAGGGGTTACCGAACGAAATTCTTCCTCTTCGCGTTCTTTCTCTCGTGCGATTTCCATCTCGATCGCCTGAACGACGCGACAATAAGTTTCGGTTGTTTCAACTTCGTCGGGAATTTGTTCGTAGACTTCTTGAAGCAGATTACGAAATCTCAAGGAGGAGTAGGGTATGCGATAATCGTCGCACAGAATTGTCGTAATACGCACAATGTTGTTCCACTCGTTTATTCCGTTTTCACGAGAGGGCGAATTGAGTTTTTCCTTGAGTTTTTTAACGTAATATTCCAATTTGCCAACTTCGTTGCGCAGACCTTTCGTTTTGTTGCGCAACTCGTCAAATCGCGCGTTTAGTTCCTCATACCTTTCTAAGAGACTGTCGCGATGCGATTGTTCGAGTATGTCGCTACGTTTCATATTCGTTAAAACGTTCGTCTTATAATTCGTCTCGCGGAAGCTCGAAAGAAGTTCAAAGGCGTCTCGTTGCACCGAATCGACGTTGATGTTTATGCCAAAATTCGAGAGCATCGATTTGACCATACATTGTGAATCTGCGGCAAGTTGCATCGCGTCGACGACAAAACGCGGCTCCAATTCGTCGCGCGCGTCGGCTACTCGCGCTAAAAGACCAAACGACTTGCTCATCAACTCGTAAGAAGCGCCCGCCTCGTTGAGTTGCTTGGAATCCAATTCCTGTTTGCGCATCCATAACAACGTCGAGGTTTCTTTCGCAAGATTTATAATTTCTAAATCTTGCGGTTTAATGGAATCTTCAAAGGACGCCCCGCTTGCAATCAACTGATTACGATCAAGTTGCCATCTGCACTGTCGACGTAAGACGTCGGCTCGAATGGAAATTTCTTTAAAACTAGCGGCTTTGGCAAAAACGGTATATTTAGAATCGCTTTCAACGGGTTCAGAGGCGGCGCCCCCGATATTGATTCTTCCAACGGCGTCGGCTGCTGAAACGCGTTCGATTTCAGGATGCGAAACGTGATATAAAAATCCCGCTTGGTTTTCGTCGGTCGTCATTCTAATATTCGGCGATAACAATCGCGTGAAGTCTTCTCGATAGTAGAGATAGAGTTCGTGCAATTCGGGAAAGTCGCTCGCCAAACGTTCCGTCGCTTTGAACGCCGAACATTTTTTATTATTGTCCAGTAGTAGTTCGATTAACGCGGCGTTCCACTCGTCGGCGGTTTGGGTCGCGATTTCTACGACGTTCGTTTGCGCCGTCTGACAAAGATTTTCGATTTCGTCGTTTCGTCGTTCGTCTTCGTTTTCGCGCGACGCCGACGCGTTGGAATCGTCAAGTTTCGAATCAAATTCTTCAACCCAGCAGTTCCAATCTTTAAGGTCTAACTTGTTCCAATCTATTCCTTCTTTGGACAGTATTTCACGGATATTCAAGACTTTTTCAACGTTTTGCGTCAGCAGTTCGGAAGGCGCGTCTTGAACAATCAGAACGCGCCGCGTCCGCCCCGCAAGAAGACGTAATAATTCAACGGGCTCGGAAACTCCAAGCATAAAAACAAGCTCGTCGGGCGGATTGGAACTTGAAGCCGCCGCTATTAACGTCGCCGCCGCTTGGACGTCTTCGTCGTCGGCTGGAATCGCTTCAAAACCGGCTATCAAAAAATGGGGCGCGGCAATATAACGTTCTTGCGCCAACGTAGCGACGCGGCGCGTTACCGTTACGTTTCTATCCGACAAATTACGTTCGATCGCGGTTCTTATCGCGTCAAGAGCGTCTAATGAAAAGGGCGCGTCCAAGATTTTTCCCGATATGACGATCGTCGCTCGTTCGTTCATTTGATTTTCCTTTTGCTATCTTTTCTTTCAAGTTTTTTTAACGATTAAAAAGTTCGACGCTTCGGCAAACCGCGCGAGCGTGCGCAGGTTGAAAACGCGAACGATAAAAACGACAAGAAACGTTTATGGAAACGCGACTATGGAGCGTTTCGTTCACGTTGTCGCGCGCGTTGTTTGCGCGACGTTGTTTGCGCGTAGATTATTCTTCTAGCGAGAAGCGCGCCAGCCGGGCGTTTCGACGGACGCCAAAACGCGCTCGATAAACGCTTCGTTCGCGCGTCGACTATCTTCGCGACGTCCGCCGCGCAACGCGACGCGGTGCGCCAGCGTCGGCGTCGCAAGCCGTTTTACGTCGTCGGGAGTTACGTAGTCCCGACCGTCGAGAAGCGCGAAAACGCGCGATGCGCGAGCTAAAGCGAGCGACGCGCGAGGACTAGCGCCGACAAGCGTTTCGTCCGAGCGACGCGTCGATTCGACGATTTCAAGCAAGTAATTTGCCAATTCGGGCGAGAGCCGAACTTCGCGCGCCGCCTCTTGAACTTCGCGCGCTTCGTCTAGCGTAATTACGGGCTTCAACGATTCTACGACGTCGTCGCGTCCGTGCGTTTCTAGAATCGCCAATTCCGCTCCGCGATCGGGATACCCGATCGAAATTCGCATAAAAAAACGGTCGAGTTCGCTTTCGGGCAACGGATACGCGCCCTCAAATTCGATCGGATTCTCCGTCGCGACGACGAAAAAAGGACGAGGAAGAGGATAAGACTTGCCGCCCGAGGTGACTTGACGCTCCCCCATAGCCTCAAGCGTCGCGCTTTGCGTTCGCGGCGGCGTCCGATTGATTTCATCCGCTAAGACGACGTTTGCAAAAATTGGACCGGGTAGGAATTGAAAATCTTGAGTTTGAGGACGGTAGAACTCTCCTCCGACGACGTCGGAAGGAAGTAAATCCGAAGTAAACTGAACGCGTGAAAACGAGGCGTCTAGGCTTTTCGCAAGGGCTCGACCCAACAGCGTTTTTCCTACGCCCGGCGCGTCGTCAAGCAACAGGTGCCCTTCTCCAAAAAAGGCGACTAAAGCCAGTCGAACGACTTCTTTTTTTCCTATAAAAACTCGCTCTATATTTTCTTCTAGTTTTCTTACCGACGCCGCGATCGTTTCCGCGTTCATTTTTTATTCCTCTCAAATTCTTTTTTATTCTAAAAAAGCGCGTCGAAACGCGCGCAAATTATTCCGCATATTTTAACGCGTGAAGAATAGCTTTGCAACTTCCAGATTATGTTTTTTTGGAAATTTTTTGTAAATTTATCGTTCTTTTAGCGACGTCACTTGTTCATATTTAACTTGCGACGACCTTAGCTATTTGACGTCGCGCGGTTTGTTTCGTATAATTCAATCGGAGTTTACGCAACGTCGTTAGATGAAACACAAACGATCGCGCGTTTAGAGCGGGACGGCTGCTTTTAACGTTTTATTGGGAGAAAGAACGATGAAATCTTTTCACGATAACGATTCCGATTCGTCCAAATTACGTTCGACTCAGACGCGCGAAAACGAAGAACGACTTCGACAAGAAGAACTTGCGACGTTGCTAGCCTTTTGGTCCGATTCCGAACCTATCGTCGACGCGGAGGTTTCGCGGCGTCTTTGCGCGCGCGAACGAGACTGCGAACGCATTCTTTCCGGAAGCCTTGATCTTGTTGGTCGGAATCCCAATATGATCTGGTCCAACGTCGCCGACGCGCTTCAAGAATTACACGTCGCAAGACTAAGACTGAAGACTTACGACGTTAAAAAAATTCGCGAGACGTCAAGTATTTGGCGCAGTCTCGTCGCCTTTGACAAAAGACGCGCTTCTTCGTTGGCGCTTGCGCTTACCTCGTTTGGCAGAATTTATTGTTTATTAGAGCGTTACGCCGACGCCGAGGAAGCGTGCCTTGAAGCGACGAGTCTCTATCGCGAAATCTTTGCCGCGAATCCCAAGGAAGGGCGCGAATCCAGCTTCTTTACGATGATATGCCTTGCGGAAGTTTATTTCGCAACGAGTCGCTACGACGACGCCGAACGCGCGTTGCGTATGGCGTCGGGGTTCCTCAAAAAAATATCCGTCGACGTTTCAAGACATAAACTTGTTCTTGATCGCATACGCCGCAAATTGAGCGAACGTTCGCAGGCGTTCGGAGAAGGCGAAACGAAGAAAAACGACGCTCGTCTTCGCGACGAGGCGTTAAACTTTTGCCGCGACGCGTCTCGTCTTTGGCGTTGGGGCGGCTTGCAAGAAGCCGAGACGCTCTACCTTAATGCTATTTCTATCTATCGCAAGCCGTCTTCGTTAGAAAACGACGTCGAACGACGCGCTTGTTTAGCGGAAACGCTCGACGAACTTGGACGTTTGCGTTGTCAGCCGAAACTGTCCAAGTACGAGGACGCCGAGGCGTGTTTTACCGAATCGGCGTCGATTCTGCGCGAATTATCAAGTTTTGACCGCGCCTATTCGGACGCGTTTACCGCCGTTCTTCTGAATCTTGCGGAGTATTTCGAACGTCAAAAGCGCTGGAAGGAATTGGAACAAACGTTGCGCGAAGCGTTGAAAGCGCTTGGCGCGAACGACGAAGCGTTTAATCCGATCGCGCCGTCGGCGCGCGTCCGATTGGCGAATTTATTGCGTCGTTCGAATCGCGCGGAAGAAGCGATCGAAGAATATCGTCGCGCGTTGGAACTTTGGGACAAGGCGCAAGGGGGCGTCGCGTCGCGTTATCGTTTGGAAATCGCGACGGCGCGCTTTCGGTCGGCGGAATTACTCAAGCGCGCGAAACGTTGGGACGAAGCGGAAGAATCTTACGACGTCGCGCAAAAGCTGTTTCGCGAGTTGAGCGAGAGCGATCTCGAGAACGAATCTTACGTTCGCAAACTCGCCTCGTCTCTTAATAACTTGGCGACGTTGCGTTCCAATTCCGAGCGCGGATCAAAATCCGTTCTTGATTATATGGTCGCGGAACGGAACTATTACGAGGCGTCGACGCTCTATCGTCGCCTGCGTGAAAAGAATCCAAATTCCGTTGAATTTGAATTTGCGACGACTCTGTATGATTCCGCCGCGCTTCACGAAAAATTGAACGTCGTCGACAAGGCGGAAAAAGAATATCTCGAAGCGCTCGAAATTCAACGCGCTTTGGCAAAAGCCAAGCCGGAGGAACACGCGGAAAACGTCGCGCGAACGTTGAATAGTCTCGCGGCGTTTTATCGTTCCAACGCGTCCGATCCCTTGCGTTTCGAAAAAGCCGAGCCGTTGTACGAAGAGGCGTTGCGCGTCTATGAAAACTTAGAACGCGCCAAACCGAAAACTTACGGTCGAAAGATCGTGCGAACGTTGCGTAGTTTGGCTAGTCTTCATTTGCAAGACCCGGATCGTAAGGAATTGGCGGAAGAAGAATATCGACGCGCCGTTACGCTTCTGTCCGATTTGACAAGGCGCTTTCCCGACGTCGCGGGATATAAAAGCGATCTTGCCGACGTCTATTTGCGTCTGGGCGCCGTTCGTTTCGAATTTGGCTCTTTTCACGACGCGACGCTTTGTTATCGCGAGGCTATTGCAAAATATAAGGAATTGACGCGGAACAATCCCCGTAAATATTCCGTAAAACTTGCCGAAACGTTCGTCGAACTGAGCGACTTGCATCAAAAGTCCGGCGCTTTTGACGACGCGTTGCAAGCGCTCGAGTCTTCGGTCGCCGTTTATGAAAAAGCGTCGCGAGAAGAGCCGACCGACGAAACGCTTAAATTAAAATTGGCGACCGCTTGCTATCGTTTGGGGACGGCGCGTCAAAAACTGAACCAAGACGAGCGCGCAAAGGAATCTTACCTTGCCAATTTGTCTATTTTACGCGAGTTGGCGCGGGAAAAACCGACGTTATTCCGTCTCGATATGGCGCGGACGCATAATAATCTGGCGATCCTTAGTAGAAAGTTGAATCGAATCGAAGAAGCGGAGATCGAATATAAAGCCGCAGTCGGACTCTATCGCGAAATGGAATCGGACGAGTACGACGCTTGCAAAAACGATTTGATCAAGACGCTTAACAATCTTGCGATTCTGTATCGGGAGTCGGG
Organism: Thermoguttaceae bacterium; assembly: GCA_045641205.1. Taxonomy (GTDB): domain Bacteria; phylum Planctomycetota; class Planctomycetia; order Pirellulales; family Thermoguttaceae; genus RUG369. The sequence goes on from JAZUGM010000259.1 coordinate 17,632, forward strand.
AAGGCTTGTCGACGCGGAAAAGAACTTTGTCGACGCGCTTGCGATCCGACGCGAGTTGGCGGAAGAAAATCCGCCGGAATATAAGCCGCTTCTTGCGAACTTTCTTTTCAATTTTTCGAGCTTTTATTACGATCAGGGGCGCTTGCGCGAGGCGGAGTCTTATTGTCGAGAAGCGACGGCGATCTTTGAAGAGTACGCGTCAAACGACGAACAACGTCGCAACTTTGAGCGCGCGTCGGCGAAATTGCGAGGAATAAGGGACGAGATCGAAGAACGCGAAATCAACGAAGCGTTTGTCGCGCAGTCCGACGAATATTCCGAGGCGGCGGCGGTCAGTATCCGCGAACGAGTCGCTCGAGTCTACGTCTCTTCCGTCGAGGACGACGCCCGCGCGGAACGAAATTATCTCGCGCAAGAGATTTTTCCGCGAATTAGCGTTTATTGCAAGCGTCGCGGAGTCGAATTCGTTCCGCTCGATTTGCGACTTGGGGAAACGGACGCGACGGACGACGCGCGCGTTCTTACGTTCGGTTTGCAGGAAATAGCGCGGACGCGTCCTTTCTTTATCGGACTGCTTGGCGACGAATACGGTCGAATACTGCCAAGTTCGACCTTGGAGCAATTTTCGGAATTCAAACGAGTCGTTCTTTCTGAAAAAGAATCGAACGACGCGCGAATGAGCGCGCTCGAAGCCGAATTTCAATTTGGCGTAATGCGCGAGACAAACAAAGTCGACGCGCTTTTCGCTTTGCGTTCTTCCGACGCGCAGAGGAGGGAAGGCGCGCGACGCGAGAAGCCGGGAACGGAGCCGTTCAAAAAACTGACGATTTTGAAGAGAAAAACGCGCGCGCAGAAGTCGCATCCGACGAAGGAATACAAGTCGCTCGAAGAGCTAGGCGCGCAAGTCGAGCGCGCGTTAATCGCTTGGATCGACCGTCTTTTCTGTTCCGAACGCGACGTTCGACAAGCGCGCGACGACGCGCAAAGAACGCTTGACTTGCGCGCGTTTCAAAATTGCGCGCCGAATCAATCTGACGTCGGCGCGCTTGATTCTTTCCTGCAATCCGACTCGTCGGCGCTGGTCGTCGTCGGCGCGTCCGGCGCGGGCAAGTCCTCCTTGCCGGCGAATTGGTCGGCGCGTATCGGACGCGAAGATTTAAATCGACGCGTCGCAACGTATTGCGTCGGCGCAAACGGTCTTGACGACGCGCCGTCGAACGTCTTGAGCTTCCTGACGCGCGCGCTGGATTCGGACGATTCGAACGTCGACGCTTTGCGCCAAACGTCGACGCTGGAAGAGCGCGCTCGCGCGTTTTCCGGCGCCGTCGCGTCGTTTTTGAAAAACGACAAGGAAAAGAATCTGATCGTCGTAGTCGACGGCTTAGATCGCCTCGTCGACGTCGGCGGAGCAAAAGATTTGGCTTGGCTTCCGAACTTGCCAAAGCGCGCAAAGTACGTTTTGTCGACTTCGAAGGGCGGCGTCGCGCAGAGCGCCTTCGCGCGGCTAGGTTGGAGCGTTTGCGAATTAAAGCCAAGTCCGACGAACGAGCCGCGTTTGATCGACGACGTTTTCAACGATCTTGAGGCTCAAATCGAACGCAAAGTCGACGAGGGCGCCCTTTGCGGAGCGTCGTATCGGGATTTTACGAAAATTTTGGCGCTTGTCGCCGTCTCTTCTTGCGGTCTGACTCTTGAAGAATTGCGACGCGCGTCCGGCTTGTCCTCCTTGAAACTGCTGGCGATTCTCGACGTTTTAAATTGCGTTTTAACCGTTCAAAGGGCGCGATTCCGCATTGTCGACGAGCGATCGCGCGACCTTGCGCTTGAGCGTTGCGCGAAGGAAACGCCCGAAGCGCGGCGACTTCTGATCGATTTGTTTAAATCGGACGCCGATCTCGCGCGGCGCCTTGAAGTTCCGTTCCAATACTTCAAACTTGGCGACCGAAAAGCGCTGAAGGCGTCGTTGCTCAATTTCGACGTCTTCGTCGCGCTGTACGACGGAACGCGCGCGTGCGACTTCTGTAAATATTGGGACGCGGCTTCGGACGACGAAAGGGCGAGCGCCGACTTTGGAGATTTTTTCAAGTTGGATTTCTCGTCGAAAACAAACGTGGAAGTTGGCGCTTATTGGCGCGCGCTGGGCGACGTCGCGCGTTCGTATCAAGACGACCAAACGGCGGAAGACGCCTACTGCCGCGCGCTGGACGCTCTGCGCGAGTCGGCTTGGAACGACGAATTTTTCGTTTCCTTGACGCGCCTTGCGAGTTTTTGTCGCGAACGGGGACGATTTGAAGACGCCGAACGCACGTTGCACGCGGGCTTGGAACCGCTTGCCGCGCAAAACGCCTCGGGCAAATTGAACGCGTCGATAGGCGCCGTTCTGCTCGAGATTTCCGCTCTTTGCCGTCGTTTCGGACGCTTTGACGAAGCGGAAAAACTTTGTTCCGCCGCAACGGCGTCCCTTGAATCGACGCGCGACGAACGCGGCTTGTCGGAGGCGACGTTGGAATCGGCGCGCGTTTGTCGCGATTTGCGACGATTCGACGAAGCGCGGACAAAATACGAAGACGTCGCGACTTGGCTTCGCGATCGGTCGTCTTACGATCCGTTCGCTTTTGAACGTCGGCTTGCGGAGGTTTTGGTCGAATCGTCGCGCGCGCTTGCGGAAAACGGAAACTACGAAGAGGCGGAGTCGCGGCTACGCGAAGCCGAGTCGGTTTGGCGCGAGTCGAACCAAGGCTCGCAAGAGTCGCGCGACTGCGAGTCGGCGGCGGTTCTCGACGAACTGGCGCGCCTTTATTGCCAAGCGGACAGAACGGAAGAAGCGGAAACGGCGTGCCGGGAAGCGTTGCGGTTGCGACGCAAGCTGGAACAAGCGTCGCCCGCAAAGTACGGACGCGAAGTCGCCGCGTCGATCGTTTCGTTGGCGTCGCTTCATCGTCGAGCGAATCGCCTTTCCGAAGCGGACGCCGAATTTCAAATCGCGCTCGAAACGTATCGCGATTTGGCGAAGGAAGAGCCGCGAGCGTTTAAGCCGAAACTCGCGTTCGTTCTCAAAAATTTGGCGGAATTGCACGACGAATTCAATCGAAAAACGAAAGCGGACGTCGAATTTAACGAGGCGGCGACGATTTATCGCGAGTTGAACGCCGAAACGTCGAGCGCGTTCGACGGCGAGCTTGTCGCGACGTTGCGGCGTTGGGCGGAATTTTGCCGCGAATCAAATCGAGCCTCGGACGCCAAAGCGAAATACCGCGAGATCGCGTCTCTCTGCAGCAAGTCGCCCGTCGAGACGCGAAGCGAGGAATATTTCAACGCGTTGACGGCTTTGGCGGAGACGATGACGCAGACCGGCGAAAACGACGAAGCCTCGAACGTTTATTGCGAATTGATCCGCGCGTTTTGCCAAAAGAACGCGCTCGAACGCGCGGAGACGGCGCGTTTTGCCGACGCGTTGAGCAAGTCGGCGCGTTTGCGATTCGACGCGGGCGACTACGCGTTCGCCGCCTCGGAATACGAGGCGCTAGCGACGTTCGTTCGCGCGTTGGCGGAGTCCGATTTCGACGCCGAATCGGAGGAGTTGCGGCGCGCGCGTCAAACGTTGCTCGTCGCATACGACGCGTAAACGAAAAAGCTGGAAGCGGAATTCTGCAACGAGCGCCGGTCGTCCTTATTTTTTCTTTAATCATAATTTTGTTGTAATCGTTCACGGTAAGCCGCGCGCGTTTTCCGTGAACGATTACAAATTTTTTCGCGCTTTTGTCGTTCTCCAAACTACAATTTTACGATCGTTTTTCAGATTACAAGGAAAACGAAGAAACGACTCGACAAAAAAAGAAAGCGCCTTGATTTAAATCGACGCCGCGCAAGCGGAGTCTTGTTGATTATTCTGCGACTCAAAACGCTACAAACGGGTTAGATTTTTTGTATTAACATCATACTCAACGTCGTCGTTAATTGGACGGAACGTTAAAAATATGTTTGAAAAAATTCGTTATTTTACAAAATTTATAGAACGTTCCCTTGTCGAAAAACGACTAACGTATTATAATAAAACGTCCTTTTCATATCATCCGGCGTGTTTTCGCGACGACTAATCGCAAAACGAAAGGCGCTGGACGGATTAAAACGCGCTTATTTTACAGGGAGTTGGAAATGAGCAAATATTCCAAATGCAACGGGGGGGGGGGTAATAACCGTTTTACCCTCGTCGAGTTGCTTGTCGTTATCGCGATCATCGGCATCTTAATCGGCTTGCTTCTTCCGGCCGTTCAGGCCGCGCGCGAGGCTGCGCGTCGTATGCAATGCACGAACAATCTGAAACAACTTGGACTCGCGGTTCAGAATTACCACGACGCCAACAACGCGCTTCCAGCCGCGCGCGCTATGCTCGGTCCCGCGTCCGCAGGGCACAACTTTGACGCCAACGTCGGTCCCGGCGCTAAAGGCGGGTTTGGAACCGCGTGTTTTATTCTTCCGTATATTGAACAAAGCGCCGTCTACGATCAGATCGTTTCTTACTCGCAGACGAACGCGACTTACAAGATGACCTGTCCGTGGATGTCGTTTAACAATAGCGGCGACTATACCAACACGCTTCCGGCGATGTGTACGGTCATCGACGCGTTTATTTGTCCTTCCGACGGCAACGGTCGTATGAAGTCGACCGACGGGCACAACACCGGTCGTTTGAATTATATGTCTTCCCGCGGCGACTCGATGTGGAACAACAACCGCAATCCTAAAGACGAAAGCGGCGCGGCGGCGAAAACGGCGCACCGCGGCATTTTCTGGATCGGCGAATTTCCTCCGATGTCGATCGTAACCGACGGAACCTCCAACACCGTCGCGTGGTCCGAATGCGTCAGCGCGACCGGTATGGGCGGAAAGCAGATTAAGGGCAACATCTTCACCGTTTCCTCTATGTATAACGGCAATTCTTTCCCCGGTCCTTGCTTGGCGATTAAAAACGGAACCGAGGCGACGCAAGACGCCGCTACCGGGTGGCGCGGACAGCGTTGGGCCGACGGTCAGGTTATGTGCCAAGGCTTCAACACGGTTCTGCCTCCTAACTCGCCCTCTTGCTCTTATGGCGCCGACAGCGTTTGGGGCGCGGCGTCCGTGCAAAGCAATCATAGCGGCGGCGTCAACGCGGCGATGCTCGACGGTTCCGTTCGCTTCATTTCCGAAACGATCGATTGCGGCGACGCTTACGCCCACGCCGTCACTTCCGGCAAGAGCCCTTACGGAGTCTGGGGCGCTATGGGATCCGCGCAAGGCGGCGAAACTACTTCTTCGATGTAGTCGCGCTTGACGCCTAGCGCGTCGACGCGTTTGCGTTTCTATTGCTTGACGCCGGAGCGATTCGGCGTCTTTTTGTATGAAGAGAACAAACAATAACGACAAGGAAGACATAATGAATAAAATTTTGACGATCTTTGCGCTGTGCGTTTGCATAGTCGTCGCTGGTTGCAGTAAAGGACCTAAAAAACCCAAGGATTTGCCGAAACTCAATCCGACGACGATCACCGTCCTTTACGACGACGGCACGCCCGTCGAAGGCGCCACCGTCGTCTTGCGTCTGGCGCAGTCGACCGGAGGACGTACTTGGAACGTCGTCGGGCAGAGCGACGCTACAGGAAAAGCCGTTCTTAAAACAGACGCCAACTGGGAAGGCGTACCCGCCGGAGAATACGAAGGTATGGTTACGAAGGAAGTCGCCGACGTCGAAAAAGCTAAGGAACTCGGCGGAAGCGACGTCGTTAAGAGCATTACGCGCTTCGTGGCGGTCAAGTACTCGAATCCGCACGATTCCGGGTTAAAAGCGTCGGTTACCGACGGCGGCGAGAACGCGTTCGAATTCAAAGTTGGCGAAAAGATCGAAGAGGACGTCAAAGTTATGTGATTGGAACGTCGTTAGAAAGCCGTAATTTCCTACGAGAAGACGCGCCGAGTTTTCGGCGCGTTTTTTTATGCGCGCGTCTTTTTCGCGCAACGTCGTTAATTTTCTCTTTTTCTGACAAAGGCGTGCAAAAATGAACGAAGCGAGGTATAATTACAAATAAAATTCGTTCCTTTGACAAAGGATCGATTTATTGCTTTCACTCCGAAAGAAAGGCTTGATATGCAACACGGTAATTCGAAACATACGGCGGCGTTTTGCCTCTTGATTCTGTTGTCCTTTGTCGGGCGCGCCGACGCGCGATCGATCGTCGTGCCTATGCCCGATTCGGAACGCGTTTGCGCCGATTACGAAGTTTGGATCGACGACGTAAAGGCGCCCGTCTGGGAATGCCGCGTCAGCGCGATTCCGTTTAATCGCGTTTGGCCGGGCTATCAACGTTCGCTTGATCAAACGGAGACGGCGGGCTTCGCGACGTGGCAGACCGATTCCTCAACGACGAAGATCGTCGTCAAGACGACTAAAAGCGTCGACGCGCTTCAAAACGTCGTCGTTCGTCCGTCGTCGTTAGGAATAACGCCGAAGATCGACGTGGAAAAGAAAGAAATTTCTTTCGTCGCGCCGGGCGCGTCGCCTATTGTTTTGGAAATCGGCGGTTTTCACAACGCGTTGCATTTGTTGCCGTTTCCAATTTACGAACGTCCCGAAAAACTCGACGCGCCGAATTTGCGCTATTTCGCGCCGGGCGTCCATAAGGTAGAACGCGTTCAACTGAAAAGCGGCGACGAAGTCTACGTCGACGCGGGCGCGGTCGTTTACGGCGGATTTTACGCCGAAAACGCGGAAAATATCAAAATATCAGGACCGGGAATAATCGACGCGGCGCCTTACGAACGCGGCGAAATAGGCGGAATTTTTCGATTTTCCAAGTGTAAAAACGTCGTGATCGACGGAATTATTCAGCGCGATACGGACGTCTGGTCGACTACGTTGTTTCAATGCGACGACGTTACGATTCGCAATACGAAACTTGTGGGGCTTTGGCGCTAC
>JAZUGM010000260.1:0-3536 GCA_045641205.1 Thermoguttaceae bacterium
GTCGAGGTCGACGTAAAGAAGCGGATCAAGGGTCGTTTTGACAATGCGTTCGGTCAAAACTTTCGGCGTATAGTGGGTTCCAGTATCCCTTCGGTCTTGTCCTAAGCAGACCATATAGGAGCCGGGCGCGTAAATCAACGGGGCGCCCCACGCGTCGGAACGCAACCAGTTTGCGAACGGCTCGATACGCGCGACAAACTCGGGATCGTGACAAATTACTTCTAAGCGCTTGAGAAAGACGCGGTCTTTCTTTTTCGCGTAGGCGTTCTTTATCGAGGTTGTCGTCTTGCCGGTAATTTCCGCGACGCGCTTGAACAGCTTTTCTTCCGATTCGAATTGCAAGGCTTCCAATTCCGCAAGTTTGACGACGGGATTCTTCGCCTTGGCGGAACCTTGCAAGCCTAGGACGAGTTCGTCGGTTTTGACGGCGGTCTGTTCGAGCAATCCTTCGTAGACGTACCCAATTTGTTCGACGTCGAGTCCGCGATAGGAAAGAAAGGTCGCGCCTTCTTTTTGCTCGAGTACTTGCAAGGACTTCAAGAGCAACATCACGGTTCGATTATCGATCGGCAACGGTCTTGCGGGCTCGTCTTTCCACGAGGAGTCTCGCGTTCTTCCTTCTAAGAACGGGTATTTGTCGGGATCGAAGAGGGAGCCTCCAAGGGCGGGCAGGCTCATATTTTCGTGATTGGAACCGGCAAAGACGATTCTGAAGACGGCGAGTATTCTCGACCACGCGTCGTATCTTCTTTCAAGGGTTTCTTCGCCGTATTTGTCGGCGTCTTCCGCCAACTGAGAACGCAAAGAAGAGACGGCGTAGAAACGATCGTAGACGGCGGACTTTCCGTACAGCAAGAGCCCTCGTTCTTCGGCGCAAAGGATAAAGACCAAGCGCATCATCACGGTTAGTCCCGCTTCGTAGAGGGTCGAAGGCTCGACGCCGCGCAATAATTCGCGATTGCGGTCGGCGTCGGCTTTGTCGAGACCTTGAATCAAAACTTCGACGGAAGCGCGGACTTGGGCGCCTAGCGCGCTCGTAACTTCCTCCATATTTTCGAAGGATTTGTCGAGCAAAGCGGGAAGTCTTTTTTCGGGCTGGTCGAAGAATCGCCGCCGCCCGAGAAGCGTTTGAAAGGCGCGGTACGTAATCGGCTCTTGGAACCACAGCCGCGCGAACCACGTCGCGGAGCCGGAAGGGCGCCCCGACGGCGCGTTGACGAGCGCCCAAGACTCGCCGTTGGTAACGAGCGCGAGTCGCACGTTTTTCGCCGCGCATAATTTAGTCGCTTTTTCGATAGGCGAGAGCGCGGTTCCGTCTTTGCTTGAGGCGGAATCGAGCGCGACGTTCGGATCGTAGTATTTGACAAACGTCAGCGGCTCGCCGTCCTCTTCTTTAAGGACGAAATCGGGCGCGTAAGGTTCGGACTCGCCTTCGAGTTCGATCGCGTATTCTTTGCCGGGGCGCAAAAGGTCGCTTTCGTATTCCAACGTCTGAACGAGTACGAACTTTATCCAAGCGCAGTGGACTTCCGCAAGGTCTTTGGCGTTTTGGTCGATCGCGTCGTTCCATTCTTCGTAAGCGCGTCGGACGTTTCGCTTGACGTCGAGTTCGGCGGAATCGAGTCCTAATTTGAAAACGTCGTCGAGGACTTTGGGCGTGAGGAACGCGCCCGAAACTTCGAGCAGAGAGAGCCATTCGGCGTGTTGGGAAAAATTGGTCTTGGACATAGCGGCGATTATTCCGACGTTTGCTTGAATTCTCGTTATTTTACTTTGTTTTGCGGCATAACGAAGACGACGGCGACGGGAAAGGTTCGAGGTTGAGGGGCGGAATAGCGCCTAACGATCGCTTCCGTTTCTTTTTCTTTTTCTTCGGGTATTCGTTCCAGACGTCTCTTGAGCGCGTCGCGATCCAACCGCACTTCTTCGCGTCGTTCGGCGTCTTTAATGAAGTCGAAGACCTCTTGCGTAGCGTCGGCGCCGGGCGTCAACTCGTTGCGAATCGTCGCTTCCAACTGGTCGAGAATCTCGACGATGTTCTTTATTTCCTTGTTTTTATTGAGTTCCAGCGTTTTTTCCAGCTGTTTGACGCGCTCTTTCGAACGCGCGAGAACCGACAATTTTACGGCGTCGAGATTCTTTTCGTACAAATTGCGCGCGATCGCCAAGAGCGCTTGCGACGGTTCGTCAAGCGGGACGGAATCTTCGTAAAGACTCTTCAAAAATTCCTGTTCGTTGATTCGTTTGTGAGAATTTTCGCGCAATTCTCCTCCGGAAATAATCGTCTCTTCGTGCAAACGTCGCGAGTCTCCGCCGGTAACGACGAGGCGCGAGAGTACGAGCGCGACGGGCGCGGCAATTTTCGTCGAGGTCTTGAACGCGACGCGATAGAGCGCGCGTTTCTTTTCGGCGTTGGCGCCTCGTCGCACGTAGTCGGCGTTCCAAATTTCTTCGCGCAAGAGTCTGAGCGCCATCTGAACGAGCGGATGATTCAAATGCCCCAGAACAAGGTCTTCGCGCCCCTTGACGAGCTTTTCGTCAAAGACGATCGGTCGACGTTCGCGCGTGTGCGGATGTTCCAAGCCCGCGCAAGCGCGTCCCCACGAACCGGGCAACTCGGGTACGGTAAAGGCGGCGCCGAAGGGGACGGACGCCCAGACGCCTCCTCCGATATTCTTCGCTTCGACGGCGCAAGGCTTCAAGAGAGGCAGTCCGGCGAGTCCTAAGGCGACGTTCACCGCGCGCGCGATATTCTCCGAGGAGAGACGAAATTCTTTCTTTGACGTCTCTAATTTTTCGCGCAAGGACGCGACTTTCGCCTTGAGTTCCTTTTCCGCTTTGACGTATCGCGCGGCGTTTTGTCGTTTTTCGCGCGTCTCTTTCGTATCGACGTTCAAAACGTCTCGCGAGCGCCCCAACATTGCGTTTTGAATTTGTTCGACGATAACGGAACCGGCGCAACCAAGGTCGTTGCGAATCGCGTCGACTTTCAAAGCGGCACGCATTAAATATTCGTAATCGCCCTCCAAATCGCCCGGCTTTTTATCCCAAACGGCGTTCGAATCGAAGCCTTTTCCGACGGGGTGCCAAATTTCCACGATCGATTTTTTCTGACCGTGCCGATCGATTCGCCCGTTGCGCTGTTCCATTACGTTGGGATTCCACGGAATTTCCACGTGAATCAGATAATGGCAATAGTTCTGCAGGTCGATTCCTTCGGCGGCGGCGTCTGTCGCAAGGAGAATCCGCAGGGGCGAGATTTCAGGCGCGGTTTGAAACGCGGTTTTCACGGCTTCGCGTTCCTCGGCGGGCGTCCCCCCGTAAATCGAAGCCAATCTTTCGCCGCCGTATCCTTCGCTCGCCAAAATCGTTTTCAGCCACGAGTGCGTCGCTCGATATTCCGTAAAAATTACGACGCGTTCGTTAGACCAGACGCCGTTTCTTCGAATATGCTTGCCTAGCCAATCGAGAATCGCGCGCGCCTTAGAATCTTGCTTGTTTTCGTTCTTCAGCGCCCATTTGTAGAGCGTTTCGAG
>JAZUGM010000261.1:0-13142 GCA_045641205.1 Thermoguttaceae bacterium
AATGGCGACGAGCGCGCCGGAAACTTCTTGCATCGCTTTATAGGAGGCTTCTCGCGGCTTCAAACCGTTCGCCATATGCCGCTCGACGTTTTCGACGACCACGATCGCGTCGTCGACGACGATTCCGATCGCAAGTACGAGTCCGAAAAGGGACAAATTGTTTAAACTGAACCCCAACGCGTACATTGCCGCGCAAGTTCCGATCAAGGAAATCGGTACCGCCAGCAAAGGAATAATCGCCGCGCGCCAGCTTTGCAGGAAAAGAATCACGACGATCGCGACAAGAATAACGGCTTCAATTAGAGTCTTTTTGACTTCGCGGATCGATTCTTTGACGTAAGGCGTCGTGTCGTAAGTAACGACGTATTCAATGCCGTCGGGAAAAGATTTCGAGAGTTCCGCGATCGCCGCGCGGACGCGTTCCGAAGTCGCGACGGCGTTGGCGTCGGGCAACTGATAGACGGAAAGCGTAACGGACGGCAAGCCGTTGAAAGAACTTGTGACGCTCGAGTTTAACGCCGCTAATTCGACGCGCGCAACGTCCCTTAATAACGTGACGCGTCCTTCCGAGTCCGTTTGAACGACAATATCCTCAAATTCTTCGGGCTCGACGAGACGTCCGCGCAGATTCATCGGATATTGAAAGACGATCGGCTCGCTAATTGGCGGATCGCCCAACGCGCCGGCCGCCACTTGTTGATTTTGTTCTTGAATCGCTTTCACGACGTCGGAGGCGTTTAATTTGCGCGCGTCCATTTTGGCGGGATCGAGCCAAACGCGCATACTGTACGATTTTTCGCCGAAGATGGAAATATCGCCGACGCCTTCGACGCGCGCGATCGCGTCGCGAACGCGCAACGATACGAAGTTGCTCAAATACACTTGGTTGAAGGTCTTCGAGGGCGAAATGAAGTTGACCATCATCAAGACGGTCGGCGAGCGTTTTCTTACGGTGACGCCGACTTTTTTCACTTGTTCCGGAAGTTTGGACGTCGCGAGCGAGACGCGGTTTTGAACGAGAACGAGCGCGTCGTTCAAGTCCGTGCCAGGCTCGAACGTTACGTTCAAGCTCATTCTGCCGTCGTTGGTGCTGCTCGACTCCATATAGATCATGCCTTCGACGCCGTTTACTTGGTCTTCGATTTGCGTCGCGACGGAGTCGGCGACCGCGCGCGCGTTTGCGCCCGAGTAGTTGGCGTTGACGTTGATCGTAGGAGGCGCCACGTTGGGATATTGCGCCAAAGGCAACGAGGTATAAGCGATGGCGCCGATTAACACGATGAGAATCGACAACACGCTTGCAAAAATAGGTCTATCTATAAAAAAACGAGCCAAGGGAGTTTCCTAGCCGTTCTTACGAACGATTGTAGGTTAAGTTGCGTCAAAATCGAATCGCCTCTAAAGACGCGCGATTTTCAACGAGTAACAGACGAATAATCCAAAAATATTTTTGTTTACGCGTCTCCCTTGGCGCCGTCTTGCGGCGCGTTTTCCGGCGTTTGCTCGTCGTTTTGTTGAACGTCGCGTTCCAACGACCACTCGTAGAGCCCGTCGTATTCGGTCGTTCCGTCCGAATTAATAATCGTTCCGTCTTCGCGAACAATTCGCGTCGTCGATTCTGAAGGCGCGTCGATAGGCTCGATAATCGACGTCGGTTTAATTTTCAAGAGGTTGTCGACAATAACCTTGTCGCCAAGATTCAAGCCTTTTTTCACGACGCGCATATTGTCTTCTTGCAACGCGCCTAATTCGATCGGCGTCGAAACGACCGTGTTTCCTTCTCCCAACACGTAAACGCGTTTGACGTTTTGGTCGGTAATTACCGCTTCTTCAGGAATAAGAATCGCGTCGTATTCGGGCGTGACGGGGAAGTTTACGCGCAAACGCAAGCCGGGAATTAAGTCGCGAAGTCCCTTGTCGTTCGCTTTATTTTCCGCAACGGCGCGAAATTCGAGCGTGCCCGTCGTTTCGTTGAGGCGCGGCTCGGTGAAATCGACGCGCGCGACTCGCGAAAATTCGCCGTCGCCGATCGCGTATTTTACTTCTAGCTTTTCGTCGGCGCCTTTGTTCCATTCTTCGCGGAAACGCAGCAACGTGCGTTCGTCAACGTCGAAAAACAAATAGACAGGATCGACGGCGACGACGCTGGTTAATAGCGTCGCGCCGGAAGTCACAAGGTTTCCGACGGTTATCTGTTCGCGACTCGTTTCGCCGTCGATCGGCGAACGCACCGTCGCGTAATCGAGGTCGATTTGCGCGCGGTTAAGATTGGCGCGCGCGGCCTCTAATTCTGCGGCGCATTTGTCGCGATCCGCCAACGCAAGATCGAATTGTTGTTGCGAGGTCGCTTGTTTGTCGATGAGCGCTTCTTGGCGCTTGAGTTCCGCTTCTAGTTGCTTGAGTTCGGCAGTTTTAGCGGCGACGTCGCTCTTGCGTTGTTCTAATACGGCTTGATAGACTCGCGCGTCGAGTTGAAAGAGAACGTCTCCTTTGCGAACAAACGCGCCGGGCTGAAATGCGATTTTGTCAAGATAACCTGAAACTTGCGCGCGAACTTCGACCGATTCGACGGCGGCGGTTCGTCCCGTCAATTCGACGTAATCGACGATCGAACGTGAAATAGTCGAGACGACGCGCGCCGGGACGGGCTCGTCGGCTTTTTTTTCGTCGACTTTTTCGTCGACGGGCGCGCAACCAACGATCAACAGAAGGAGAGTCAATAGGAGATTAGAACAAATTGTACGTTTCAATTTATTGGATTCCATATGGCGGCAAGCCGAAGGAGGGAGGCGAAACGCCCATACAAACAACGTCGAGACCAAATCGACGCAAATAGCGGCGCGCGAATTCTTTTCAAACGACAACGCGCCGTCGCCTAGAATTATAACGCTTAGTTGAAGTCGCGTCAAACTATTATAAGAGCCTTTTCTCAAAAAGAATCCTACGATTCGTTTTTTCAATAGGCGCGCGTTTTTGTTTGACGGAATAACGCGGATATGATAGAATATGAACGCGAGTTGCGCATCGCGCGTTTTTGTCGTCTCTTTTCCAAAGGAATTGTTATGTCGTTTTCGATTCGCGTAGTTTTTTCAACGGCGTTGGAAATAGCGTCGGCGGTTCTACTTTGTCTTTCGACCGTGGGACGTGCCGACGAGCCGACTCTTCTCGAAAAAATCCAAGCGCTTCCCTTTACGCCCGTCGAGGCGCCGAGTCCTCTTGTCGGTTTCGACGCTTTCGGGGGAGAATGGAACGTTTTGGAATCGGGCGTCGTATTGGGCAAGGGGGATTCGGGCGCGCGTTTGACTTACGCCGCGCCCGATTGGCAAAACGCGACGCGGGGCGCCGTCGACGTCGAGTTGCGCTTTCCAACAAAATCGAGCGGATTTTCGGGAATTTGCTTTAAAATCTCCGATTCTGGAATAGGCGCCGACGCTTTCAACGGTTATGAAATCGGCTTCAATCCCGCCGAAAACGTCGTCAATTTAGGCGCGCATCGACGTAATTATACGCCGATTAAACGCGTTCCTTGGGAAATACCCGTCGGCGAGTTCTTTCGTTTGCGCATCGAATTTGACGAAACCGGCTTTGTTTTCTTTGTCGACGATCGACAAATCGGCGAATTTCACGAGTCGGCGCCTTCGTCGAACGATCCGCTCCGCGCCGGAACGTTCGCGTTTCGACTTTGGCAAAACGACGTCGAATACCGCAATTTGAAGGTTCGACTCGATACTCAAGAAAACGCGTCCTTTGTCGACGTTCCGCTTGTCGGGCGCAAGTCGGAAACGAGCGAGTATCCCGAAACGCTGGCGCTAGACGACGTTCCGCCCTTTATATACGTCGCGCGTTCGTTACTGAATCGTCCCTATTCGGTCGGAAACGATCTTTGGCAGTCGACTCCTAAGAAACCCGGCTGCGCGATTAGGCTTGTCGACCCCGCCAACCCGAAAGAGCCAATTAAGACTATCTTTGAAGACGCCGAAGGTTCGATTTACGATATGAATCTTTCGTTCGACGCGCAAACGATTTTCTTCTCTTATCGTCCGAAAGATTTCGCCTATTGGAATATTTGGAAAATCAACGTCGACGGCTCCGGGCTGACGCAACTGACCAAAGGTCCTTTTTTTGACGTCTCGCCCGTCGAATCGCCAGACGGAGGCGTGATCTTTGTTTCGACGCGTCGTTTTGGGCGAACCGTGTGCCAACCCGGTCCCGCTTCGAATTTGTTTCGTATGAACGCCGACGGAACCGATATTAAATGCGTCAGTATGAACACGTTGTCCGATTTTAATCCGCAAATTTTGCCCGACGGACGCGTGCTTTTCACGCGTTGGGAATACGTCGACCGCGATTTGACCTATCGTCAGTCTTTGTGGACGCAAAATCCCGAAGGGACGCTTTATCAACTTTACTACGGGAACACGATTCGCGAATTCGGCTCGATTCTTCAAGCGCGTCCGATACCCGGCGCGCCCGCGTCGAAAGTTCTTGCGACGTTTACGCCGCACCACGGATACCCGCACGGCGCCGTCGGAATAGTCGACCGTTCGCAGGGAATCGAAGCCGGACGCGGCGAAGGATTTGCGTTCTGGACGAAAGAATTTCCCGTCGTCGAGGATATTTCGCGCGATTACGCCTATCGCGATCCCTATCCGCTTGACGAAGAGCGCGCGTTGTGCGCGTTCGGTTGCGGCGGCGCGGGCGTTCTTGGCGCCAACTCTTCCGGTTCCGACGCGCGCTATCGTATTTGGCTTCTTGACGCCGACGGTCAACGACGTTTGTTGTGCGAAGAGCCCGAACTCGATTGTTTTTGTCCGATCGCGCTGGTCGAGACGCCCCGTCCGCCCGTCTTGCCGACGCGCGTCGCTAATCCCGACTTGAAAAAAATTCTGCGTCCTCGTTTGCAGGCGCGCGAGCTTTGCTCCGGGTTGCGCAAAACCGACGGATTTGAGCCGTGCGAAGAATATTGTCGACTTGCCGACGCGCAAGCGAACGCGCCCGACGTCAAACGCTTCGAAATTGACGGTCAAGAAGTCGACGTCGATTCGTGGGGAATACCCGAGCGAACGAATTTGCTTGACGGCGATCCCGTCGGTCAAGTCGTTCTTGCCGACGTCTATCAAGGTCTTGAACCTTACGTGAAACGGGGCGAAGTCAAGTCGATTCGGATTATGGAGCAAATACGTAAGACGGAGGAACTTTACGACCGTTCCTTTGATCAATCGCCGTCGATGGGCGTCGCGACTTACTACGCCAAGCGTTGTTGGGGCGAAGTTCCCGTCGAAGAGGACGGCAGCGCGAATTTTTACGCGCCCGCTTTGCGTGAAATCTATTTTCAAGCGCTCGACGCCGAAGGACGCGAAATTCAGCGAATGACGAGCGCCGTGCAGTTTATGCCCGGCGAGTCGATCGGTTGCGTCGGTTGCCACGAAGACCGCGATTCGATACCGGCGACGGCTCAAGACGCAAGTCGACGTCCCAAGGCGGCGTTGCGCGCGCCCGATACGCCCGTCTTGCCCGATTTTCTCTACGCCGCGTATGAAGACCGCTTAACGAACGGCGGCAACGCGACGCTTGACGCGGGCGTCGTCGATTATCCGTCGCTGATGCAGCCCGTGCTTGACAAATATTGCGTCTCTTGTCACGACGGAGTCGATCCTGCGAAAGGCTATGATTTGAGCGGAGACGCCACGCGTTATTTCAGCGAATCTTACGAGGCGCTGACGCTCAAGAGTCGTTCTTATCGTCAAGCGGATATGCTCTCGGGCGAGATTCCCGCGACGCAAAAAGCGCTTGGCAAGCCGCTTGTTCAGTTCTATTGGCTTCTCTTTACGACTTCCGCCGTCAACGTTCCTTATACGACCGGCGCGCTCGCGAGTCGTTTGCCCAAATATTTCGCGGAGTCGCATTGCGGCGTTAAGGTCGATTCCGAATCAATGAAACGCGTCAATTTCTGGCTCGATTCAAACGCGATTTATCAAGGAACCTACGCGAACGCGCGTCCGAAATCCGCAGGAAGACGCGACCGCTGGGCGCCTCTCGACGGCGCCGGACAAGCCGACTGGTTTACAAAGGAACTTTTGCCGATTTACAACGAGAAATGCGCCTCTTGTCATCAGAATCTTCTTGGTGGAAATCACGATCTACCCGGAGTTCACGACGCGCAGAACATCGACTGGACGGGCAGATTCGCGTGGATAAACTTAACCCGCCCGGAAAAGAGCGCCCTGTTAGTCGCCCATTTGCCAAAAGAAGAAGGCGGACGCGGTATTTCAACTGAAAAAGACGCAACCGCGCCGAAATTCGTTTTTCAATCGAAGAACGAACCCGAATGGATTGTTGTGTTGAACGCGATTCAAAAAGGAAAAGAGGACTCCGAAGCGAAGCCGGAAGCCGATAGACCCGGTTTTCAAGGAGCGCGTCCTGAACCGTAATCGTCGCGTTCTTGCAATCTTTCAAGGAACGTCGGTTATTAGCCTGATCGTTAAAGGCGAGATTTCCATTGAAAATTCATATTCCTCCAATTAAATCGCAAGGAATTAAAACCAAATTAATTCCGCAAATTCAGAAAGTTATGCCTGTCGACGTCGACGGTCGTTGGATCGAACCTTTTATGGGGACGGGTTGCGTCGGTTTTAATCTTGCTTTTCGCGAGGCGGCGCTTAGCGACGCCAATCCTCATTTAGTAGAATTTTACAACGGCGTCAAAAATCAGGTTGTTACCCCGTCGAAAGTCCGGCGTTTTTTATGCGAAGAGGGCGCTAAATTATCGCAAGAAGGCGAACAATACTATTACGCCGTTCGCGATCGTTTTAATCGGAACGGCGATCCGTTGGATTTTCTGTTCTTAAATCGCGCTTGTTTCAACGGAATGGTTCGGTTTAATCGAAAAGGTGAATTTAACACGCCTTTTTGTCGTAAACCCGATCGATTTTCCCCGGCTTATATTACCAAAATTGTCCATCAAGTCGAACGTCTAACAGAACTGTTTGCCGTTTGCCGTTTCACCTTTCAACGCCGCGATTTTGTCGACGCAATATCAGAAGCGAAGAAAGACGATTTAATCTATTGCGATCCGCCCTATATCGATCGTCACGCCGATTATTACAACGGTTGGACGGAGGCGGACGAACGCAGGTTGTTTGACGCGTTATGCGCTACGCCAGCGCGTTTTATTTTGTCGACTTGGAGCCATAACGAATTTCGTTCTAATCAGTATGTCGAAAAGTATTGGAATCGTTTTAATATTGTCGCTTGTGAACATTTTTATCATTTGGGGGGAAGGGAAGAAAATCGGCGCCCTATGGTTGAAGCGTTGGTTCTCAATTATGAAGTCGACAAATCCAACGATAAAAAAGCGCCTACGGCGCCTCTTGGCGCCGTCGTACGTTCTTCGACCCCGTTGTTTGATTATGTCGGCTTATAAGAATAGTATATTGTGAACGTTTACAATTGTTCTATCCAAACGCGTCGACGTCGATTTTTCTACGAACGTTTCTTTTTTGGGGGGCGCGCGTTAAAAACGCGTTCGTAAGCGTCTTTTAAATCCATAACGCCGTATGAAACGGCGAGCAGTTTCAACGCGTGCGCGACGGGCTTGGCGACGCCTTGCGCTAGTTGAAGATTACAAAAGGAACATTCTGAGGAACAAACGTCGATTTCGGGCGTTCGCATCGCTAAAAACAACTTGGCGCCGAGTTGCAGACTTTCGTAAAAGCGTTTTTTCGTGAACCCGGAGAAACCGGCGAAACCGCAACAGCCGCGTTCTAGGCGCTTGATTTGCAGACCGGGAATTAATTCGAGCAACGTTTGCGCGGGCGTCGCGTTGGGAAGCGCGGCGCCGGACAACGCGATCGATCGACAGGGCGCGTGATAGCCGATCGTCAGCGGCGTTTCGCCGACGGGACGCAGGCGTTCGCGATTCAATTCGCCCGCGCGGTCGAGCCTTGCCAAATAGGAGCAAACGTCGGTCGTGTTTTGATAGACGACTTGCGCGTCGGCGTCGTTGCAAAAATAGGGATATTCCTTCTTAATGCAGACTGCGGACGAAGGCTCCAGCGTCAGTATCTCGCTGCCGTCGCGCGTAATTTCGCGGAAAAGCGAGACGTTGCGTGTCGCAAAATCTTCAGCGCGGTCGACGTCTCCGATCGCAAAGGCGACGGCGCCGGAAACGCGGGGCTTTGAAGGAAGCGTTACTTCAATATCGTTTAGCTCCAAGACGCGAACGGTTGCCTCGACAAGTTTGGCGTCGAAAAAGTTGGCGTATGAGTCGATAAAGAGCGCGACTTTACGGCGTCGGTTTTTACGCGCCGTTTGTGCGTTGGAAACGTCGACGTTCAGCGAATTAAGCGCGTCGTTAATCGACGACGAACGCTTGACTCCTCGCAAGTAGGGGCGATTTTCAAGCAAGGGCGTTTTTCGTCCTTGCGCGACGCCTAAAATCTTTTCAATAATCCACCGAAAGACGGGATTGCGCATTCCTTTGTTTATCGGCTTGGACAAATAAGTCGCCAAATTGAATACGAAATCGGTTCTTACCGCGAATAATTCGTGCAAGCCTAATCCGACGGCGGCGCGATACGCGCTTTGAAGTCGAAACGTCAGTTTAGACGCGTCGACTTGCGCGGGACACTCGATCGAGCAACAATGACATCTCACGCAACGGTCGGCGATTCGTTTTACTTCGTTGTTTGTCAGCGTTTCCAGCGACGTCTTGCCGTCGAGGACTCCGCGCAACAAATTGGCTTTGGCGCGACAGGAAGACGACTCGTCGGGCGTATGACGAAAGGCGGGGCACATGCGCGTTTCTTGCGTTCGAATACGGCAATGTCCGCAACCTACGCATTGATAGGTCGACGCGTAAACGAGCGTCGGATTCCACGCCGTTTGAAATTCCAGTTGCGAACGTTTCGGACGATTTAGCCAATCGATCTTCGAATCGCGTTCAAGTCGTTCCAAATCAAAGGGAACGCGTCTGATAATTGAGCGCGAGTTTAACGAACTTTCGCGCAATACGGCGGAAATTTCCGGCGATAAGATTTCCGAATCGTTGGAAAACAACGTTTTTTTCGGCACAAGCGTCGCAGATTGTTTTTTGCGTAATTCGTCGTTTGAAAGATTTGAGTCTAACGAAAGTTTTTTTTCACGCTTCTCCGCCAAACGACGTAGCTCGGGCGAAACGATGCAATCTGGATTGAGTCTGTTTGCCGGATCGAACGCGTCTTTAATTTTAACAAACGCGTGAGAAAGATTAGGGAAACGTTTGGACGTTGACGCCGTGCGAAGTCGCCCAAGTCCCTTCGAGCAACCTATTTCGCCGCCGTATTTCAAGACGTAATTTTCGAAATCCTCGGTGAGCGCAAAGACGCGTTGTTCTTCGTCTTCCGAATAGGGAAGAATCGGCTGGATCGACAACTGACCGCAACCGACGAATCCGCCGACCGAATAAACGATTCGTTCGCGTTTGAACAACTTTTGCACGTCCCGTAAAAAATCGGGAATCGACCCGATGGGAAGGCGAACGTCTTCCCAGTAGGGGAAACTTTGAAACGAAGGCGCCATTCGTAGTCGCGCGCAACTGGATTTACGAAGAAGATCGCGGAAAAGACTCCTTTCTTCTTGCGAAAACGCCGTTCGCCCCCCGAACGATTCCAAACGTTCGCGCGCGCGTAGCGACAAATCGTCAATTTTCCTGCGTAATTTTTCCGGCGTTGTTTCGTCCAACTCGACGACGAGCGCCGCTTGAGCCGCTTGAGGCAAAATCGTTTCGAATCTTGAATCCCAGTCTCGCGTTAGCGCGACGATGCGACTGTCGAGCAAATCGCACAAAGTCGGCTCGTATTCTAAAACGGCGGAAACGGCGTTCGTCGCTTTTTCAAGCGATTCAAAGAGCAAGACGGAGGAACACGAGACGTTGGAAACGGCGAACGTCGTCAACTTCGCTTCCGCGACGATTCCGAGCGTTCCTTCCGAGCCGACAAAGAACCGCGTCGGATCAAAGCCGTTGCGCAAAACGTCGCGTAGACCGCCGCCTTCTCCTTCCGGCGAATCGAAGTTAGATTCAAATTCTCGCAGAACGCGCACGACGCGCGTCCACGGCTCTTCTTTCATCAACTCTCGAAACGCTATTGCATCCTTTCCGAAAACGCGCTTAAAGAATTCGGCGCGAACGTACTCCGAACGAAAGGAACGCAGACCGGCGCCGTCGCCAAAATCGATTCCGTATTCCGACGAATCGACTTTGCCGCTCGCGAGAAGTTCGAATTCGAGATCGAAATCGGATTTGTCGTCGGAGCCCGCCGCGCGCGCTTCCGCCAGCGCGGCGTTTAACAATTTGCGGCGAAAAGAAGCCGCGCCTCTTTGGGAATCGATCGCGCCTCGTTGCGGATGCGCGACTAAAGGGCGCAATTCCCAGATTTTTCCCGACGAGGAGACGATTTTAAGTTCGAGAACGCTTTCGGAGGGCGCACCGTAACGCAACCAGCGCGGACCTAAAACGTTCGTCGCTAGGACGCCTCCGATCGTGCCGGTTGGAATATGCCCGGAACTTGGCGCGAAGAATCGCCCCTTGGTCGTTCGAAGCAAATCGTTGACGCGTTCGCGAACCGCGCCCGGCTGAACGCGGACAAAGTCGTCGCCCGCTTGGAGAACGCGACGCATATATCGGGAAAAATCAAGAATTAACCCGGAGCCGATCGCGCCCGCGACGGCGCTTGTGCCCGAGCCGCGAGGGTGAATCGAAATTTTCTTTTCCGCCGCGTATTGCGCGACCGACGCGACGTCTTGAACGGAACGGGGCCAAACGACCCCCAGCGGACGTTCCTCAAAAGGACTTCCGTCAGAAGAATAGAGTTGTAAGACGAGGTCGTCGCAACGCGCGTCGCCGCGAACAATTCCGCGTAGATCGTCTTGAAGACGCGCTTGAGACGCGGTTAATTGTTCGGCCATAATCGTCTGATTTCCAACGGCGTCGAACGCGCAAAAACGTCGACGACGGAACCGCGCGTCGACCAATTCCGCCGTCTCGTTGATTATAAACCCGTTTCAAACGCTTGGCAAGAGCCGTTACCAGTTCAATTCCGAGGCTTCTTCCCAGTGTTCGTAAAGCGTTTTAATCGCCTCTTCTTCCGCCTTAATTTCCGCCTGTAATTCCTTCATCTTGGCGCCGTCGCGCAGATTTTCCGGCTTGAGCATGTCTTCGTTGAGGGACTGCATTCGCGTCTCGCGAATGAAAATTTCGTCTTCAATGTCGGATATTTTTCGAAACGGGAACTTCCGCTTGCGTTTTTCCGTTTTCGGTTTGGAGGCGCCTTGCGACGCTTTGAAGTTTTGTTCCTCGTATTTCGACGGATTGGAACCCGACTTGTAACTTGGAACGCCGTTAGTTTTCTTCGCGTTGGGAACGTCGTCAAGATTCGGAACGGCGCCTTTGTTTTTTCCGCCGCTTGGCTTTACTTTGAAAGGCGTCGTCGTCGGAGTCGCTTGCGCGGTCTTATTCGATTTCGCTTGTTTGTTTTGTTTCGAAGGGATATGTTCAAGGGACGACCGACGCGTCATATCGGAACTTGCCTTGACGTTGACCTGCTTCGTCTTTTCAGGCGCGAAAGGTTCGTCGAGCGCGTTTGGCAAGAACGGATCGGCAATTAAGCCTTTGGAAACCAAATGTCTGAAAGTCGAATAATTGCCGTCGACGATTTGATAAGTCGCGTTCGGCTGAACGACGAGCAATTTGTCGGCGACTTGATCGACGAAGTAACGGTCGTGGCTAATAAAAATCACGCTTCCTTCAAATTCTTTGAGCGCGTTTTCCAACGCCTTGCGCGCCCACAAATCGAGATGGTTTGTCGGCTCGTCGAGTATGAGAACGTTGGGATCGTCCGCCGCTAATTTGGCGAGCGCCGCGCGACAACGCTGACCTCCGCTCAAATTACAGACTTTGAGAAGTTGCTGATCGCCCGAAAGTCCGAACGCGCCAAGCAACTTGCGTCGCTGGAGGTCTTCGAAAACCTTCTTTTTAGGTCGGATCGCGTCGACGACGGGGATTTGATCGTCGACGACTTTAAGTTGCTGGTCAAAATACCCGACGGCGACGTTTTGTCCGAATCGCACCGACCCTTCGTCCGGCGTTTCCTCGCCCAACAAACAACGCAAAAACGTCGTTTTTCCGCAGCCGTTCGGTCCTAAAATCGCCCAGCGTTCGCCTCGCTGAATATCAAAGGAGTAATTTCGAAAGAGCGTTCGTTCCCCGTAGCCTTTTTTCAGACCGTCCACGCGAAAAACTATGTCGCCCGTGCGCGACGCCGGAGGAAACGACATCGGCGGCGACGTTACGTTGCGCGGCGCCTCGGGCGGGTCGGCTTCGAGTCGTTCCAATTTTTTACGTCGGTCTTCCGCTTGCGCCGCTTTCATTCCGTAATGATGGCGTCGAATAAAATCTTTGGCTTTTTCGACTTCTTCGACGTATTTCTCGTAAGTTTTCGTCTGGACGGCGAGCCGTTCCTCTTTTAACGTCAGATATTTGGTGAAGTTGCCAGGATAATCGTCGATCGTGCCCGCAAAAAGTTCGAACGTGCGATTCGTAACGCGATCAAGGAAATAACGGTCGTGGCTGACGAGAATAACCGCCGCCGAGGTTGTTTTGAGAAAATCTTCCAGCCATTCCGTCGCGGCGAGGTCAAGGTGGTTCGACGGCTCGTCTAACAGCATAATGTCGGGCTCTTCAAGCAACAGTTTGGCAAGCCCCAAGCGATTAAGCTCGCCACCGCTCAGCGACGCGACCGATTTTGACATATCTTCGTCGCGGAACCCGACTCCGAGTAAAATTCGTTCGACGCGATGTTCGATATTATACGCGTCTTTGCGCAACAAATTTTCGTGAAGTTTATCGTATCGTCGCGCGAGTCTGTCTCGATCCGAATCGCTTAACGAGGCGTCCGACATCTTGACGGCGATTTCTTCCGCCTCGCGCTGTTCCGCCAACAAATGCCCCAGAGCGCTTCGACCCGCGTCTAAGACCGTTTCTTTGGAATCGACCGCAGGGCGTTGCTCAAGGTACCCGATCGAAACGTCGGCGTAACGTTCGACGACGCCCTTTTCCGTTTCTTCGCGCCCGGAAAGAATATTTAGCAACGTCGTTTTGCCGCAAC
>JAZUGM010000262.1:0-1542 GCA_045641205.1 Thermoguttaceae bacterium
TAAATATTTGTTGTATTCTAACGAACCGTTGAAAACTTTACGCGTCGAACCGTCTTCTTGACGTTCCGTCTTCGTTCCCAAT
Organism: Thermoguttaceae bacterium; assembly: GCA_045641205.1. Lineage (GTDB taxonomy): Bacteria > Planctomycetota > Planctomycetia > Pirellulales > Thermoguttaceae > RUG369. The sequence continues at coordinate 83 of JAZUGM010000262.1, forward strand.
TTCATCTTTTTATCGACCCGATAAAGCGCCGCGTCGCTTATGCCCTCCGGCTCCGTCGACACGACGCGTAAAGGAACCGGCGCCAGCTTTTTAAACGGCTTGCCCTCCCGATCCCCGATAGTCGACTTGCCCGACTCGTAATTCAAATGAACGTCCGCCAATTCCCGACCGATCGCCGAACATTGCCGAAATACGCCCGGCAAAGGCAAAGGAAGGCGTGCAAGTTCCTTTTTTAATTCGCTTTCATATTTCCGGCGGTAACTTTCCGAATGCAACGCCCCGTAGACGTAAAAGAATATGTCGTCTTTTGTTACGCTTTCCCCGTAAAGTTCCCGCGCCTTTTCGAATATGCCGTCGGTAATCGCGTCCCGACGAACGTAACCGTCGATAATTACTTGCTCTTCAGACGGTAGAAGCGTTGAATTTTCAAGCGGTTCGTAATAATAGCGCGGGAAACATTGGCTAGTGTCGGCATAGTGAAGGTTTGAAATAGTGTTTGTAATTAATGCGCTAAAAGGTTTCGAAGAACCGGGACCAGGAATAGCAAAAATCAAGTTTTCAGTATCAGGTTTTGGAAATAGTTTAGGAAATTGTGAAACAAAGTTATTAAACATACTATTGAAGAAAACGTATTCCTTACAAAAAGGACGATAAGAACTAACTCGTAAGTAATCTTCAATATTTCCTTGGAATTGTTTCCCATTTTTGAGGTCGTTCAATAAACCTCGCGTCCAACTAATTTTAGTCCCATCGGAACAGACAAACGCTCGAGGATTCGATTTATCCGAAAAAAGCGAAAAATCCTTGACTTGCTCGTTGTAAAAACGAATCGTCCGCGACATATTCTCAATCAAGTCGCGCCGCGAAAAATTATAAGCCCAAGCGTCGCGCGCCGTTTCCAAGCCTCTCCCGTAGACTGGCGCAAAAAAAGTCGTCTCCTCGTTCTTCGAATCCTTATTCCCCAGCGCAAAAAATTTCGAAAAATCCCCCCCGCGCTGATTAATCCAATCGCCCAGCTCGTTAGGCGTAATCGCCGCCCAAGGAGTCTTCTCAACGCTCCCAAACCCGCTAATAATCCCAAGTTTCTGTTCGCGCGAAAGATAATCGCCAATATCGCGATAAAAGATTTTGGCGCCCCCAATATGCGGCTTTTTCACAAGAAGCGTAATCGCAACCGGCGTGCGCGTGCCCTGTCCAAAAACGTTGTCCCGTTCTTTTCGGCGCAATTCGCCCTGCGTTCGCGCATTGCCTCGCAGATGAAAAACGTAAATCGAAGCGAATTCGTCGACACGCGATTTTCGAAAGCCCTCCATAGCGGCGGCGTCAATATACCCGCCGTTCGAAACGAACGCGACGACGCCTTGCGTCGAAATCCGATCCGACGCACACCGAAACGCCTTAATATACGAGTCGTAGAGGCTGTTTTTATTCGTCGCGCTCGACTTGGCGGCGTAAGTTTC
>JAZUGM010000263.1:0-4419 GCA_045641205.1 Thermoguttaceae bacterium
TCGACGCCGGAATTCCTTAGTTTGAGGTTTCGTTTGACGGTTCTTTGTTGAGAACCGCGCAGAAGCCAATAGAAAGCGCTTGTTTATTTGCGTTTTTTGGAATTCCGCTCAAACGTCGAGGAAAAACTTGTTGAGTTTACAGTCGGGGTTCGTTCGTCGTCAATTCGAGCGTTCCTTTTCCGTCGGCGTTTACCTAGAATCGTTTCATATTGAAAGACGGACTTAAAATGCCTCAAATTCAAAGCGCAAAAAAAAGACTTCGACAAAACGTCGTCCTTCGCGAACGCAACCGCGCCGCTCGTTCGGTTGTCCGCAATCGTATCAAGGCTCTTATTAAGTCGCTCCGCGCCGCCGATATTGAAGCCGCTCAAGAGCAATATCGCGGCGTTTGCAGCGCGTTAGACCGCGCCGCCGCCCATAATCTCATTCACAAAAACAACGCTTCCCGCAAAAAGTCGCGTTTGGCTAAGTTGATCGTCAAGATTAAGGCGGAAAAAGCGAACGCTTGATTATAACGCGTCCTGTCGATTTTCGACTGTGAAAACAGTTCGACTGTGAAAATAGACCGTCGTTCAGCAGGCGCCAGCTTGTTGAGGGCGGTTTTTTCGTTGATAGACGACGGCTTTTCTCTACGACGCGTCGAAACTAAAACGACGTTGGACGCGAAAAACAAAGGAGTTTCGACTCAATGGAAGTTCGACTTGCGCAACTGGCCGAATTGACCGACGGCGAAATCGTCGGCGATCCGAACTGCCGCGTTGAACGCGCCGCGCCCCTGCACGCTGCGGACGAACGCGCGATCACTTTTGCCGAAAAACCCGAAAAGCTCGACTGGTCGCAAGTTACGAACGCGCGCGCGGTCGTCGTCGCCAAAAGTTCGACGGCGCCAATACCCGAGCGATTCGCGGTTCTGCGCGTCGACGACGTGAAAAGTTCTTTTGAAAAAATCGCGCTCTTTTTCAGACCGAAACGCGCCGAATTGATTCCGAACGGCGTCTCGGAAAGGGCGTCCGTCGCTCCTTCCGCAAAATTGGGCGCGAACGTTTCCGTCGGCGACTTCGCGTCGATCGGCGAAGACGTCGTTATCGGGGACAATACGGTAATTCACTCGGGCGTCGTCCTTCTGCCGGGCGTCGTCGTCGGGTCGAACACGACGATCTATCCGAACGTCGTAATATACGAAAACTGCGTCGTCGGCTCTCGTTGCATCCTTCACGCAAATTGCGTCGTCGGCGCCTTTGGTTTCGGCTACGACTCCTCGACCGGCGTTCACGTTCTCGCGTCGCAAATTGGCAACGTCGAAATAGAAGACGACGTGGAAATCGGCGCGTGCGCGACGATCGACCGGGGCGCCTACGATTCGACCGTGATCGGCGCGGGAACGAAAATCGACAATCACGTAATGATCGCGCACAACTGCAAGATAGGCAAGCGAAATATGATCTGCGCGAGCGTCGGAATCGCCGGTAGCGTCTCGACCGGCGATTACGTCGTTATGGCGGGTCGGGTCGGCGTTCGCGATCATATTTCGATCGGCGACGGCGCGATTCTGGGCGCAATGGCGGGCGTTATGGGCTCGGTGCCGCCGGGCGCTAAGATCGTCGGCATACCTGCGACGCCCGAAAAAGAACAAATGCGCAAGCAAGTCGCGTTTTCGCGTTTGCCCGACGCGTTGAAAGAACTAAAAGCGTTGAGAAAGGAATTCGACGCGTTGAAGAAGCAATTGGAAGCGCAAGAGAATTAGGGCAAAGCGCCCCTTTATTGGTCGTTTTGCGTTCTCTTTGCGTCGACGTCAACTTGTAACCCTCGTTTTGAACGGCTAAACGATGAACGACAATAAGTCGCCGTCTCACCAAGCGATCGACGACGTTCGGCGCGTCGGTTTAATCGCGGGCTGGGGACGTTATCCTATTCTTTTAGCGCAAGCGCTCAAACGTTCGGGACGCGAAGTCGTCTGCTTGGGCGTTCGCGATCACGCCGATCCCGAATTAGCGGAAATTTGCGACGTCTTCGAATGGGGAGGAATAAGCAAGTTCGGAAAAGCGACGCGATTCTTTCAAAAACAAGGCGTCGAATACGCGACGATGGCGGGTAAAATCCACAAAGTTCGGCTCTTTGATCCCGCCTTTATTTGGCGTCAGGCGCCCGACTGGTATACGATCGCCTTCTTTGCCGACCATTTCTTATTTCGTCGTCGAGACTGTAAAGACGACTCTCTGCTCTTGACGTGCGTTCGCGCCTTTGAACGTCGAGGAATTAAAATCAAGCCCGGAACCGATTTTGCGCCGGAGTTGCTCGTGAATCGCAAATTGTTTACCAAACGCGCGCCGACGTCCGCGCAATGGAAAGACGTCTTTTTTGGGTGGAAACTAGCGCGCGAAATGGGACGACTCGACGTCGGACAAAGCGTCTGCGTCAAAAATCAAGCCGTCCTTGCAGTCGAGGCGATCGAAGGAACCGACGCTTCAATTCGGCGCGCGGGCGAGCTTTGCAAAAGTAAGAATTTCGTCGTCGTCAAGGTCTCCAAGCCGAACCAAGACATGCGCTTCGACGTGCCAACCGTCGGGCTAGGCACCTTGCAAACGATGAGCGAGGCCGGCGCCTCGGTTCTTGCGATCGAAGCGAAAAAAACGTTGCTTATCGACTACGAGAAAGTAATCGAATTTGCCGACGCGCGGAATATCGCGGTCGTCGCGATCGCGGAAGAAGACGTCGACTCGCCCGCGACGGAGATGAGATTTGTCGCGCCGCCGATCGCCGCGCGAAAGTTAAGACCGGGCGTCGCTTCCGTCGCTCAGTCGAACGTCGCCTCAAAATAAGGGCGCCGTGTGCCAAACGCAATCGCTCGTCGACGATTTGTAACGATCCGTCGACGCGCGATTTTTAGACGGTCGGTTCCTCTTTCGGTTCGTCTAAGTTTCTCTATTCCTTAATCTGACGGAGATTTCTTAATGAATACGTCGCGTTTTTCGAAAATAGCGGTCGCCTTGCTGGCGATTTTCTGCATCGTTTCGACGGCTAGCGCCTTTGAAGACGTCAATTTATGGCCGTCTACCCCTCCCGGCGACAAGCCGGAACAATACCAAGGCGCGGGCGGCTCCTACTACGCGCCTCATATGGAATTTTGGCGACCGGCAAACCAAACGACCGACGTTTGCGTTATTATCTGTTGCGGCGGTTGTTACAACGGGGTCGCCTATGAAGTCGAGGGCGTTATGCCGCGCGATTATTTCATCGAACGAGGTATTGCCGTCGTTATGCTCTGGTATCGCACCCCGCGCCGCCCGAACGTCGCCAAGCATTACGCCGCGTGGCAAGACGTCCAACGCGCCGTGAGAATCGTCCGTTCTAAATCGAAAGAATGGAATTTGAACCCGGAAAAAATCGGCGTGATGGGCTTCTCCGCCGGAGGGCATCTCTGCCTAATGGCGGCGACGTCGAGCAAAACGCAAACTTACGAGCCCGTCGACGAAATCGACAAGCTCCCCTGCAACGCAAATTTCGCAGTTCCGATTTATCCCGCCTACTCCTTGACCGACGGAGTCGACAATGAAAACACGGAAGGCGGTAACGACGCGCAACTGGTCGACGATTTCGCCTTCGACGAAGCCACCTGCCCGATGTGCTTCATTCACGGCGACGGCGACGGTTATTCCGCGATGGCGTCCGTAATGGCGTATCGTCAACTCAGAAAAATGGGAATACCCGGCGAAATGCACGTCTACGCCTACGCCAAGCACGCGTTCGTCAACTGCGCCCAAAACGCCCCGATCAGAAAATATCCCCAACGCGTCTACGAATGGCTCCAGACGCTGGAAATCTTAGAAGCGCCCGACGACGTAAAAGTTACGAAATAAAGTCGCGTAGGAATCGCCGCGATTCAAACGCAAATCTTGTTCGGAATATTGCGTGAACGATTAAATTTCACTTTTATAACGGACTGGCGCGCCGTTGCGCGGCGATTCAAAATCGCGCCGTTTTTCCATAAACGCTTACGTCGAGAAAAACGTTCTCGACGCAACGAAACAACGTCCAACGCGAGGGGAACCGATGATTCTATCCACGACCGAAATTTTAAATCGCGCGTATGATTTCGTAGCCAAATGGGAAGGCGGACGCAAAAGCGAAAAATCGGAGGCTCAGGCGTTTGTAATCGAATTTCTCAACGTTTTCGGCGTCGATCGGCGCGTCGCGGCGACTTACTTGGAATATCCGTTAAAAAAACCGACCGGGGCGCAAGGGTTCGTCGACTGTTTCTGGGCGCGTCAGATTCTGATCGAAATGAAGAAAAGCGGCGTCGACCTAGAAGCCGCGTATCGTCAGGCGATCGATTATTGTCATAGCGAAGTCGTGAAAAATCAGGCGCCAAAGGGCGTCTTAGTTTGTAATTTCGACGAGTTTTTCTATCAGGATTTCGAC
>JAZUGM010000264.1:0-13816 GCA_045641205.1 Thermoguttaceae bacterium
GGCGCGAGACGCCGCATCGGTCGGTAGCGCCAATGGGAACAGCCCGCCGGGGTAGCGCGAATGAACGTCGGATACTTGGTGGAATCCGATACGAAATTCCGTCGGGGAGACGATAACGACGTCGAGGCATATTTCACCCGGCGCGCCCGGCGCGTCGAGCCTGTCGACGTGCGCTCCGAAATTCGCGCGAAACGCCTCGGGCGCGCCTTCGTAGATTTGTTTGTGCAGGTCGAAGGCTTCTTGCGTCAAGCCGGGCTCGAAGCCTCTTGTTCCCAAGTCGAATTTGTCCCTTTCGAAGACGTGAATTCTCGCGATCGTTTTAGCGGGTCGCCCCTGGCGCTTGGCTTCGAACGCTTCTCGCGATTCGACGCCAAATTCCGTTTCCGTCGCTTCCCAAACGCGTTCGACCGCTTCGCTCATATCAAGCGCGCCGTTTTTTTCCGCGCAGTTTTTCGTCGAGACGTTCCCCAGCGAATGAAGGCAACAACGCGCGAAGATCGTTCGCAAATTCGGGACGTCGAGATTCAGTCTCTTTTCAAGCGACTCTAATTCCGGCGTCTTATAAGTGAGGAACCCCGGTCGAGAATAGGAAAATTTCCAGTTCGGTCGCCGTTTTGCGATTTCTTTTTTTAAAGCCGGTTCTGCGCCTCGCTGACAAGTTAGATAAACGAAGCGAGAAGGAACGTCTAGGGAAGATTCGGACACAAAACACCTCTCAATTTCGACGGCGGATTGGACGATTATTTTGACGTTTTTTGAACGAACCGTCAAAAAAATAGCGGCACCCTTTGGTTTGAACGTATTTTTTGTTATAATATACGCGTTCCTTCGGGCTTGACGCGCGAACGTTCAGACCGCGCGCCTAATCCTATAGGATACCTTAGAAACCCGCAGGGTCAAGAAGCCGACTCGTCGACTTCAGTCAAATTTTTGAACGACGTCGCGCGTCGTAGGAAAAGCGCGCGCCTCGAGGACGTAAGGATTGTCAATGGACGTTATTAAAGTTGGATTGCTTGGATTTGGAACGATCGGCGCCGGAGTCGCTAAAATCTTGCTTGAGAAGGCGGATATGATCGAGCGCGCGAACGGCAAGAGAATCGAATTGGTAAAGATATGCGATAAAGATTTGACGTCTGATCGCGGCGTGACGGTTCCTCCGGGCGTTTTGACCGACAATATCTCCGAAATTATGGACAATCCCGAAATTTCGATCGTCGTCGAGCTTTTCGGCGGAGTCGAGCCCGCGCGAACCTTCGTTTTGCGCGCGTTGGAGTCGGGTAAAAACGTCGTGACGGCGAATAAAGCGCTGATTGCGAATTGCGGTCCCGAACTTTTCGCGAAGGCTCGCGAATTGGGACGCACGATCGGCTTTGAAGCGTCAGTTTGCGGCGGCATTCCCGTCTTGCAGTCGATTCAGACGTCGTTGCAAGCGAACCGAATCGAGTCGATTCAGGCGATCGTGAACGGAACGTGCAACTTCATTTTGTCGGAAATGGAGTCAAAGGGAACCGCTTACGCGGACGCCGTGAAAGAGGCGCAACGTCTTGGATTTGCCGAAGCGAACCCGACGCTCGACGTCGACGGTTCCGATTCGACGCAAAAACTCGCGATTCTCGCGCAACTCGCGTTTGGCGCGGTCGTCGATTGGAAGACGATTCCGCGCGTCGGCGTCGACGTCGTGGACGCCGTGGACGTTCAATTTGCGAAGGAACTTGGGCGCCGCATTCGTCTCTTGGCGATCGCGGAACGTTCCGATTCCGGGCTGATTTTGAAAGTGACGCCGACTTTGATTCCCGAAGATTCGACGCTGGCGAAAGTTACGAACGCGATTAACGGTATTAACATCGTCGGCGATTCGGTCGGTTCCGTCTTCTATCAAGGCTGGGGCGCGGGTCGTTATCCCACGGCGTCCGCCGTTTGTAGCGACGTGATCGATTGCGCGTTAGGGCGCGCGAAAATTACGTTCGACGCGTTGCGTCTGTGGAGCGACGAGCGCGAAGGCGCGCCCGTAATGGATCCGAAAAAAATCAAAGGTTGCGCGTATTTGCGATTTACCGTCGAGGATCGACCGGGCGTTATGGCGGCGCTTTCTTCCGCGCTTGGCAAGCGTCAAATTTCGATCGCGTCGATGTTGCAACACGAGAAGAACGACGCGAACGATCCTTACGCTTCCGTCATCATTATGACGCACGCCGCGCCTGCCGAAGCGCTCGACGACGCGATCGCCGAATTGAACGAGGCGCCCTTCGTTCGCGGCAAAGCGGTGCGCTTGGCGGTACGCGACTAACGAGACCTTTATCGATTCCCCGAAGAAAGACGCTTCTATGACTGATTTTAAACGCAACGCGCGGAGCCCGTTTGAGATCGTCGATCTCGACGACCGAACGACGGTCGAAAAGTTCATCGAAGGCTCCTTCGGGGAAAAAATGACGCACGACAAGTTTTTCGCGCGTATTCTGGTCGATCGACTTTCCGCGCGCCTCTTTTTGGAAACGACGCTTAAGAGGCGCGTCTTGCGCGAACTCGATCTTGATACGTTGCAAGTCAAGCGAACGCGTATGCTCGACGTCGACGGGCGAGAATGCGTCGGCGATCTATTCTATACGGTCGAATTGAAGCGTAAGCGGGGGCGAAGGGGGCGTCGCGCCGTCTTCGCCCTGATTCTCGAACATAAAGCGGACGATTACGTCTATGTCTCGATTCAGTTGCTGGGATACGTCTGGGCTTGGCTAGACTATATGAAAGAACGCCCCGAGGAATTCGCCGACGCAAACGGAAAGTTGCCGACTCCTTACGCGCTCGTCTTTTCGCAAGACTGGAACGCGACGAAGAAAGTTCCCTTCTTGCATAGAATTCTCTACTGGCTTCCGAAAATGCGCCGTACGGTTCCGACCTTCTGGTTTCAACATATTCGCGCTTCGGAACTGCCTATCGAAAGAATTAAACGTTCCGAGCCGTTGATGCGCGCGTTTTTTCAATTGGAAGCGTTGGCGCGAAAAAGGAAGTCGAGCGGTTCCGAACTCGACGAAATTGCGGACTGTTTCGGGAACCTGTGGAAAATTAAAAATCCCGACGAACGAATCTCGGCGGGCGTTCAAGCCTGTATGAATTATTTGTCGGAAATAAAAGCGACGCAACCGTTTGCGCCGACAGTGCGACAAGTTTATGAACGCGTTAGAGAAAGGCAAGGCGTCAAGATGGACGTTCTATCGCAATTTACGGAATGGTTTCCCGACGTTATCGCGCCCGTCTTGGCTCAACGCGACGAGGCTGAGGCTAGGTATCAAGAGTCGGAAGCGGGACGTCTAGAGGAAAGAGCCGGACGTCTAGAGGAAAGAGCCGGACGTCTAGCGTCGGAAGCGGAACGCGTCGCAGAACGACAAAGTTTTCGTCAGAGAATATTCAAGAAATTTCAAATGGAGTATCAACGTGAGATTTCAGATTCTTTACGGGAAAAATTAGAGCGAATTGACAGTTTATACGCCTTGACGAACTTATACGAAGCCCTATGGAAGGCGGAAAATCTGGAGCGTTTTGAACGACTAGTCGACGAAGAAATCGAGAATAGCAGAACTGATGTTTTGAAGTAATGACGCGCCAACGGTGCGACAAGTTTACGAACGCGTTAGAGAAAGGCAAGGAGTCAAAATGGACGTTCTATCGCAGTTTACGGAATGGTTTCCCGACGTTATCACGCCCGTCTTGGTTCAACGCGACGAGGCTGAAGCTAGGCGTCAAGAGTCGGAAGCTAGGCGTCAAGAGTCGGAAGCGGGACGTCTAGAGGAAAGAGCCGGACGTCTAGCGTCGGAAGCGGAACGCGTCGCAGAACGACAATGTTTTCGTCAGAGGATATTCAAGAAATTTCAAACGGAGTATCAACGTGAGATTTCAGATTCTTTACGGGAAAAATTAGAGCGAATTGACAGTTTAAACGCCTTGACGAACTTATACGAAGCCCTATGGAAGGCGGAAAATCTGGAGCGTTTTGAACGACTAGTCGACGAAGAAATCGAGAATAGTAGAACTGGCGTTTTGAAGTAACGACGCGAGACGTTTCAACGAGTTTACGGCTAAAACGCAAGCGATCAAAGCCGAACGCCTTAAAGACCTACGCCGTTTTTGTCTGAGGACGTCGAGAAATTTCAAACGAAATACCAACGCAAATTTCTAATTCCTTAAGGGAAAGATTGGAGCGAATCGACGTCCTTGAAGATTTGGCGGACGTCTACGACGCCCTTTGGAAGGCGGAAAATCAGGAGCAATTTGAGCAGATTGTCGCCGTTCAATTAAATCGAGTTGAACAAACGGTCGAGCCGACGAATAGCTCGACGCCGAAATTTTGCGCTTCGATTTAATCGGCGCAGGCAATTAAATAGTTTCGCCGACGCACGACGCGGCGTTGAGTTTATTTTCATCTTAGAAGGACAAAATATGACGTCGATCAAGAAAACGTCGGGTACGTTTCCTTTTTTGAAACGCGGCTTAATAAGCGTCGCGTCGCTTCTTTCCTTATTGTTCGTCTTGGGCGCGGCGAACGCGCAACCGCCCGGTATGCGCGGCGACGGTGGGTTCGACCGTTGGGGCGGTCGAGGCGACCGTAGCGCGCGACAAAGACGAGGCGATCAACAAAACGAGAGTCAAAACGACAAGCAAGACGGCGCGAAGAAGGGAGAAGGACAAGCGCAAGAGAAACCGATTTCGTTGGATCAAGCGCTCCAGTCGTCGAACGGAACTACGCCGATTCGTCTGAATCAACGAGAATTCACGGCGCCCGACGGCGTGAGACTGACGGGTACGTTCTATAAAGGCAAGGGTTCTACGGACGCGCCGGTCGTTATTCTCTTGAACGACATTAACGGTTCTAAAGAAGCGTTGGAGCAGTTGGGCGCCGCTTTGGCGCAAGACGGTTGCGCGGTTTTAATTCCCGACCTTCGCGGGCAAAACGGGAGCGGAGCGCAAGCTCGAGGCACGGGCGACAATAATCCGCCGAACGACCGTAGGCAGATCAAAGAGGGGATTTCGCCCTACGACGTTCGCGCAATGATTCAAACGGATCGTTCCGTCTGGTTCAATTTCCTTCTCTATTTGCACAACAACGAATATTGCAATATGAAAAAGACGGTAATCGTCGGCGCGGGCTTTGGCGCGGCGCTGGCGGCTTCGTGGGCGAAGAGCGACTGGAACGCGAAGGGCGACTATGGACAAAACGTCGTCGGCGTCGCCTTGTTGTCCCCCGACGCCTCGAGCGACGCCGGAAAGTACGACGCGTTGGTTTCACTCGAAGCGCTTCGTAAAAAAGCGAAGGGCGCGGTTATGGGATTCGTCGTCGTTACCGGCGATATGAACGAAGAGAAGTTGGAAGACGCCAAAAAAATCCAGCAGAAACTAGGCGGAAAGAACGACGCGGAACTGCCGCCCGAAGACAAAGTCTGTCCGATCGCCGCGATTAAGACGGAAAAGCAAGGCGTCGATCTGTTGCTCTTCGAAGCCTTTGGCGTGCCGACGACTATTCGACAATTTGTCGCGCAACGTATGCAAAAACTGCCGAAAAAGCGAAACAAGTGGGAAGAAATCGGCAAATAAGCGCCAAACGAACGCCTTGCGGCAATTCGCGCGTTCGTTTTTTTCAGCATAGGTTAGGCGTTATGCGGAATCGCCCTTTGATTCGACTTTTTCACGCGCTTGCGAAGTTTGCGCGTTCCTTGGACTATCTCGTCGAAGTCGTCTATCCTAGTTCGTGCTTATTGTGCGGAACGCCGACCCCGCGCGCTCCTTTCGAGCGTTTTTGGCGCCGTCCCCCCTTGAGCGCGATTCTTTGCCCCGAATGCCGCAAGAAATTAGTTTCGCCGACGAGTCAGTTCTGCAAACGTTGCGCTCGTCCCGTTTTGCCTTGGCAGATCGGCGAATATTGCGGGCAGTGTCAAGAAGGCGTCTTTGCGTTTGACGAGGCGCGCCCTTTGCAATTTTATCGGGGCTTGACTCGCGGAGTCGTGTTGCGTCTCAAAAGAGACAGGGACGGAACGCTTGCTTATTTGATCGCGCGGCTCTATTTTGAAGAACGACGCGACGTTTTGGAAGCGTTTCAGCCCGATTGCGTAGTCGCCGTTCCGATGAATTGGCGCCGGAAATTTCTGCGCAAGGGAATTAACGCGCCCGAGCGCGTCGCTGAACTGCTGGCGTTTTTTATGAACGTTCCCTATGCGAAACGACAGTTGATTCGCACGCGCGCGACTCCTACGCAAACTTCCGTTTCGTGGGAAGACCGCGCGCGCAACGTCGCGGGCGCGTTCGCGATTCGAGACGTCGCGCAAGAACGTCCTTTTGCAGGCAAACGCGTTCTTTTAGTCGACGACGCATTGACGACGGGCGCGACGACGCACGAAATTTCGAAATTACTACGCGCGTCGGGCGCCGAAAAGATTTGCGTCGCCGTGATCGCGCGCGCCGGGCTGGGAAAGAAACGCGCGTTAGGAGGCAAGAAGTAGCGCGGCTCGTCGCGTCCGCATATTGACGGCGGGGAGGCGACTATTGTTCCTCGTCTTCTTTCTTAGCGTCGCGTTCTTCCAACAGCCTTTTAGCTTCCGCGAGGTCGCCTTCTATGTTGCCGTAAGCGGCTTTTTCAATCAAGCGCCAGCCCTCTTCTTCGTTTTTCTCGACGCCCTTTCCGTCAAGATAGAACTTTCCCAAGACCAAATAGGCGCGCGGTTCTTCCAAGTCCGCTGCTTTGCGATACCACCCGATCGCTTTTTCTAGGTCGACGTCGACTCCGAAGCCGGTTAGGTAACAGTTGCCAATTTGAAACGCCGCGCGTCCGATCCCGCAGTCGTACGCTTTGCGCATATAACGCATGCCGGTCTTGTAGTTCTTATGGACGCCGTTTCCGTCAAGATAACAACGACCGATGCAGTAATAGGCGTGTTCGTCTCCATGCGCCGCCGCTTTTTTATACCAACGCATCGCCTCGTCGTAATCTTGTTCGACGCCGAGACCTTGGTAGTAACACTCGCCAAGATTGCCGTAGGCGACGGCGACCTTATGACGCGCGGCTTTACGATAGAGTTGGAACGCTTTGGCGTGGTTTTCTTTGAGATCGCCTTCTTTTATTTGACCGTTCATATACATCGAGGCCAAATCGCACGTCGCTTCAATAGAACCGGCTTTTGCCGCCTCTTCCATCCAGAAGCGCGCTTTTTCCCAGTCTTGCTTGATTCCGAACAAGCCTCGAGCGTATCCACCCGCAAGCAAATACATCGATTGCGGATCGCGTTCTTTGAGCTGTTCCTTTTCCTTTTCTTTAACTAACTTTGCGAAGTCGATTTTGCAAGTTCGAACAAATTCGTTGAGGACGTCCTGCGTCTCTCTCTCTTTTTTTACTCTGTCTCTGTCTTGCTTGCTCATTGAAACTCCTTTGTTTTATCCGAACGCGTCCGTCATAAGACGGAAAATCCAAAATAGGAACGTCGAAACTTGCGGCGTCCCCGTATGGTTAAAACTTCTTTTCGCGCCGTTCTTCGATTTCTTCCAGCGTGTAAAGTTTGCCGTCGGGCGCGTCGCATCCGCGACAGTTTTTCGCGGCTCGTTTCCACGAGTTGGGACGGTCGAGGTTCGAATCCCAAAAGGGCCACGTTCGACACTGAACGGGTCTTGAATCGTAGACGACGCACTTTTTTTTGTCGGGATCCAACAAAACGCAATCGCCGTTTTCTCGCTCGAGCAGACTCTTTTTTCGACCGACGGCTCGCACGAAAAGCGCCGTAAATTCGGCGGCTCCTATTCCCATTGCTTTCGCCATCGCGGCGATTTCCTCGTTCGTCGTCCAGACGTAACCGGGCGCGCCGCCGCAACAGCCGCCGCATTGACGACAACCGAATCTTAACCCGTCGCGATACCAAGGAGACGCTTCCAATTTCAACCTTCTTTCTTTATTGTCGAACGCGCGCCGAGCATATTCGGCGCGCGGTTTTGCACGGACGCGAAGTCAGCGCTTGATTTTAATAATCGGGCTCGCTTGATCCGCAGGATTGGCGAAAATTTCGCACTGATCGGGCGCGCCGTAGGCGTCGTCCTTTTTGCCAAACGGGTCGAACGGACCGGGACGTTTTACGACGGGCGCGGTTTCCAACCTTGGCGGAACGGCTAGCCAGTCGCTCCCTTGGAACTTCGGATCGGGCATATTATGCACGTCGTCGGAACCCATATAAGGGCACATCGCGTCGACCCAAACGATCATACGCAACGTTTCTTCCGGCGTCAACTCGACCCCGTAATGTTCCTTGACGCAATATTTGTTGATCAATCGACTTGCGTAGGACAGCTTTTCCATCGGTTTCGGCGTGACGTAGGCGGCGGGATCGGTCGTCGTATACGCCTCGACTTGAATCGTGTCGGCAATACCGAATCCGGCGGGTTCTTCGGGCAATTCGTCTTCGGTCGGATTCGCCCACTGCGAACGGCTTCCGGGTCTGAACACTTTCGGCGGAGCCGCCCAACTCGGATTGCCGACAAGCGTCACGTAAGGTTCTTTGAAGTGCAAAAATCCGGGACGCAAGGTCGTGTCGAATATTTCGCGCGCCTTGCCGTCTCCTTCGTGGCATTCGCCGCAACGCTTGTCAAGCGTCGGTTGCACGTAACGCTCGTAACTGACGGAAATATCGTCCCACGGCGGAGGTTGGATCGTCGACGGAGCGCGCAAAGCGGCGATCGAACGCGTTTGAGGCGCCGGAGTCGCGACTTGCGACTCGTGGCAACCGACGCAACCGCGCGATTCGCCGGGCATCACGCCCGTAAAGGAACGCATCGTCTGCAAACATTTGTGATTCTCGTCGAGCAACTGGAAGTGCAAGGCGACTCCGGACGGCGCATAGAAAGAGACGCTGCCGTCTTTTTCAATCGGAACCTCGCCAAGAATGCGCTTGACGCCTTCGGACTGCACCATCGAAACGACCGGTCCCGTCGAAATATAGGGTCGTTCGTTCCACATCGTGTAGGTCTTAGGCTCAATGTTCAGAACGCGCAGATATTTCGCTTTGCCGCGCAATTCTTCGGGCGCGCCGTCGTAAACGTCGGCGCTGTAAATAACGCCGGGGGCGGGATTGTCGCGCTCTTCCCACGTCGGCCATTTCACGCGGTCGACGATCGTCGGCGGGACGGGACGTTCGCGGATTGGTTGCGCGTAAAAAATATTATGCGCGCCTTCGCAGAGAAGTTCGCGGTCGCCGTCGACGTTCATCAGAAGAAGAACGTATTTTCCGTCTCGACAAGCGGAAACGAGGAAATCGCGCTCGTTAAGCGGATAGGGCGAGTCGTAAGCCGAATATTTTCCGCTGACGTAATAGTCGGGCGATTCGATCGGATCGGTCGGTCCGTTTCCGCATTCGGGCCAAGCGACGTCGGCGGTAATTTTGGTTAGACCGTCGGGGAAATTGAGTCCTTTCGTCGGGTCGACGATTCCGATCGAGCCGGAGAACCAGTCGTGGTGCGCGCTGCCCGTAAACATAACGCGCGAACTGTTCGGAATGGCGCGCGCGTCCTTGGGCAGGTCGGGCCAAACGGTTTGATTGCCCCAAAGGACTTGCGTTTGCGTTCCGTCGGGATTCATCGTCCACAAACTAACGCAACGCCAGAGCGGCTTGTCGGTGTATTCCCAGCGACTAAACAGGATGCGTCCGTCGGGCAAAATCGAGGGCAAATAGTCCGGCTCGTTGTTGCGCGAAATCAAGTAGAGGTCGGAAGAATCCAACTTCATACGCGCCAAAACGAAGGCGTTTGTCGGGGGCATGCAACGCACGTAAGTATAGCCGCGCGTCGTCGAGAAGACGCAATGTTCTCCGTCGGGCAAATAGATCGGGTCGAAGTCGTCAAAATTGCCCGAGGTGAGTTGGCGCAAATTTTGACCGTCGATTCCGATTTCATAGATATGGAACGATTTCTCGTTATGCGGCTTGAAGCTAAACAGGACTTTCTTTCCGTCCCAAGAAAGATCGGGGCGCCAGAAAGAACCGCTCAAAGGCGCCGAGGGCGCCAGCGCGCGCTGTTTCCCGTCGGGATTCAGACCCTGACGCGTCATTAGACGACCGCCGGGAACCGCCATATAACCGAGTCTGTGCCGCGTTTCGTGACGCCATTCGCTCCCTTGAGGATAAGGGGAGTCGACGTAGAGCAACGAGTCGAAATCGATCGCCGGATTGCTTAAAAAGACGTCGCGCTTGAGCGCGCGCACGCGGAAATACAAGTCGCCGACGAGCGCTTCCGCCGCGTTCTCTTTCGCAAATTCGGCGACCTCGACGCGAAACTTTTCAAGCGCGGCTTTAGCGTCGTCAAATTTGCCGTCGTTTTCCTCGTATTCCTCGATCAAAGAAGCGATTCGATCAAGTTCGACTTGAACGCGTTCGAGCGTCGGCTTGCCGTCGCATTGGAAAAGCCAGTCTTTTTTAATTTGAAATTGCGCCTGTTCCGGCGTCAAATCGACGACTTCAGGCGTCGACGCCTTGACGTAAGGCGCGACCGCCTCGCGTTGGAACGGACGTTCCTGAACTTCGCGCGACGTTTCAAACGCAAGCTCGAGCCATTCGCCTTCGTCGACTTTGTCGGGATTGGCGAGCGCGTCGTCGAGTCGTTTCGCAACTTCCTGAACGCGTTTCCAACGCGACGTTTCTTCCGGCGTCAACAACGACCATTGCTCGTCGGTCAAGGGCATATATTCGACGTATAGATCGCGCATACGCGCCGCTTCGTCTTTAGCGCGCGAAGTCGACGCGGTAACGAATTCCGCGACGCTAATTTGGAACTTCTGCGCGAAAAATTCGTAGTCTTCCGGGTAGTCTTCGCGTAAGAGTCGCGAAAAGACGCCTTGCGCCGCGCGATCAAATTTCTCGCGCAATTCGGCGTTTTCTTGAAGTCGCTTGCGCGTTGCGTTTAGCGCGTCGACAAAACCGTTTCCCTTCGAATAGATCGAACGTACGAATTCGATGGCGTCGGCTTCTTGTTTGTCGAGAACGACGCGCCCTTCGCGATAGAGCGTCGCAATCTCTTCGGACGACAACGCGCGCGAATAGACGCGCAAATCGTCGAGCATACCGTCGAAAAATTCGCCTGTTCCGCCGCTTGAACCGATCATAACGGGCGCCTTTTTTCCGACGACCAATTTACCCGGTTTGTCGAGCGAACCGACTTCTCGTCCGTCGACGTACACGCGATACGCGGCGCCGTCGAACGTCGCGGCGACGTAACGCCACGCGCCGTCGAGAAAATCGGCGGGCGAAATTTTCGCGTCGCATTCCTGATATAAACCGTCGACGTTGAGACCGAGCGAGAGAATCGTTCCGTCGTTTTGGAAAGAAAAGAGCAAACGTTGGTCTTGGTCTTCTTTACGAATTATCTCGCGATAAGCGCTCAAATTGCGCGGGCGAACCCAAGCGGAAAAGGTCAACGCCTCCAAATCGTCGGGCGCGAATTCGGAAGCAAGGGACAAAACGTAAGAGCCGGAGAGATCAAGCGCGGAACCGAAGACGCCTTCGCAACGTTGGAGAGGCGCGGAAGGCGCGACGAAATACGACGCGCGAGCCGCGTTTTCAAGATTCGCGGAACTGGGCGCGCCGTCGTGCGGCTCGTCAAATTTCCAATATCCCAACAGCGCCGCGTCGTTGGCGAGTCCGTCGGCGACTACCGCGTCGTCGGCAAAGACGCCGGGCGTCGCAAGAAAAAGCGCGCCGAAAATTAAGGCAATTTTTTTAATAAAGGACATAAGGAAATCCTTACGACAAAATAGGAAGGATAATACTCGTTGGATTGACGCGTCCCCGTTTGAGCGAATTTGACTTGCTAAAACTAGAACGGTCGAGAGAACGCAACGTTTATCGACGACGTTTCGGACTAGTTGGAAGTAAACTCAAGATCGTAGGTTCCGCCTTTGGCGACGTCGATCTTGTAGGTCGGATTGAGCCACATGTCTTCAGGCGTGATCGATTTACGCGGTCGTTGAGGCGGAACGCCCGGAGCGGCGCCTTCTTGCTGTTCGGGAACTTCCGGCTCGGGTCCGGTCCATTCGTATCCGCGAATACGAACCGTCAATTCGCCTTTCGGAACGCGCGCCGTATATTTGCCGTCTTGCACGTTTCCGCCTCCTTCGGCGGCTTCGTTGAAGAACTGAACGATTCCGAAATCGATCGGCTTTCCGTCGAGCGTCGCGCTTCCTTTAATTTCGACCTCTTTCTTGTCCGATCCGCAACCGACGAACGCGACTAGAACGACGGCGCAAAGAGCCGCCAAAACTAAACGTTTCATTATTTCTTATCTCCAAATAAAGCGACGCCCAACTTCAAACGACGGCGAGCGTCGACCTTGATCGCGCTATTGAACGAATCCTACAACGTTTTCGTCTCGGAGCCCATCGTACTTCCGACGGCGCGCCACGCTTCGAGATCAACCGTGTCGGAAACGAATCGAACGGAACCGTCGCAAAACGCCGTGTTCACGCCGCCGGAGTGCTTGCTACGAGCCGCTTGGTAGCGTTCGTCGCCGGAAAGGGGCGTGCCCGTGCAGGGGATAAATCGATCAGTCGTATTGAGCGCGGATCCGGAAGCGCCGGTGTAACAATAGCAACTATCGGGCGTTGAGGAATTGGGACCGGTAACCGTCATAAAACCGGGACCGGGACCTTCGTCGTTAAACAGCTGACCGTGAAAGTCGAACGAAGAGTCGTCGGCGGCGCAAATAACTTCAGACATTAACATCGTGTTCGACGTTCCGTCAATAATTTGCGCAAGGTTAACGCTGATGTTGAGATAGAAGGGCGCGCCTTTCCAACCTGGATTCTTGTAGGGCATTGAAGCGACGGCGGAATTCCAGAACCAGTCGTTGCCCATATTGACGACGTAATTTCCGCGCGATTGCGAATATCCGTCGCCGCGCCACAACGCGCCCGGTCGATCGCTTGGACAATAGTAATACTCGATCGGCGTGTTGACGGGACTTGCTTTAGTCGGCTGATTGTAATAGCAGTTCGGCTCTTGGTAGAATCCGACGCTGAAATTATACTGCGAATAGAGAGACTGCGCCTCGATATAAGGCCAAATTCTGGGAACCCAAGTCGAACGTTCGCAAGCGATTCCCTCAAAGGCTTTCCAACCGTTGGTCGGATAAGTCATTCCGAAAGGGAGACGCGACTTGTTGGCGTCGGCGTAAGTTTGCATCGCCAAGCCAAACTGTTTCAGATTGTTCGTACATTGCATACGACGCGCAGCCTCGCGCGCCGCTTGAACCGCTGGAAGAAGCAAACCGATCAAAATACCGATAATGGCGATGACGACGAGAAGTTCGACCAGCGTAAAACCTTTTCGTTTGTTATTTGCGGTCATTTTAGCGATTTGACGTTTCAACATATGCGTAACGACCCGAACATTTCGGACGTTGCGCGAAGTAAAGGATATTATAAAGACGCCGCGACAATAAAAATTCATACGACGATATTACGACGGCGCGCACGACGTCTACAGTTATATTATAACTTGAAAAAGTGTAAAGAAGACCGACGTTAAAAAAAAGAAAGAACATATTGTTGGACAGTCGAGACGACGCGTCTGAAAAAGACGAAAGACGTTGAACGAAAAGCGCGACTCGACTCGAAAGGGTACGAATTTTCCAAACGCGTTACGCGCGACGAACGCCGCGCGTTTCAAAAAAACGCTTAGAACGTGGCGTCTAAGAGCGCCGCGTCGAGATTGGAGTCGTAACGGAACCCGATTAAATTCCAATTTGCGGCGGCGTCGCTCGACTTGGCGCGCGGTCGGTAATAAGTGAAATACCAGACGATCGGATA
>JAZUGM010000265.1:0-4350 GCA_045641205.1 Thermoguttaceae bacterium
CTAGGTTGAAACAACGTAACGCCGTAATATTGTGCGTTCAATTTAAAACGCCGAAGGAAAGGCGTGAATTTGGATGGTAAACGCATAGACAGCACGCGGCTAATTTGTTTTAAAATCGTCGGTTTTTATGTGATTCCAACCTCCGAATTACGTTCGGCGTCTTACCGCGAGCGTTTTTCGCGAACGCTTACTGAATGCGTTATATTTTCCGCAGACGCTCTTTCTTTTTTGCAATTCTCTGGTAATATATTCGTCGCGCGCTAGGGCGTAAAATCGGCTTGGAGCGCGCGATATGATTTATATATAAGCAAAATTTGATTGTTTGCGTTTCGGCGCAATAAGGGTTTTCTATGTACGGCGTTTTAGAGCCTTTACGAGGCGGGGACGACGTTCCCCTTCGTAAGGAAGAATTGATCGTCGGACGAAGTGAAAAATGCGACGTCGTGTTGCGTTTTTCGAACGTCTCGGCGCAACATTGCAGGTTGGTCTTGTCGCATGGGTTCTGGTACGCGCTCGATATGGGCAGTACGAACGGAACGACGGTCAACGGCGTAAGGACGCAGGATTCGCGCGTCGATCCCGGCGTCGTCGTGGCGTTTGCGAAACACGAGTTTATTATTCGGTACAGTCCGAAAGCTAACGGCGCGGACGAAGCTATGCCGCCGGATTGTCTGGAAACGAATTTCTTTGAAAAATCGTTGCTTGAGCGCGCGGGCGTTTCCAAGCGCGTTCAGTCGATGCCGAAAACTTGGGAACTTAAACGACAGCAGGGCGCGACGTTGGAAGAACTTGAGTCTGGTTCAGGAGTCGATTATTCGAATTTGACGCTGGACGATATTGAGTTCGATTGAACCGCGCTTTAAAAGCGTCCTTTACAAGAAGCAAGAAGAAGGTCGTCCGCTCGACGCGAGCGAACGACCTTTTGCGCGTTTTTACTCGTTTGGACGAATTAAACATTCGGCGCGATTTCGTCGCCGTAATCGCGAATCCACTCTCGCGCAACGTCGACCGCGTCGAGACCAAGATCGCACAAGGGCGTGCAATGGAAGATAAAACCTTCGACTTCTCCTTGGCGGAAAAGCTCGAGTCCGGCGTCAAGTTGAAGTTTCATAAGATTCGGATCGATCGGCTTCGAACCGCCGAAATCCCACATATAAACGCCGAGCAACGTGCGCTTAGTCGGCATAATTTCCCGATAACGACGAAAATTAGCGCGCAACGCGTTTAGGTCGGAGCCCGTCCAAGTCCAGAAGGAAACGACGTCGCAAAGCTCTAAGTGAGGTCGAATCGCTTCTTGTAGCTGATGCGAGTACAAAACGGCGGCGATTTCGGGTCGTCGAGGCAACTGCGCGATTTCCTCGCGAAGCGCGCGTATTTGAGCCAAACTGGCAAGCGCAGGGAGTTCCGTTTGACCCTCTTGAAGAACGCCGTTTCCGACGAAAAGATCGTCGAGAAAGAACGTCGTCAACTTGGGCGTCTTGTCAAGAAGAGAAATCGCCCAGTCTTTTTTAAGTTCGTAAGGTTCCGGCGCGCCGTCGGCTATGCTCCACGCGATTCGTTTGGTCGAATCGCTTTCGAACTGCTTAATAAAATTATCGAACGGCGGCTTTTTGCCGTCGCGTTCGTTGTTTTCCGGCGCGGGCAGACCGCGCCAACGCGTCACGCAAACGTTCGGTATTCCCATCGAACGAATCGCGTCCGCCATATCGATTTTATTTCCCTTGGGAATGTTGTAGAGATCGTCGGTCGAGCCGGCGCCGTGCCCCCACATCCAGAGACGATCGCGCAAATTGGGAGCGTAGGGAATCGCGGCGGAACGCGCGTCGCTCGAATTTGCGAAAACGCGCGAACAAAACGCGTCGGACGTCGACGCGACGGCAAGAGCGGAAGTTACGACGCGTAAAAATTCGCGTCGGGAAGGTCGATCGGAAGACTGTGTCAAAACGCGTCCTTTCACATTGTTACGCGTCGCGCGACGCTAGTTGACGCTCGAGCGCGGTTTTTTGAGTCGTCAGTTCGTCGGTTTCCTTGTCGGAGCGCCGACGCTCTTCCTCTTTGTCGCGCTCATCGAGCTTTTCTTTAAGATTCTCCAAAATTCTGACGTTTTTAACGGCTTCGTCCAGCTCCGCGCGCCGCGATTCTTCTTCGCGCGTCGCTTCCTCAAGTAGGCGACGCGCACGCGCAAGGGCGTCGATGCAAGCGTCGCGCGACGCCTGAATTTGACGCAACTGCGAAGAACGCAAAAATTCGGTTTCACGACGCAAACGACGCGACTCTTCGTGAAGTTCGTCGCGACGAGCCTCCAACCTTGCGACTTCCTGCGCGCGGGTCGTTAGGATTTGACGAATCTCAAGGAGCGCGTTTTTTTTGTCGTCGCGTTCCGACGCGCGAATTTTGAGCAACGTTTCAAATCGAAATTTGGACAAACGAATTTCTCCGAAAGATCGCGAATCGTATAGCGCGAAAAAAGCGCTTTGCGACGCCGTTTACGCGAAACGAGAACGGCGTTGCAATTTCGCGCGTCGAGGTCGGTTTTACGCTTAGATTAGCAAATCTTCTTCGAGGTCGGTCGCGACGTCGTTTTTCGTCGGAGTCAAGGCTTCGGAGTACGTCCATTCGGAGGAGGTCGTTCCGCGCGTAGCGCAACAACGGAAGACGTAAGTCTTGCCCAAGTGAACGCCCCAAGCGGTTCGATTCTCAACGTCGGCTCCTACCGTTTCCGACAAGAACCAAGTTTCGCCGCCGTCGGTCGAATACTCGACGCGGAAGCCCGTCTCGTCGTCGGAATTGTCTATCCAACTCATCGGAAGGGTTTCCGTCTCCCAATCGTAATCGCCAAACGTCAAGAAACTAGGAGCGACAAGCGGCTGGGTAGTGTCTAAGACCTCGGAATACGTCCAATCGGACGCCTTGCCGTCGCGGACTGCGCAAACGCGGAAAACATACTGCGAATTCTTATGAACTTTTCCGGCGATTCGTTCGGTAACGTCGGACGCCATATCCTCCGACAAGCGCCAAGTCGTTCCGCCGTCCGTCGAGTACTCGACGCGGAAACTCGTTTCGTCGTCGGAATTATCCGTCCAACTCATCTTGACGTTTTCCATTTCAACGTCGTACTGACCAAGCGTCAAATTACTCGGAGCCGTCGGAGCCGGTTTCGTATTGAAGGGATCCGAATAAGCCCAGCCGATTTTTTCGTTGCCGCTAAGCGCGCAAAGGCGGAAAACATACGTTTGCTCCGGCTGAACGTTCCAAGTTTTCAGGGTCGTAACGTTGGCGGCGACCGTCGTCGCATAACGCCAAGTCTTGCCGCCGTCGGTCGAACGTTCAAGATAGTATCCGGTTTCGGCGTTGGATTCGTCGGTCCAGCTTAACGTTAAACTACGTTCATTCGAGTCGTACTCGCCAAGGGTCAAGTCGCTTGGAGCGACGACGACGGGGACGGTCGCCAACGTTTCCGAATACGCCCAATCGGACTTTTGAGAACCGTAAAGCGCGCAAACGCGGAAAGAATATTCCTTGTTTGCCGTGATTCCCCACGAGACTCGCGAAGTAACGTTCGCGTCGACCGTTTGCGACAAACGCCAAGTTTCGCCGTCGTCGGTCGAATATTCAATACGGAACCCGGTTTCGTCGTCGGAATTATCCGTCCAACTCAGCATAACGCTCCGAGTCGTGGCGTCGTATGCGTCTAGCGTTACGTCGCTCGGCGCCAACGGCGCCGCGTTTTCGATTTCAACGGATTCCGACTGAAGTTGCGGTCCGTAAATATCCAAAGGATTGGTAAGCGAAAACAACTCGCGCGTTTCCAGTTGTTCCAAGCGAAGATTGCGACTTTTGGGCGATTTTTTCAAGGAACTTGGACGACTAGAACTTTGACGACTAGTTCGCGATTTCGACGCGCTAGAAGTCGAAGAGGATAAAACGTTGCGGATAATTTGTCTAAACATTGAAAACTCCTGCGCGTGAAAAAGTGAAGCCCGCTGTAAAACGCTCGACTTCGTCCCGCCTAAAAAAAGCGTATGCGTTCACGGAAAGTTATATTAAGTATCCGACCGACGCGTTAATTTCAAAATAAGCGTCGCGTAGGAATCGCCGCGCAAGCGGCGCGCGACAAGGCGGTTCGCTTGAGGTTGCGCAAACGATTTATTGTTTTATACAGTCGACGCGTCGTCTGAAAGTTCGTTCGTTTTTCGCAGAACCTTCAAACGCTAATTCTTGCGATAAACTCGGTTCTCCGTATACTGGAGTTTTTGGGTTTGTCGGATAACTTCGCTTTGATAACGGACTCGTTTTCGGCGGCGCCGATCCGCCCGTCGTTGACGGGCGGCTTATCGCGCGACGGCTAGC
>JAZUGM010000266.1:0-22024 GCA_045641205.1 Thermoguttaceae bacterium
GGATTTGTTCGCGTGTTTCGAAGAAGGAATATCGGAAAAAGCGATCGTTGAGATCGCGCGACGCAATCCTCTTCGCGTCGTCTTTCGGGACTCTTGCTTTAACGACGTCGCGTCGAAAATCAATTTGAGCGAGATATTCAAGCGCTTCGCGCCCGACGCTAAGATGAAAACGCTATAATAGAAGGCGAAAGCATGAAATTAAAATTTAAACGTCAGCAATTTCAAGCGGACGCGGCCGCCGCCGTCTGCGACGTATTCGCCGGTCAGCCTTATTCGGATCATACGTATACGGTGGATCCCGGCGTTTGGAAATCCGGTCGATTTGCGCAAACGTCTTACGTCGAAGGTTTCAACAATCGTCGCGTCGAACTATCCGACGCTCAAATTCTCGACAATCTCCAAAAAGTCCAGCGACGCAATCAGCTCCAGCCTTCGGACAAACTTGAAGGCAAATACAATTTAACGATCGAAATGGAAACGGGCGTCGGCAAGACTTACGCTTACATTAAAACGATGTACGAACTGCGCAAGAGATACGGCTGGCGCAAGTTTATCGTCGTCGTTCCGAGCATAGCGATTCGCGAGGGCGTTTACAAGTCTTTCTCGACGATGCAAGATCATTTTGCGGAAGAATACGGGTCGAAGATTCGCGTTTTCGTTTATAATTCGGCGCGTCTCAACGAAATCGACCGTTTCGCGTCCGATTCGTCGATCAACGTGATGATTATTAACTCGCAAGCGTTCAACGCGCGTGGAGAAAACGCGCGTCGCATCAAATTGAAGTTAGACGAGTTTCGAAGTCGTCGTCCGATCGACGTTCTCGCCGCGACGAATCCGATAATGATTATCGACGAGCCGCAATCGGTCGAAGGTAAGAAGACCAAGGAAGGGTTGAAGGAGTTTAACCCGTTAATCACGTTGCGTTATTCTGCGACGCACAAAAAAGACTCGATTTACAATATGGTCTATCGTCTTGACGCGATGGAAGCGTACAACAAGCGCTTAGTCAAAAAAATCGCCGTCAAAGGCATATCCGAGTCGGGTACGACCGCGACTGAAGGCTACGTCTATTTGGAAGGGATCAACCTGTCGAAGAGCTATCCGACGGCGACGATTCATTTCGACGCCAAAACGAAAAACGGCGTTCGCGACAAGCGCGCCGTCGTCGACGTCGGTTATAGCCTCTTCGCTCATTCGGGCGAACTCGACGAATACAGAGACGGCTTTACCGTCAAACAAATCGACGGGCGCGACGGTTCGATCGAACTTGTCAACGGTCAAAAGCTGTACGCCGGGGACGTCGTTGGGAAATTTAACGAAGAACAGAAGCGTCGGATTCAAATACGCGAAACGATTCTCTCGCATATCGAACGCGAACGAAAGTTGTTTCGAAGAGGAATCAAGGTTTTGTCCCTCTTCTTTATCGACGAAGTGGCGAAATATCGCCAATACGCAAACGGAACGCAAGCGCCGGGCGTCTACGCGCGTATGTTCGAAGAGGAATATCGCGACGTCGTAGAAAATTTCCAGTTGGAATTTGGCGACGAGGCGTACCTTGCGTATTTGAAAAGAATCCCCGTCGAAAAGACGCACGCGGGCTATTTTTCCGTCGATAAAAAAGGCAATATGGTCGACGGAAAGACAAACAAAGAAGGCGTTTCGGAGGACGTCGACGCCTACGATCTCATTATGAAAAACAAAGAGGCGCTTCTCGATCCCTCGCCCGAGCGTTCGCCCGTTCGATTTATTTTTTCGCACTCGGCGTTGCGCGAAGGCTGGGACAATCCGAACGTTTTTCAAATCTGCACGTTGAAGAACGCGCAAAGCGACGTGCGCAAGCGTCAAGAAGTCGGTCGAGGTCTGCGTTTGTGCGTCGATCGCAACGGGGATCGTATGGACTCTAGCGCGTTAGGCGCCGAAGTTCACGACGTCAACGTACTGACGATCATAGCAAGCGAGAGTTACGACGAATTCGCGCGCGGTCTGCAGACGGAACTTGCCGAAGCCGTCGCTTACCGTCCGCGTCGCGTTACGAAAGAACTCTTTATTAATAAAGAACTTAAAAACGAACAAGGAACGGTCGTTAAGACGATCGACGAAGATTTAGCGGGCGCGATCGTTTTGGATTTGTATTCGCAAGGATATATCGATAAAAAATACGCGCTTACCGACAAATTCTTTGAAGACGTCAAGTCAAACGCGTTCGTCGTCGACGAAGAAGTCCAAGAATTCGCGCCGCAAATCGCTGATATTTTGCGATCCGTCTACGATCCGCGCGGCGTCGAAATTGAAAACGCGCGCACAAACAACGTCGAAGTGAAGATCGTCAAAGAAAATTGGGAACGTAAGGCGTTTCAAGAACTTTGGAGCCGAATTAACGCAAAGTCGTACTATTGCGTCGATTTCGATTCCGACGAGTTGATCGATCAAGCGGTTTCGAAGCTCGACGATCGGCTCTTTATCGCCGCCGCGTCTTTTTCCGTCGAATCGGGCGAAATGGATTCTATCGAATCGAAAGAAGCGTTGCTTGCGGGCGAGGCGTTCAATAAAGGAACGAAACGCCAAAAAACGCACAAACAACAAGCCGTTGCGAACAACAATATTAAGTTTGATTTAGTAGGACGAATCGTCGAAGAGACGGGCTTGACCCGAAAAGCGACCGTCGCGATTCTTACGCGTATTTCGCCCAATACTTTCGCGTACTATCGACGCAATCCCGAGGAATTTATCGCCAAAGCGTCCGCGTTGATCAACGAGGCGAAAGCGACGGTTATCGTCAATCATATTGAGTATAATTTGCTCGACGAAAGTTTCGGAACCGAGATTTTTACGGAGCCTAATTTGAAGGGCAAATTGGGAGTCAACGCAAAAAAAACGCCCCGAAAGCATTTGTACGACCACTTGTTATACGATTCGAAAATCGAGTCTGATTTTGCAGACGACTTAGAAGGCGCCGAAGACGTCGCCGTTTACGTCAAGTTGCCGGGCGGATTCTACATTTCAACCCCGGTTGGAAAATACAATCCCGACTGGGCGGTTTCCTTTGTCGAAGGCGTCGTAAAGCACGTGTATTTCGTGGCGGAAACGAAAGGGAACTTGTCGTCGTTGGAGTTGCGAGAAATTGAAAAAACAAAAATCGAATGCGCCCGAAAACATTTTGAGAAACTCAATAGCAAACGCGTCAAATACGGCGTCGTCGATTCGTATAAAACGCTGTTAGAACTAGTTAAAGAACCGGCTCGTTGATGCGAAGGGCTAAAAGAACGCTCACGATTTTAGGGAACAGTTGTAATTTATGTTGGGTCTGTTACGGCGCCGTTAAGAAGGAATGAGCTTTTAACGATTTCTTTTTTCACGATAACGTAAGATCATTACGATGAGCAGACCCAAAAACACGCCGAATAGTAAACAACAAAGAACGCAAAAAAAAGCAGTTCCTAGGGCGTTTTCGCCGATCTTGACGCAGTAAAGACTTGCAAAGGTAAATAATGCGGCGAGAAAAACAAGAGCGCCAATACAATACGTTTGAGTTTTACTTTGTTGTTGAATTGTAACTTTTGTCTGGGCGACTTTGACAGTAGCTTGCACGCTTTCTGAGGACTGTCCGTTTTCGGCTATGTTCTTGCGAATTTCCTCAATTTGATCAAGCCAGTAAGCTCGATCTTTCTGTGCGATCCTATTCCTTGGATTCTGTTCCAATTTGGCTTCAGCTTGCAGAAGGCTATTATAAGCGCAAACGTATTCCGTTTTCAAAAGCTCTTCTTGAGTAACGTTTGGGGAACTAACAGCATAAGATTCTGGAACGACGGACGGAGGCGTCGACGCGTCGTCGGTTGTTGAAATAGACTGGCGAGAAGAGGAGGCTTCAGATAATTGTGGATTGTTCACTTGTTCTCCCTTCTGAAAAGAGAAATAACAAACAAAGTTCCATATATTATCATTGCTAATCCCAGACAGAAAATACCAACATTGAGGGCTATTACGTCAGCCCTTCTTCCGCTGTAAAAAAATGTGCAGGCAGTTCCCAACAGAGTCGCATAAACAAGGAAAAAGAATATTAAACGTAACCTTTGTTCACGCCGTTCATTTGTCGAGATAATTCGCTTACTGTTTTCTCTAATTCGGAGCGTTTCAGCCGGTTCCATCTGGTCAAGGATTTTTTTGTAAAAACCATAACACTCTTTACGAGCTTCGCTTGCCTCTTTGGGGTCTTGGATATTTGCTATATCCTTGATCATAAGTTGTAGCGCTTGTAACGCCTCGGCGGAATTTGAAACGATGGGCAGAACCTTTTCTTCTTTGTCGCCGACGCTCGAATCCAATGGAATCGACTGTCTTTGATCGCTTTGCACATCTTTGATAGATTCGTCCATTTTACGCTTTCTCTAAAATTATCGATGTCGCTTTTGTCGCGCGTCGTAAGGCGGACGACGAAAACGACGTCGCGTTTAGAATCATACGTTAAGAACGCTCGGAACCGCGTTATATTGGTTCCGGGCGCGTCTAAAAGGCTTCTTAATCAAGTCGAAAATTAGCGAATATTGCTCTTGTAATTTCCGGCGCGGTCTTTTTGCCCTTGGTCGCCCTTTTCGAGAACGACGTCGAGCGCTTTGAGGAAGAGGTCTTTGTTCTGTTTGCGCAAGTAGTCTTGATGCGCAAGATCCAAAACGGCGTTGATCGCCTTGTTTTTCAAGGAGTCCGTATCGACGAATTGCAACGCGAATTCGACCGATTCCGGCTCGCGGACGGCGCCGACGCGTTCAAGCACAAGATTGCGCTCGTCGTCGCGCGTCGCAAGTTCGAACGCTTTCTTCAAGTTGGCGAGCTTGTCCTTGCCGGACATATCGATTCCGTCTTGTTCGTCGGGAAGCGAGACGACGCGAATGAAGGAACGCAACGCTTGAATTTTGATTTGTTCCGGGTAGGCTTTGTCTTGCGCGGCGGCGAGCAATTTTTGCCAGACGACGGCGTTGGGCCAGTTGCACAAGGCGCGAACCGCCAAAGCGTTCGCTTGAGCGTCGCCCGAATTCAACGCTTTTTCGATCGTCGCAAGCGCGGCGTCTCCGCCGATACGACCAAGAAGCAACATAATTTGCGCGCCGTTTTGATTGTTCATCATCACGACGACGGGCGAGGCGTCTCCTTCGCACAGACGCGAAATAATTTGCTCGGCGCGATCGCGGTCGCCGCGGTCGGCGATCGCCAAGGAGGCGTCGACAAAGTCGGCGATATTCGCCTTAGTCGCAAGGCGTTCGGCGGCGGCAAGGAGTTGGAGACGCGCGGGGCAGTCGTCCTTTTTCGCGGCGTCAAGCAAGTTCGCGACGGCGGAGACGATATAACGTCCGCCGACGACTTCCGCCAAAGACGCCAAGTTCGCTCCGTCCTTTTCCTTCTTGAGCGCGTCGACGACGGCGGCGTCAAAGTCGTCCGCGACGATATTTTTCATAACGCGAACGATCAGACCGCGATCATATTTCGAAAGTTGGTCGTACAAGACGCCGAAATTTTTACCGGATCCGATCGTTTCGAGCGCCAACACGGCGGCGCGTTTAACTTCGTCGGATTCGGGCGCGGCTTCAATTTCACTTACGACGAGAGACTCGTAATTCTTCGCTTTACGAACGCGAACGGCGCCGAGCGCGCGCGCTTGGTCGTCGAGCGAAAGGGTTCCGAATCCCTTCATATACGCGTCGAAATCAGCGTCCGAAATTTGCGACAAGGCGAGCGGAAGCTCCGTCTCGACGCCGATCGACAAATCGACCGAACGCGCCTTAATATAGGAGTCGAAGCGCTTCGGTTCTTTCGAATCCGCTTGCGCCTTCTTGAGCGCGTCGAGCGCTTTTTCCGTCGGAATTTGCGCCAAAGCGCGCGCGGCGCCGTCGAACAAGCGCGGCTCGTCGCTCGTCAAAAGCGCGGCGAGACCGTCGACGCAAGAATCGTCGCCGACCCATTGCAGGACGTGCAACAGCCACGCCTTCGTCGCGACGGGATAGTCGCCTTTGAGCGCGTCGAGCGCCAATTTATTCGTTTCGGCGCGGAGTTCGGGCGACTTGGCGCCGTCTTGCAAGCAGAAATACATCCAGCCTTGTTGCGCGGCTTCCATTTCTTTGACTTGCGCATCGTCGGCAAAGTTTTGCGGGGACATTTTCGGCGCCCATTCCGCGAATTTCGCGGCGGCGTCTTGTCCGAACGTTTGAAGGGACGCGGCGCAAAGCGCGACGACCGACGCGACGCCGAACACGAACGTTTTCCAAGTTAATTTCATTATAAATTCCTATTTATTATAACGCTTGCGCGTTTGTTGTTTTAAATAAGCGATCGAAACGTTTTAGGTTCACACTTCGGGAATGACGTAAGGATAACGTTGCGGTCTGGAGACGTGTCTCGTCGCTTCCGGGTCGTTGACAAATTCGCATTTGGCGGAATCCCAGACGAGACGACGACCGAGTTTGTGAACGATCGCCAAAAGTTGGCACAAAGAGGCGGTATTCGCGCCGTATTGGAAATCTTGGAACGGACGCAGACGATTGCGGACGCAGAAAGCGAAATCGTCGGCAATGTTGGTCGCGCCGCCCGAATAACGACGAACTTCGACCGGCTTGATCGGGTTCATTTTCGTTTGATTGTGCTTGTATTCGCCTTCCGTGCCGACGAACGTAATATCGTGCGGACCGTTCCAAGCGTGATACATCTTGAGACCGCTCTTAAAGACGGCGCAAGCGTAAGGCTGTTCGTTATACCCGGCGGGCAGAAGTTCGACCGGCTCTTCCAAGTCGACGCCGAGAATATACGCGGCGCCGCCGAATTTGTGCGCGCCCCAGTCGGCGAGGAATCCGTTGCCGTATTCGGTGTAACGACGCCAACCGCCGCCGTAATTGCCCGAACAACGCTCGCTATTGAAAGGCGCCCAAGGCGCTTGACCTTGCCAACGATCCCAGTCGAATCCCTCGGGAATCGGCTGTTCCGGCAAGTAGGCGTGTCGCGGGGGATCGCCGAGTCCGACGAAGACTTCCTTCACTTCGCCGATCGCGCCGCTCTTGATAATCGGCGCCATATACCCGTAGTCTTCCATAACGCGTTGGCTTCCGCTCGTGCAGACGCGGTTATATTTACGCGCCGCTTTGACGATGAGGCGGGATTCTTGGAGCGTGAGCGTCAACGGCTTTTCGCAATAGACGTCTTTGCCCGCTTGACACGCTTCGACTGAAATCTTCGTGTGCCAATGGTCCGGACAAGCGCAGACGATCGCGTCGAAGTCGTCGCGTTGGAGGACGTCTTCATAATGCGCGTAGGTGGGAACGGAATTAATGTGATAATGGTTCTTAACTCGGTCGGCGGCGCGATTCAAATGGTCTTTGTAGCAGTCGCAGACGCCCAAAGAACGGAAATTCGCGTTGTTCAGAAAACCGCCGAGCAATTCGTTGCCTCGATTGCCCAGACCGATATGGAACAGGACGATCTTATTGCTTGGGGACACTCCGCCGTTGAATCCGAAGACGCTGCCCGGCACTAAAAGCGGAGCCGCAAGCGCCGACGCCGACGCGGCTAAAAACGTACGTCTATCAATATGCGCGCGTTTGTTTTTCATAGCTATCCTTTGTTGGGAAAGGGAGGGATGGAAGTGGAAATTTGCAGTCGAAATCGCTTCGTAGCAAATCGCCGTTGACAGTTGCGATAATTATAAGAGAAATTGTTGAGAAAAACAACTATTTTTCGAAAAAATTTTTGCAATTAGACAATTTATAAGAAACGTCCGTTTGCGCTCGGCCTTATGACGCAAACGGGACGCGAACGCGACGAACGTCGCCGCTCGTCGCGAATTCAAACAAGGCGCTTTTGTCGAGAGACTAAGCGCCGATTTAGATTCATTCGCCGAAATAACGCTTGAGCAAACCAGTGAAACCGGCGCCGTGTCGCGCTTCGTCTTTCGCCATTTCGTGAACCGTGTCGTGAATAGCGTCGTAGTCGAGCGCCTTGGCTTTCTTGGCAATGTCAAATTTACCGGCGCAAGCGCCCGCTTCCGCTTCCGCGCGCATTTTAAGGTTCGTTTTCGTGTCTGCGACAAGGACTTCGCCGAGGAGTTCCGCGAATTTGGACGCGTGTTCGGCTTCTTCAAAGGCGTAGCGTTTGAACGCTTCCGCGATTTCAGGGTAGCCTTCGCGTTCCGCTTGACGACTCATCGCGAGATACATTCCGACTTCCATACATTCACCGTTGAAGTTGGCGCGGAGTCCTTCGACAATTTCTTCGTTTTCGACTTTGCCGTCGCCGATCGAATGAACCGTCGCATAGGAACCGATCGAAGCGTCGATCTTTTCTTCAAACTTGGAACGAGGGGCTCCGCATTGAGGGCACTTGGCGGGCGCTTCGTCGCCTTCGTAGACGTAACCGCAAACCTTGCAGACAAACTTTTTCTTCGTAGACATATAGCTTTCCTTTCGTACTCTCTAACACGCCTGACAAACAGTTCGTTCAAAACCGAATTAAACGAACTATTTGCCGAATCTCCTAAACGCGCCGCTTGTTATTCGACGGCGTTTTCATTCGTTTGTTCTTTGTTCAAACAATCGCGACAAACGCCTCTGACTCTCGCTTCGACGTAATCGATCCGACCCGTCTTGTCGACAAGCGGCTTGACTAACTTTTCAAGGTCGACGACTTCAAAATCAAAGACTCGACCGCAACGCTCGCAAAAAAAATGGTCGTGTCGCTTGGGATTAGAATCGTATCTCGCCACGACGTCGGCGCGATCTAACACGGCGATCAACCCTTTCTCGGCAAAATCGTTCAAAATTCGATAGACGCTTTCTCTTGAAACGGCGGGCGTTTCGCGTTTTACCGCCGCCCAAACGGCGTCGACGATCGGGTGTTCTTTGTTGTCCTTCAAAAAACAATAAACTGCGAACCGCAACGAAGTCAACTTCCAACCGAGCTTCTTGCAAACGTTTCTAAATTCTTGCAATAATTCGTCTTTTGACGGTTGCATTTTTGTTGATCCTTCAAATGTAATTTTATTACAAATGAATGTAACATATATTTAGAAATATTCAAGGGGCGTCTTTTTTTTTCGACGACTTTTGTAAGTCGGCGCTTTCCGCGCTTTCAAAGTTTTTTCGTGCCGGGCGTCGGGTATTTTTTAGCCGAATCGTCGAGAACGAGAACCCAATCGAGCGCTTCGCCGACAGTCGGCGGCTCGAATCGACGTTCGCCGTCGTTGGCAAACTCGTCGATAAACGTCGATTTCCCGGTTCGCGGATCGAACCAATACGCGCGCAACGTCTTAGCCGCCAGTCGACTCGTTCGAATCGTTGCGGCGCGTCCGACTGGAAAATAAACGAACGCAAAGGTTCCGTCCTTGTCCCTTGTCGCGACGAATCGACGCGTGCCCGCGCCTGGAACGGAACTCGCGTTCTCGTCGGGCGCGATCAGTTCTGAATCGGGAATTCGCGTCAAGAACGGTCGCGATTCGATTAGAGCCTTTCCGAACTTCATTTGCGACGCGCCCGGCCGCGCCAACGCGTCGCGCCAGTCGAATAGAGGTCGGTTGATCGGGTTGCAACCTTCGCGCTTCGAGTCGTAAAATTGCCAAATCGAATGATGCCCGTAAGTATGCCCAAACGCGCCGTTAAAGACGTCCCAATAGAACGCGCGACGACAGTCGGCGGCGATCGAGTGTCCTAGTTTGTCGGGATTGAAACTTACGGGGTGATCCTCGTAGATCGGCTCGCCGTCCAAAACCGGCTTCGTCGGTTCGAGCGCGTAATCGGCGGTCGTCGGAGCGTAGGAACCGTATTCGACGTTGTG
Source organism: Thermoguttaceae bacterium (assembly GCA_045641205.1). Taxonomy (GTDB): domain Bacteria; phylum Planctomycetota; class Planctomycetia; order Pirellulales; family Thermoguttaceae; genus RUG369. Next base: position 9,805 of record JAZUGM010000266.1, read on the forward strand.
TCCGTTTTGGCGCATATGGAAGTCGAACCAAGGCGCGTCCTTGAAATATTCAGACGAGCCGCCTCCGCCGCGCGGGTGGAAAGTGATCAAATGCGCTCCGCCGTCTCCGCGACGTAAGCCGGTCGCGATCGCTTCGACGGTCGCGCGTTCGCGGGCGTTGTCGATCGTTCTGTCGCCGCCGAGAATCCAAACGATTCCTTTTTCCTTGTACCGTCGTCCCAACCATTCGCCGTATTTCTCGGCGTTTTCAGGCGTTAGAATTTGTCCGTCTTTCCAGTACGCGCCCCAAGAGGGTAGGAAGCCGACGTATATTCCGCGCTCGTTCGCCGCGTCGACGATAAAATCGACGTGATCCCAATAATCGTTTTCCGCGCCCTCTTTGACGTCGGGCGTCGGAGCCGTTTTGTCGACGAACGGAAAGAAACCGTATCGGTTCGGAACGTCAAGTCCGCCCAACTCCGCGATCGCGACGGCTTGAACGACGTTGAAACCTTGCGCGCGACGCGCGTCTAAGTATTGGAGCGCTTCTTCGCGCGTCGAACGGTGGAATAGTTCCCACGCCGTGTCGCCGAGCCAAAAGAACGGCGCGCCCGTTTCAGTCGTTAAAAAACGCTTGTTTTCACTAACTTTCAATTTGGGCAAGGGACTCGCCGCATTCGCGACCGACGACGCCGAGCAAGCGATCGCGACGACTAGCGACGTCGCGACGAAATAAGTCAACGTAGATTTCATCGAATTCTCCGTTTGATTAGCGCTTTCTACCCTTTAAAACGTAGAAAAGCTAATCCAAGAACATAACTATGGACGAAGACGGACTTTTTCGGATAATCGACGCGGCGTCGCGTCTGATCCGAAGAAGTTCCCAACGCGCGAGGCTCTTGTCTCGCGTGATTTTATTATACCGATTTAAAGAGTCTTTCTCAAGAACCTTGGGGGGCGATTTGCCTTTTTTTTCACTTGCCGTAAAACAAGCGCGACTTGGAGTCGAGAACGACGAATAGAACCGTGATCCTAGGATTTTCCCTTTAGACGTCGAGAAAAATTCCGTTGAGACTTTGCGATTTTGACAAGAAACGTCCTTTTTATAGAAATCTAAGCGTTTTTTCTTGAAAACGCTTCTTCGACGCCTTACAATAATCGGCGTGTCGTTTTTTATTCCGACTCGCCTTTTTAACGATTAGGAGTTAGCCTTGAAATATTCCGAATTCCGTTTGACGCGGCGCGAATTGTTGAAGCGCGCTTCGTTGGGTTGCGTCGCGTTAAGTTGCGCCGATTTATGTTTGGTCGATTCGAGCGAAGCCGACGACGGTAAAAAATATCGCAATCCAATTTTTCCGGGCGCCAACGCCGATCCCGAAGTTTTATTTTCGAAGAAAACGGGACGCGTCTACGTCTATCCGACCTCGAGCGCTAAAGGATTTTGCGCCTATTCGAGCGACAATCTAGTCGACTGGCGTTACGAGGGCGTCGTACTTTCCGCGAAGGATATTCGCTGGGAACGAGAGAAATTCTGGGCGCCTTCGATTATCGAAAAAGAGGTCGGGGAAGGGGAGTTCCGTTATTATTTCTACTATTGCGCGAACGAAAAGATCGGCGTCGCGGTCGGTTCCGATCCCGTCGGACCTTTTGTCGACGCGGGCGAGATCGTCGGGCATAACTTGCGTCCGAAGGGGCGCGGCGGAGTCGAGATCGATCCTTACGTCTTTTGCGACCCGAATTCGGGCAAGAATTATCTATACTGGGGCAATTCGTATCTTTGCGTCGCCGAACTTAACGACGATATGACGTCCCTGAAACTTGAGACGATCAAGGATATTACGCCTCCGAACTTCTTTGAGGGAACCTTTGTCTTTTTCCGAAACGGACGCTATTATCTCACGTGGTCGAAAAACGACACGCGCGATCCGAATTATCAAGTTTGGGTCGCGACGTCCGATTCTCCGTTAGGTCCGTTCGTCAGCCCGGAAAAAGATGCGATTATTTTGTCGAAACGACCTGAAAAAAATATCTTCGGACCGGGGCATCATTCTTTCTTGTTCCTGCCGAACGGGGAGAATTATATTTTCTATCACCGCATTATTCAGCCTCAACCCGCCGGAGGCTGGGGACGCGAGACTTGCCTTGATCGTTTTGAATTTGCGCCCGACGGGTCGATTCCGCCGATCGAGCCGACTCTTGAAGGCGTCTCTACGCCCGTTGATTTGAAACAATTTGCCAAGTAAGATTTATCGTTTTTAACGCGTAGGTTCATTCAATGAAAAAACATATCGCTATTCTTTGCGGCGCGTTTGTCGTTTTGTCGACGCTCGCGCCTTGTCGCGCCGACGACGCGACGCCCGACGCCGTGTTGAAAAGCGCGGTCGCTTGTTGGAATTTCGAGCAAAAATCTAGCGCGGTCTTAAAATTATCGGGCGGCGTCGAACTTGGCGTTCCGCTTTCCGAATCGGAGCAAGTCGAATCGAAACTGCGGGGCGGAGACGGACTTGTCGCGCGATTTGCCAAAGGCGGCTGGATCGAATTTAACGACGAAGCCAACGAAGCTCTGAAAATCGAAGGGGACGGCTTGACGTTCGGCTTGCGGTTCCGTTGCGCGCCGGAAGTTTGGAACAATTCGCCGATTATGTCGAAGCACGGCGGACACGAAGTTTTGGCGTTCAATTTATATTGTCTCAACGACGCGATCGGCGCCGAAGTCGGCACGACTAAAAACAAAGGCTTGCTTACGTGCGTCGCGCCTCGGTCGGAGACGCTCGATTCCGAAGCCGCGACGAGCGCTTGGCACGACGTCTATTGCCGCGTCGATTCCGCGAAAATGGAACTGTTCGTCGACGGGCGCTGTTGCGACGAAGACTTTACGCTGGGAACGATCCGAACGAACGACGTGCGATTTTTGCTTGGCGCGCAGTACGATTCGAGCGCGAAGGACGCCAAGCCGCGCGCCGAATTTGAAGGAGACGTCGATTTTGTCGCCGTATGGGATCGCGCGTTGAGCGACGAAGAGATCGTCGTGCTTTCGGGCGGCGCGGGGCGCGTCGATACGCGTTCGCGCGTCGACGACGGCTCCGGCGCTTCGTTGCAGTACTGGAAGCCCGTGAATCGGTATTCCGTCGGCGACTGTATGCCTTTTTACGCGGAAGGCGTCTTCCATTTTATGTATCTGCTTGATAAGAATCATCACGGGGCGAAAAACGGATTTGGCGCGCATCAATGGATTCAAGCGACCTCGACCGACTTGAAACATTGGACGCATCAGCCTTTCGTCGTTCCTATCGACGACCAAAACGAAGGTTCCATTTGCACGGGCTCCGTCTTTTTTTACGACGGCAAATATTACGCGTTTTATGCGAATCGCGCCGTTGAATATACCTTGCCAAACGGCGAGACTAAAAACGTTTACGGCTTGTTATGCTTGTCGACGAGCGACGACGGAATAAATTTTGAGAAACAGGAGCCGAAGCCGCTGTTTTTAATGCCCGAGGGGTACGGACAAGGAACGCGCGACCCGGTCGTCTTCCAAGACCCGCGAGACGGCAAGTTCCATATGTATATTACGACGAACTATCGCGGCAAGGGTTGTTGGGCGCACGCCGTATCGGACGACTTGAAAGATTGGACGTTGCTTGATCCCGTTTACACGCATAAAAACGGCGAGCCCGAATGTCCCGACTGGTTCAAGTGGGGCGACGACTATTATTTGATAGCCAATCATTTGAACGGGTACTATCGACGTTCGAAATCGCCGCTTGGTCCTTGGGAAATTCCGACGGAGCCGAATATCTTGATGAACGGAATAATCAACGTTCCGAAAACGGCGCCCTTTGGCAAAGATCGACGGATTATTTGCGGTTGGACTAGAGAAAAAGGGTTCGGCGGTTGCGCCGTCTTTCACGAACTAATCCGACGCGAAGACGGCTCGCTCGGCGAAAAATTCGTTTCGGAAATGATCCCGGAAACGCTAGACGCGGTTCTTGTCGAAAAGAACGTCCCGGAAGAATTTGAAGCGCCTTTGCCCGAGCGGTTCCGATTGCGTCTTTTGGCGACGTTCGATCCGCAAAATATCGACTTAATGCGCGATTTGACCCTGCAATACGCCGGAGGACGAACGTTGCGCGTCGTCTTTTCAGAACGCGCGGTTCGACTTAACGATTTCGTTGTCGAACGCGTCGATATGTCGACCGGGCGAATCGAACTTGACGTCGTAGCGACGAGCAATATCGTCGACGTTTGCGTCAACGGCGAGCGAACGGTTACCGACGCGAACGCCGCGCCGGAGAATCGCGCGTTGAAATTGACGAACGAAAGTGCGAAATTCTTGACGATCGAGTCGTTGGAAGTCGCGCCGTTGAAACGTTTTTAATTTCTCCTCGTCGCGTAATCAACGTTTTGCGAACCGACTCCATCCACCGGTATATACCGGCGGCTTCCACGCCCGCGCCTTACGACGCGGGGATTCCGCTTCGTCGGTTCTCGCCAGACGTCTTGATTCAACTAACCGCCGAATTTCATTCGTCGTTGCTTCGTGAATGCTTACAACTGTTTCGTTTCTTCCTTTTTTTGTTAAACCGACGTTCCAAGGACTTGAAAAGGGCGTTTTGAAACGATACAATAAAATCGTTTGGAACGACGAACGTTTCGAACGCTTGTGGGATTCGCGAGGCTTGCGTCTTTGTTTGGGGATTGTCGGCGCCTTCGAACGAGTTCCTTTGGACGTTTTCAACTTCATTGAAATTCTTGCCGGTTTTTTAAAAAACTGGGGAAAATATTGCTCCTATGAAACGCGCCTTTTTCCTGATTTTGACTGCGGCGACGCTTGCCGTTTCGCACGTCGCGCTTGCGCAACTTCCTCCGACGCTTAATCGAGTCAGTACGGTCGATTCCGCCGTCGACGCGCCCGATTTTTTTGCGAACGATTTCGTCGTCGATTCGTTCAAGCCGGAATTTGGAACGGCGATCGCCCCGAAACGACGGTCTTTTGTCTTTTCCAGCGACGAACTTCTCAATTCGCGCCCCTTCAGCGTCGATTTTTGGGCGCGCGTCGATTCGAAGGAACAGTTCCAAATCTTTCTCGCGAACGAAGACAAATCTTCTCCTCGCCACTGGGAGCTTTACACGTTTGCCGGAACGGGGCGCCTTTCGCTTTACGTTCCGGGCAATAAGTCGCCTAATACGATTAGTTCCGACGTCGATCTTGCCGACGGTCAAGTCCATTACATCGGTCTGAATATGGACGTCGACGAAGCGCGCCTTTACGTCGACGGTCGGCTCGTCGGGAAAGGAACGCTCGACGCGCCCTATTCTCCGACGCCCGCCGACGCCCAATTTGCGATCGGTTCTCTCGTCGATCGCGGGTTGTTTTGCGACGGCGTAATCGACGAGTTGCGCATATGGAAGGGCGTTCGCGAGTTTTCGGCCGAAACGATTCCGACGTCAACGATCGAAGCGGATTCCGAAACTATTCTCTTGACGCGTTTTGAAGCCGAGTCGAGCGCTTCGTCGGAACAGTTGCGCGCGGAATACGAACGCGAATTGTTGAAGACCGCGCCAAATCAAGAAGCGTTGAAAGTCGAACGCTTTCCCGACGTTCCAAAATATTTCCAAGCGACGCGCGACGCCGACGCGCCAAATCAAATTATGTCGTTCGACGAACTCGGGTTGGATCGTTGGAAGAGTTTGACGAGCGTTCAAGTATCGGGCGCTCTTGCCGACAAACTCGGCGGCAAGTTAGAAACGAGTTCCGCCGCGTCGCTCGACCATTTGTTCCCGACCGGCGGACTTGAAATTGAAGTCGCGCCCGGTGAAAAACCGGCGAAAAATATTCCGATTCAAGAGGCGAACAAAGACGCTATTAATAAGCGTCTTGAATCGCTCGAATTGAAATCGTTCCGCGCCGAAGATTTCCGCCAAGGCGTCTACGCCAACTGGGGCGAGCGGTTCCTTGAACTCGAAAAAGAATTGAGCGGCGAACGCAAGCCGCCGAGGGGCGCCGCCGAGCAAGCGCTCGACGAAAACTCGTTAGTCTATCCCGAAAAAGAAAAGACGCCCGTTCAAGTCGTTTTGCGACGCGTTCGCGTTTTACTCGAATCGGGTTCCTTTGTCGAAGACGAGTCTTTTGAACGCCTCCGCGACGAATTTACGCGCTTTGAAGCCGCCGTCGCGCGCGACCTCGCAACTGGAGACGCCTATTTTAACGACAAAGAAGCGACGATCGCCGACTATTTTATCGCGTGCGGATACCGTCGCGCGGTTATGTTCGCGCAAGACGAAGTCGCCGACCTCGACCGTATTATGTTTCTAGCGCGCGGTTGTTACGCTGGAAGCCGCTTGACGAATATGTTCAATACGGATCGAATCGGCGGGCATATGTCGACCCAGCTTTACGGATTCAACACGATTCACGGCGGCGGAATCTTCGCACTTCAGAATTGGAAAGAAAAAGACCCGAAAATCGTCGATTTAATCGGCGGTAAGAAAGTCGTTCCGACGAAACTGCACAAACGCCTTGCCGGTCGCGAGTTGAACACGGGCGCCTTCTACAAGCCGGAATTGAGTTACGACGGCAAAACGATCTATTTCTCGTGGTGCAATTCGCAAGAACATCGCTGGATTTGGACGCCCGAAACGACGTGGAGTATTTTTAAAACGACGGTCGACGGCGACGAAATCGAACAGTTGACCGACGGCGCTTACAACGATTTCGACGTCTGCGAGCTTCCTTCGGGGCGTCTTGTCTTCTGTTCCGAGCGTCGCGGCGGGTTCATTCGTTGCTTTGGGGAAGGCGCGTCTTTACGCGTGACGACTTCCGTAATGCACTCGATGAAAAAAGACGGTTCCGATATTTATCCGATCAGTTTCTTCGAAACGAGCGAATGGCGCCCGACCGTCGACAACAACGGCGCGCTGGTTTATTCCCGTTGGGATTATACCGACCGTGAAAATTGTTTAGGGTCGACTTTCTGGACGTGCGCGCCCGACGGACGCAACCCGCGCTCGCCGCAGGGAAATTATCCTTACCCGTGGGACACGTTCGAAGATTGCGAACACGGCGACCACCGCTTCGGAAATTGTAAAGACGCGCCGTCGGGGCTTCCGATGACTCAGATGCAATTTCGCCCGATTCCCGGCTCGCATAAATATATATTTACGGCGGCGCCGCACCACGGCGAGTCGTTCGGTTCGCTATGTTTGCTCGATTTGCGCGTTCCGAACGACAATCATATGAGTCAAATTCGACGAATCACGCCTTACGAAGCCTTCCCCGAGTCGGAAACTTACGACCGCAGTCAATATCGTTACGGCGCGCCTTGGGCGTTGAGCGAAGACCTGTATTTATGCAACAGTTGGGAAGACCTCGTTATGCTTGACAGATACGGCAACGAAGAGCTTCTTTGCGAACGCGAGATTCTGCCGATAGGATACGATCCGCGTTTGCGTTTAACCGAGCCGATACCGCTTCAGCCGCGCCCGGTTCCGCCCGTCGTCGCGCAACAAACCGCGCAAGGCGAAGACTACGTCGACGCCGACAAAACCGCGACGATCGGCGTCGTCAACGTCAATATTCACGACCGACCGTTCCCGGCTGATCGTCCGATTAAGCGTTTGCGCGTCTTGCAAGTCATACCGAAGTCGAATCCGTGGATGGACACGCCGTTCATTGGATACGCGACGGAGAACACTCCGCGCATTCCGTTGGGAACCGTGCCGGTCGAAGAAGACGGAAGCGCTTATTTCGAGGCTCCTTACGGCAAGCAGTTATTGTTCCAAGCGCTCGATGAAAATAATATGGCGGTTCAAACGATGCGCGCGGTCGCCTTTGTTCACCCCGGTGAAAAACTAGTTTGCGTCGGGTGCCACGAGCCGACGACGGAAAGTGTCTCCAATACGCCCGATTCGGCGCAACCGCTCGCGTTCCAACGGAAGCCGTCGAAACTCGAGCCCGAATGCGGCAAAGTCGAGCCGATTAACTTCTATCGTATGATTCGGCCGATTATTGAAAACAAGTGCGTCGGTTGTCACGTTGAAAAGAACGTCGAGCCGAAATCGATGGATTACGAAGACTTGCGTCCTTACGTCTATTACTACAGCGGTTCGATGCGCGGCGGCTTGACGACGACGGGAACGCACGGCGGATCGCGCGCTCGACCTGGGCGAGTCGGCGCTTCCGAGGCGAAACTGGGTAAGATTCTGTTCGACGAGAATCATAAAGACGTCGTTTCGGACGAGGATCGGCACGCCTTTATTCTGTGGCTTGACGCGAACGCGTTGAGACTTGGCGCCTTCCAAGACGAAGAAGCGCAAATGCGCGGCGAGTTGGTCTGGCCCTTGCTTGACGTCGAGCCGTGCGAACAGTACGCGCCGTAATAGTCGCGACGTAAGCGTTCACGGAAATCCGCGTATCAACGATACGCGGATTTGTTGAATTGCCAAAAAGTGAAACGCAAGAACTCGACGGCTTTCTTACTTTCTAAGTTTAGGCGTTGTTTTTTAACGAGCGTTCTCGAACCGAACGTATCCGCGCATCGTTGACGCGTGGCTTTCCATTGATACGCGGCTTTCCGTGAACGCATCAACGACGGTTTTATTTGATTTCGCGTTCTTTTTCCCAAAATTATTGAAATGAAAACGAACCGCTTATTTTTTATTTGTCTCGCGACTATATGCCTATGGCGTTGCGCGTCTTACGGTTTCGCGCAAGATTCGGGAGTCGTTTGGGTCGATTCGACGCCCGCGTTTAATTGGACGCTTGAAACGACCGACGCGCCCGCGACGATTTCGCCTTACGTTCCGATGAAGTCCGGCGGCGAAGAAACGTGGTACGAATCGACGTTTTACGTCGGCGAACAGCAATGGGCGCGCGTCGGTCGCGACTGGCAGCACCCTAGCGAGAGCGCCGCGTCGGTTCGCGCTTTTCGCGTTCCTCGCGCGGGCGTCGTTGAAATATCGGGTTTTGTCGGCAAAGCGCACGTCGATTCGGATTCGGACGGCGTAAACGTTTCGATTCGTTTCAACGATCGAACGATTTGGCAAGATTCGCTCGAGGGCGCGGACGCCAAGGGCGTTCGCTTTTTTATCGAGAAAAACGTGAAGAAAGGGGACGTTTTCCGCTTTGTCGTCGCGCGCAAAGACAAGCATTTTTGCGACACGACTCGATGGAATCCGACGATTTCGTTTGTCGACGCGTCGGGCGCCCCGCTTGAAACTTACGTCGCGTCGGAAGGATTCGACGCGGGCGCGGATTCCGAACTTGGCGCGCTCTGGTCTTACGAATCTTTGCCCGACGTCGTGCCGAACGCGCGTCCTAAGCCGGAAGATTTTGGCAAGAATTTCGGCGCGACGATTCGATACGAATGGTTGCAAGAAGACAAAATTTCGCCGTGCGACCGCGCCGCGTATCGCGCCGCCGCGTCGAATCATCTCGCAAAAGCGCGTTTGCTTTTCGACGATTTGGCGGAGTCGCTCGACGAAGACGTCGCGCAAAATCTTGAAGCGCAGTTAGTCGCGCTTGAAAAGAAAGCGTCAAAGTTGGCGTCCGACGCCGAAGACGGAACCGCCGCCGAACGATTTTACGTCGAGGTTCGCGGATTGAAGCGTAAAATCGTTTTCTCTAACAAACTTTTTACGGAGAACCCGCTTCTATTTGTTAAAAGAACGCCTAGTTCTTACAGTCATCTTGTGATGCAATATTTCGGTTGGCGAGCGCGCAAGGGGGGCGGAATCTTTCGTCTTGATAAGCCGGGCGAGTCGTTCGAATGTCGCGATATTTTCGACGGACGTTTGCAAAACGGAAGCGTACTGGAACCTCGTCTGTCTTTTGACGCGAAAAAACTCGTCTTTTCTTGGGTCGATCTTTCGTCCGACAAAGCGTTTGATCCGTACCAAGTCCATTTTAACGATCCCGACGAAGGATTTTATCACGTCTGGAGCGCTAGCGTCGACGGAACTGATTTAAAACAACTGACGAGCGGCTCCTTCGACGACATAACGCCGAATTTCTTGCCCGACGGGAAAATCGTCTTTTCCTCGACGCGTCGACGAGGTTATGCGCGTTGTTTCTGGTGGGGATTTGGACGACGCTGGCACGTCTACACGCTTCATTCGATGAACGACGACGGCTCGAATATCAAGACGCTCTCTTGGCACGACACGAACGAATGGTTCCCCGAAGTCGCGAACGACGGACGAATTGTTTACGCGCGTTGGGATTATATCGATCGCGACGCCGTAACGCACCAGAATTTGTGGACGACTCGACCCGACGGAACGAATCCCGCCGCGCTGTGGGGGAACGCGACGCCGAAGCCGCATTGTTCTTTTCAAGTTCGCGCGATTCCCAACAGTCGCAAATTTGTCTTTACCGCAAGCGCGCATCATTCGATCGCCGCAGGACCGATCGTTTTAGTCGATCCGACGATCGCTTCCGACGGTCAAGAGGCGTTGACGCGCGTCACGCCCGAGGTTCCGTTCCCTGAAGCGGAATCGCTCTCGATTTCCGAATACTACGATTCGCCGTTCCCTCTTTCGGAAAAATATTTCTTTGTTTCCTATTCGCCCGAAAAGTTGCGTTGGGAAGGCGAGGCGCCGCAGAATCCCGGCGCTTTGGGAATTTACGCGCTCGACGTTTTCGGAAATCGCGAATTGGTCTATCGCGACCCGGAGATTGGCGCGACGAATCCGATTCCGCTTCTTGAACGCGAGACGCCCCCCGTTTGGTCGAGTCAACTTCCAGAAAACGCGCCTAATTACGGAGAAATGAGCGTCGTCGACGTTTACAAGGGACTTGGCGCCAAAGTCGAACGCGGGTCGATTAAAGAATTACGAATCGTTCAGCTCTTTCCGAAGACGACGCGCGACGCCGACAATCCGCCGATCGGCAAAGCGCGCGAGGAAAACGGACGCGCGATTCTGGGAACCGTGCCCGTCGAATCGGACGGCAGCGCGTATTTTAAAGTTCCGGCGCAAACGCCCTTTTACTTGCAGGCGCTCGACGCCGACGGGAACGCTTACCAGACTATGCGTTCTTTGACGTATCTCCAGCCGGGCGAGAAAATTTCTTGCGTCGGTTGCCACGAACGTCGAGACGCGGGCGACGCGTCCGGCTTGGAAGCGTACAGCGCGGACGCGTCGCAAACGCTTGCCGCCAAACGCGAGCCTTCGGAAATAACGCCGGGCAAACTTGGCGGTCGTCCTTTTGCGTTTCCTCACGACGTCCAGCCGATCCTTAACGCGCGTTGCGTCGCCTGTCACGACGGAGAACGCAACGCGGGCGGATTGGATTTGACGGGCGTTCCTGAAGGCGAAGGGTCGAACGCTTTCACTCGTTCCTATATCGCGCTGACAAACGACCGCGATTTTTGGGGCGAGGGCACGAATCCTAAGAACGCCGCCGAAGCGCTTGTTCCGCGATTCGGAGGTCGAAATCAGATTCAGGCGACGGAACCCGGCGGTATGTACGGCGCGTTGGGCAGTCGTCTGATGAAGTTGTTGCGCGAGGGACATATGGACGTCGAATTGACCGACGAAGAATTGAGAACGCTCGCGACGTGGATCGATCTGAACGCGATTTTTTACGGCGTCGACCAGCCGGAAGCGCAAGAGGCGATTCGAGCGGGCAAACTCGTTCCGATGCCTGATGTGCAGTAATATATTTCGTATTTTTCCTGTTTTATTCGCGTTGCGTTCGGCGTTTCGCGTAATAAAGCGGGATGAACGCCGTTTTTCTACGTCTTGTCAAAATTGCTCTATGCTTTTTTCGTAATATTTGTTAAAATTTTCCCCGCCTAGCGATTTTGGTTTGACGTCGACGGTCAAACAGAGGCGGGAAGTAAGGATTTTTGATTTGGCGTCGGGAGGACGTGAAATGTTGGGAAATATGTTAAAGGGCTTCGCGTGGTGTTCGACGCTTGCGTTGGCGACGGTCGGAGCGTTGACTTTCGTGCCCGACGAATCTTGGGAACGTTTTCCTTCCGCGCTTGCTCCTACGCGCGCCCAGTTGGCGGAATTTGGAATTGCGCCGATTAAATATCGCGCGAGCGTTTCCGACGGGGAGATCGCGCGCGTCGACGAGAACGCGTCGACGGAGTTTTCCAATTCGGCGCGCGTCGCGTCGGCGGACGAGTCCGTTTCCAAATCGCGTTCTCGCGTTCGCGTCGGCGGCATTCGCAGTTCTTTTTCCGGCGCCGCGTCGAGTAATTTTGACGTCTGTTCGCTCGATTCGCCGACGCCG